>JAAUSZ010000169.1 GCA_012031875.1 Desulfobacula sp.
GCCCTTGCAAAATAGCTGTATTCCACAAGCCCGGCCGATTTACAGGGGTAATCCTCCAGTTTTTTTTCTCTTTCTTGCCGACTGGACCCTGCAATCATTCATCTGAAATACAAAACTATCCGGCCCTTCGTCAACGATGGATTGTTTGTTGATAACCGAGTACATCCTGTAATTCAGGGCTTTTTTCAACCCCTCAAGGCCGCAGGGCTCACCCAGTTTTAAAAACCGTTTCACGGCAAAGGCCTCGTAGGGTGAAAACTGGGCCCAGCAGGAATCATTGCAGCGCTTGGCCTCGTTCATACCGTGATTGAATTCAATGGCCTGGAACCACATCCCGTCATTGGCCAGCCATGTTTTGGCCACGGCATCCATGAATTCATCCATTTTTGACTCTTCCATATTGAGCAATGCCTTGGGCAAACCGTTTTCAAGCTCAAAATCAAAAATATCGGCAAATCGTTTCAACCCCAGAGAAATACTTTTTTCCGTGGCTTTTTCAAAAACCTCCAGGGCCCGATCCATGCCCATCTGATGCCTGACTTCCGTAAACCAGAACCCATAGTGAACGGCCAGCCGGGTCAGCATGTCAACAATCAATCGTGATTTCAGATGATTATCCAGGCTTGCGGGGTCACCCCCGTTCTCTTCCATAAACCTCTTCCTTTTCAAATAAATTAAGCCTCTTAGTCAAAATTTCTAGCTTTTTGACACTAATTCAAGGAAAAATCAAAGTCAAGCTCCTTGGTCAAAATCCGCGGGCTAATTTTTCCGGCTCTTCAAAATGAGGTTATCCAGGGCTGCCTTTATCAGGCTGTATTTGGACGGGGATATCGGATGGGATGAATAAAAAATCCCGATAAGTTGCCTTATCGGGATAGGTTTTATTGGGTTGGCTCCCCAGCACGGACTTGAACCGCGGACCCATTGGTTAACAGCCAATTGCTCTGCCAACTGAGCTACTGGGGAGCAGCGCCTTTGTTAAGGACCTGGAGAGAGTATATCAGTCCATTTTTTTTGTCAAGGGAAAAACACTGAAAAAAATTTGACATCCTCCCGGAACAGGTTTATTCTTTTGGGAAATAAAAAAGCACACGGACACAAGGGAGGAAAAACCATGGACATCAATAGTTTAAAAGGGGCTTCCGCATACACGGATACCCGGAACACGACTCCGCCGGTTGATCAGACCCAGCTTCAAAATCAGAATCCGGAAGCATCGAAAACAGTTCAGGCAAAGGAAAATGCCAATGCCGCCCAAAAGGCTTTTGAAGTCTCCCTTACCGAGGAAGCACGGGAGAGGATGGCTTCTGAAGCCAGCCGGGAAAATTTAAAAACCCAATCTTCAGCCCCTGTTGATCAAGGCGGACAGGGTGTTGCAAAGGCGTATGAAACCAGCCGGATTGTCAATATTGTCGCCTGAGCAAAGCCTCTGAGTCATGATCACTGAAAACGGAATCGTCACCCAGGCCGATTCTTCCATCGCCTGGGTCCGGACCATAAGATCCGGCTCCTGCGAATCCTGTTCTTCAAAGGACAGTTGCGGAACCTCCCACCATGGCCAAAAGGAAATGATCCTGCAGGTCAAAAATACCCTCCAGGTCCAAAAGGGGGATCATGTGGTCATTGGACTTAACACCAGTTCCCTGCTGATCATTTCCTTTCTCTTATATCTCTTCCCCGTTTTTCTCCTGATTCTGGGGGCCTTTGCCGGCAATGCCATGGCCTCTTATCTTCGTATAAGCCCCTCCTTTTTGTCCCTTGTTACGGGAAGTCTGTTTTTCTGCGCCGCCTTTTTCATTATCCGGAAAAAAGCACAACGCTTTCAACCCGTGAGTCCTATAAACCCTTCCTTGTCAGAAAACAATCCACCGCTGTTTCCGGTGGCTGTTCCCTCTCCTGAAAATATCATTTTTCCCCTTGCCAACCTAACCGCAATATAATATATACGCACCCTAGTTGTGGGTTTGTCGAGTGAACTCTAACCCTTTAAGATAAGAGAGAAGTATTATGACATCACAACGAGACCTAAAAATAGCGATATCGATAATGGTCATCTTTCTGGTCACCGGAATCATCTGCTATGCCTCTTTTACTCCCCCTGCACCTGAAGAACCGATACGTTTGATGTTTCAGAACAAAGGCGGAAAAGTTTTATTCACCCATTCCGGACACATCGGCAATTATTCTCTGGATTGCATAGACTGCCATCATAATGATGATGGAACCTACAACTGCAGTCAATGTCATCAGGAAACCGGTGATGAGAGCATGCCGTCACGGGCTGACGCCTTTCATTCCCAGTGCAAGGGCTGCCATGAAGAACGCGGCTCGGGTCCGGTAGAATGTAATTCCTGTCATTCATTATAGGTAATAATTTCCTTATTACCTGTAATCTAATGAACAAAGCTTTTTACAAAACAAGGACTTCATTATGATTAAACGACCTTTTTTCGCATTGACCCGACCAAGGCTCGGCTATGGGACTCCGGAGCCTGATCCCAAAGAGCCGAAATCCATACCTGTGCCTTCCAATCTCATCCTGCTGCTGCATGATCCCATTGACAGCACCAGGGAAGCCTTCATAAAAACAGGGGACACGGTTGACAAGGGAGGAAAACTCCGTCTTTACAAAGACAGCAGCGAGTATGCCGTTTCTCCCGTGGCCGGCGCCATCAGGGCCATTGATACCTATTCCGATGATTTCGGAAATACCTCCACCTATGTCGTCATCCACACTGATCCGGCAAAAACAGCCGGGACCGAGGCCCTGCAATATGAACTGGAGGATACCCTTGCCTCGGCCGATGAATACCTGAGAACCTGCCGGGAGCGCCTCCTCTGAAAACCCTGGCTGACCCGGACACCAAGATTGATACCATTGTCATCACCTGCGCCGATGCAGATCTTTTATCCACCACACAGCAATATACCGCCTTAAAATTCATGGATGAGATAAAAGAGGGAATCCAGGTATTAAAGCGGATCAGCCCTATCCGCAAATTCTGTATGACCCTTCCGGAAAACCTGAATGTCAAGGGCGAGATGGATCTTGCCCAGGTGTTCAGAACCTCCATGGTTTATCCTTCCAACCTGCCCCCGATGATCCTGAAAGATCATTTGAATATGGTCCTGCCGGCAGGCAAGAGACCGGAAGATATGGGCATCTGTTTCATGTCCGCGGAAGCCGTGGTTTCCCTTGCCCGTGCCTACCGGACCAAAACCGCGGGCCATGAGAAGATCCTGACGGTGATCGGCAAACAGGGGACGTCCTACCGGGTTTCGGCAACCATTGGAACCCCCCTGCGCAGAATCTTCAACACCTTCAGCATCCATGTCAACGACCATGACAGACTCATCATCGGCGGGCCCATGAAGGGCTTTTCAACCTATACCGTCCATCACCCGGTTCAGCCGGACATGGATACCGTCCTTGTCCAGGACAGGGATACTGTCCCCGAATTATCCGACAACCCGTGCGTTAACTGCGGCAAATGCATCCGGGTCTGCCCGGCCCGGATACCGGTCAACATCCTGGTCCGTTATCTTGAAGCCGGTCTTTACCAGGATGCCTCGGACCGCTATGATCTTTTGTCCTGTATTGAATGCGGTCTTTGCGCCTATGTCTGTACGGCAAGGATCCCCATCTATCAGTATATTCGGCTTGGGAAACACGAGCTTTTAAAACTTAATGCAGATGCTTAAGATTGGAGACTGCCCATGAATAACAATAAACTCATCGTATCCCATGCGCCCTTCTGGCATGATGGAGACAGTCTTTTTAAGACAAACCTGAATCTGATGATCGCGGCCCTTCCGGCCGTCATTTTCGGTCTTATTCAATTCGGGGCCCGGCCCTGGGTGTGCTTGCCCTGTCTTTGTCAACGGCCATGGCCTGGGAGTTCATCATCACCCTTCTCTCCGGGAAAAAAGCATCCATCCATGACCTGGACTCCGCGGTCATCGGCCTTTTTCTGGGAATGATGCTTCCGGCAACCGCTCCCTGGTGGCTGGTCGTCACCGGAACCTTTCTGGCCGTGGTCCTCGGAAAAATGATTTTCGGCGGCATCGGCGCCAATCCCTTTAATCCGGCCCTCATCGGGATGGCCATTTTGGGGCTTTCATGGAAAATCCTGCTTGATTTTGATGCCGCCTATGTCAATTATGATTTCAGTTTCACCGCCCTTGCCCCCCTGGCCGCCGTCAAAGCCAAGGGCGCCCTCGCAGTCTCCGATCTTTTCCCGGTGGGCGACCTGTTGATGGGCAAACAGGTGGGCGCCATCGGCGCCACCTTCGGCCTCGGCCTCATCCTCGGCGGAATCTACCTCATCCTGAGAGGTTTTGTCCGGTGGGAAATCCCGGTCTCATTCATCGCCGGGATCATTCTGACGGCCCTGTGCTTCAACCTCTCAAACCCGGACAAATATGCAGGTCCCATGCTTCACCTGTTTTCGGGATATACGCTTTTCGGGGCATTTTTTCTGGCCCCGGAAAATTCATCCTCTCCGGTCAACCGGATCCCCATGCTCATCTTCGGCTTTTTCGCCGGGCTCATCATCATCCTCATGAGAAACATCGGGGTTTACGAAGATGGTACCATCCTGGGAATTCTCCTGTTGAACCTTGTGAACCCTCTCATTGACACCATCAGACCAAAAGCCTTGGGAAAGGGTGTGCGCCATGCGTGAAATGATTAATATGATTGTTGTGTTAACGGTTTTAACAACCATCTCCGGCGGCCTTCTTGCCGCGGTAAAATCAAAAACCGAGGTCCAGATCGAAAATCAGGTCCTAAAATTTCAAAAGGCCCCGGCCATCAAAGGCATCTTCCCGGAAACCACCAATGACCCCCTGGCTGAAAGATTTAACGTGAAAGGGGAAAATCTTGAATTGCAGGTCTTCCCCGGAAAGCTTTCCGACGGATCAAAGGCGGTTGCCTTTGAAACCAGCGGCACAGGATTTGGCGGATCTATCGGGCTCATGGTGGGAATCAGCCTGGAAACCGATACCATCGTCGGCGTGAGGGTCACCACCCATTCCGAAACCCCGGGCATCGGGTCAAGGGCCAAAGACAACCTCTCCTTTGTGACCCAGTTTGCCGGAAAGGGACTGGACACCAATTTTTCCGTTAAAGCCGACGGCGGCGCCATAGACGCCATGTCCGGCGCCACGGTAACCTCAAAGGCCGTGAGTGTTGCTGCAAACCAGGCAAAGGAAATCTACCGGACACTCAAGCCTGAAATCGTTAAACAGATGAATTAAAGAAATTTTAGGAGAACTATAACATGGCACAATCCTTAGTAAAAGAATTTACCAAAGGGCTCTGGGCTGAAATCCCTCCCTTCCGCCTGGTTCTGGGCCTTTGCCCCACCCTTGCGGTAACCAAATCCGTTGAAAACGGGATCGGCATGGGAATTGCCACCACCTTTGTCCTGGTTTTCTCCAACCTTTTAATTTCCCTTCTCAGAAATGTCATTCCGTCAAAGGTCAGGATCGCCTGCTATATCGTTATCGTGGCTACCTTTGTGACCATTACGGAACTCTTAATGCAGGCCTATACTTATGAACTTTTCCTGAAGCTGGGGATCTTTATTCCCCTGATCGTGGTGAACTGTATCGTTCTTGGCCGAGCCGAAGCCTTTGCCGGCAAAAACGGACCCCTTCCTTCCATAGCCGACGGCCTTGGCATCGGCATCGGGTATACCTTTTCCCTGGCCGCCCTGGGCGCGGTAAGAGAACTTCTGGGCAACGGAACTCTGACCTTCTGGGGGGGAACCGCGGCGTTTCAGATGGGGCCCGATTTCATGCCTTTCCGGTTTCTTCTGGAAGCTCCGGGGGCCTTTGTGGGGCTTGGACTCATGCTCTGCGTGATGAACCTCATCGGTAAAAAATAAAAGGAGATCCTATTATGGGTGATTTATTTGTCCTTGTCATCAGTTGCATCTTTATCAACAATATCCTCCTGGCCCAGTATCTGGGCAACTGCCCCTTTCTCGGGACCTCCAAAAAAATGGAAACCGCCATCGGCATGGCCATGGCCGTCATCTTTGTCCTGGTCCTGGCCGGAGCCATCACCTGGGTTGTGAATCAGTATATGTTAAAGGCCCTGCATGTTGAATATCTGCAAACGCTTTCCTTTATCCTGGTCATTGCAGCCCTGGTCCAGTTTGTGGAAATGTTCCTGAAAAAAAGCATCCCGGCCCTCTACGCCGGCCTCGGCATTTTTCTGCCGCTCATCACCACCAACTGCGCCGTCCTGGGCGTCTGCCTCATCAATATCAAGGAGGACTATTCCTTTGTTGAATCCCTGGTGACCTCCTTTGCCTATGCCGCGGGTTTCGGCCTGGCCCTGATCCTCTTTGCAGGCGTCCGGGAGAGGATTCTCCTGGCCAGGGTCCCCAAACCCTTGCAGGATGTATCCATCGGGCTCATCACGGCCGGGATAATCGCCATGACCTTCATGTCCTTTAAGGGAATGGTATAAGCCGTGGAATAATGCCCTGGTTTTTTGGGTCAATGATGAGAGACTATTTTAACACGATAAGGTGATACTATGATTCCAGCTCTGTTGTTAATGTTAGGCATCGGCGCGGTGTGCGGTATTGTGCTCAGCCTGGCTTCCAAGATCTTTTATGTATATGAGGACCCGCGGATCGCAATGGTTGAAGGCTGCCTTGCCGGAGCCAACTGCGGCGGATGCGGCTATGCCGGATGCTCGGCCGCGGCCGCGGCCATTGTTTCGGGCAAAGAGGCGGCAAGCCTCTGCATTGTGGCCGGTAAGAGCGGGGCCGAGGCCGTTGCAAAGGTCATGGGCGTTGAAGTGGGCAATGCAGAAGCCCCCCTGTCCTATAATATGTGCGAAGGCGGTTTCAGGGCCGCGGACAAATATCATTATATGGGAATTTCCTCCTGCAAGGCCATGGCCGTGGTATTCGGCGGCAAGCGGGTCTGCACCGTGGGCTGCATCGGCCTTGGCGACTGTGTCAAAGCCTGCCAGTTCGGCGCGGTTGCCATGGGACCCAAGGGCCATCCCGTGGTGGACGAAGACAAATGCGTGGGCTGCGGGGCCTGCCAGAAGGCCTGCCCCAAAAACATCATCGAGGTCAAGACCCTGTCCGAGAGGCTCATGAAATTCAACCAGAAACATGATCCCCTCGCGCCCTGCGCCCAGACCTGTCCTGCCGAGATCAATATCCCGCGCTATATCAACCAGCTCAGGGAAGGCAAATACAAGGAAGCGGTCCAGACCATCCGTCTTCGAAACCCCCTGCCCCTGGCCTGCGGCCGGGTCTGTCCCCATCCCTGCGAAACGGAATGCCGAAGGGGCATTGAGGATGAACCCGTCTCCATCAACCAGTTGAAGCGTTTTGTCGCGGATTATGAAATGAACTCCGGGTCCCGGATTCCCATCAAATGCGCGCCGGACACGGGCAAAAAAATAGCCGTCATCGGCGGCGGACCCTCGGGCTTATCCTGCGCCTTTTTCCTGAGGCGAATCGGCCACCAGGTGGATATTTTTGAGGCCATGCCCAAACTCGGCGGCATGCTCAGGTACGGCATCCCGGAATACAGGCTTCCCAAAAAAGTCCTGGACTGGGAAATCCAGGGCATCCTGGACCTGGGCATCAAATCCTTTAACCATGTTAAATTCGGCATTGATTTCGGGCTGGGCTCATTGATGGCCGCCGGCTACAACGCGGTCTTCCTGGGTGTCGGCGCGTGGGAGGATTTCTCCCTGGGCATAGAAGGGGAAACCCTGGACGGATGCTATACCGGTATCAATTTCTTACAGCGGATTTCCGGTGGTGAAAAAATCAAGCTGGGCCGGACCGCAGCCGTTGTCGGCGGCGGAAATACCGCGGTCGACTGCGCCAGAACCCTTTTGCGCCTGGGCCTGGATAAGGTTTACATGGTCTACCGGAGAACCCGGAAAGAAATGCCGGCCAATGAAGTTGAAATCGTGGCCTCGGAGCATGAAGGCATTGACTTTGTTTTCCTGGCCGCACCCACCCGCGTGGTCGGGGATGACAAAACAAGGTCACCCATCTGGAATATCTCAAGATGCAGTTGGGCGAACCGGACAAAAGCGGCCGCCGCCGCCCGGAACCTGTAGAAGGCTCCGAGACCCTGCTGGCCGTGGACATGGTCATCTCGGCCATTGGCCAGTCCCCGGACGCTTCGTTTAAGAACCAGGACCCCCAGCACCGGATGAAGGAGCTGGAGCTGACCCGGTGGAATACCATCGACAATAACCCCGCCACCCTCCAGGCCTCCATTCCCTACATCTTCACGGCCGGGGATGCGGCCACCGGGCCTTCCCTGGTGGTGGACGCCATCGGCGGCGGAAGGCGTGCAGCCCGGTCCATTGATCTTTTCCTGAAAGGGGAGGCGGTTGAACCGGTAAAGGATTCACTCCAGAAAAAACGGATCCATGAATCCATTTTCACCAAGGTGGACGGCATCAAGCAGACCCCCAGGGCCAAACAGCCGGAACTGCCTGTCGGCGAGAGGCTGGATTCCTTTATCGAAGTCGATCTGGTGCTTCCTGAAACCGAGGCCCACAGGGAAGCGGAAAGATGCCTTAACTGCTGCCGCATCTGCTATAATCCGGATATTGTTTTCCCCATGGCCAAAAAAGCGGGTTGACACGGATTCTGAAATATATTTGTGAATAGGGGCTGAAGGGTATCTGTGCAAGATACCCTTCAGCCTTTTTCAGGGCGCTTCATGACAAAAAACCGGTATAAAATATTCATCCTTGCCGCGGCGGGTCTTTTGATCTTTGACCTTTGCGCAGCAGTTTATATTTTTTTTGATTTCACCTCTTTTATAAAACGCCCCTTTATCCCCGGCGCGCCTGAAAAAACCATGACCATCCCACCGGGCCAGGGGCTTAGAACCATTGCCGGACGGCTTGAGAAAGAGGGGATAATTTCAAACAGCCTTTATTTTTCCCTATACACAAAACTTAAAAAGGCCGGGAAAAACTCCAGGCCGGAGAATATCTCCTGTCTGCATCCAAATCCCCGGAAGAGATCCTGGATATCTTTGTCAAAGGAAAGGTAAAACTCTACAGGATCACCCTTCCTGAGGGCCTGACCATCAGGGAGGTGGGGGCCCTGGTGGAAAAGGAAAATTTCTGCACCCAAGAAAAATTCACGGCCCTCTGCCGGCATGCCCCCCTGATCAAAAAACTGGGCATCTCCGCCCCTTCCCTGGAGGGTTATCTTTTCCCGGACACCTATTTTTTCCCGAAGCAGACGTCCTGTGAAGACATTATCGCTGCCATGGCCGGGCAGTTCAAATCCGTATTCACGAAAGCGCGGCAGGAAAGGGCAAGGGAACTCGGCTTTTCGGTCCATGAAATTCTCACCCTGGCCTCCATCATTGAGAAAGAAACCGGGGAGCCTTCCGAACGGCCCCTGATTTCTTCCGTCTTTCACAACCGCCTGAAAAAAAAACATGAGGCTGGAAAGCGACCCCACCGTCATATACGGCCTGGAAAATTTTGACGGGAACATCAAAAAAATTCACCTTCAGACCCTTACTCCCTATAATACTTATCAGATCACCGGGCTTCCGCCGGGCCCCATCGCAAACCCCGGCGCCTTATCCCTTGAGGCCGCCCTCTATCCTGCAACAACCCCCTATCTTTTTTTTGTGTCAAAAAACGATACCACCCATTATTTTTCAGAAACCTTTGAAGAGCATAAAAAAGCCGTCATAAAATACCAGCTCAAAAGATAAAATTCAGCCGTCAAACCGTTCAAACTGTTTCAGATATATGATCAAGGCCCCGCTTTTGGACTTGACCTTGTTTTCCCAGTCAAACCCAAGGACCAGGCCCTGTTTTTTCATTTCCTTGGCCACATCTTCCACCACGTCCGGCAGGACCGCTCCCTCATCCGAATGGCGGCCCTTGCCCACAATAATCCGGATGGTGAAAAATCCCTGCTGTTTGCAACTGTGAATAAAGGATTTGGATCTCACCTCGGCTCCGATGGCGTTATATCCGTGGAGGTCCAGGGATTTTTCCGGCGGCGGATAGCGTTTGAGCCTTTTTTCAGGAGGTATGGGCGCCGGTTTTTTCAAGGGCCTGGCCCTGCTTTTCCGGAAGGATTCTTCCAGCAGGGATTCAAAATCCTCTTCCGGCTCATCCCCTGTCTGAATCTCATTTTTCATTTGGGTTCCCGGTTTTTTTTCGTCCGGCCGGGGTCCCTGCCCTTCATTGTTTTCATCCTGGGATTTTTTTTCAAAGGCTTTCAATAAATCCTCATCCGAATGAAAAACCGGCAGCTCGTGTTTATTTCTTTTTCTCAAAGCATCTTCCCATTAATGATCATGTTCACACGGGGTTATCCTATTGCATCCGGCGCTAATTTTCAAGGGTCTGGGGCCTCTGAGTTCATTTGACAACCTCCCCCCTTCCTGATATTGTCTCTGGCATGAATACAGGGAATATTGTGGAATATATTGATCAGCAGAAAATCATTTCTGCCGTCATTTTACAGGAAAACAAGGCAAGCTCAGATTACTCAATGAGTATAACCGGGAAGTCAATTTTTCCGAG
>JAAUSZ010000170.1 GCA_012031875.1 Desulfobacula sp.
CGCCATCCCTTTTCTCCGTTCTATGGAGTTCCAATGGCCGCCTTGCTATCCTCTTGAAAGAGTCCATGGATCAAACCGGAATCTCATCGCCATTATCCAGAGATCTTCGGATGCCCAGGGCGCCTTACAGAAAATTCTCATTGAGGAAGATCTGGACCTTTTACAGTCCCATTTGGATACCTATACCGCCATCAAAAAAGAGGTCGACGGGCTTGTTGCTTCTGAAAGCACAGGAACCGGCGAGGTGGGCGACAAATGGAAAGCCTTGCTGGAAATCAACCAGAAAGTGCTGGATCAGGCCTTGATTGGTCAACAGGCCCAGGCCAACCTGATATTCATTCGGGAAGCATCACCACGGTTTCAGGAGATGTTCGGGGCCGTGACGCAACTGAGCAAACAGGCCGCGGAAAAAGACAAGGCCGCCACAGAAAAGGTTATTCATGGGGTGGAAAAGATCCAGATGGGTGTGGGAGTCACCATTATCGTCCTTGTCATCATTACATTGATATTCAGCTTCTGGACGATGAAAAGTGTTCTGGAGCCGCTGAAACGCACAACGGAAATGCTTCAGGATATTGCCCAGGGGGAAGGGGATCTGACCAAACGGCTGGATGCAGAGCGTAAAGATGAGATAGGAGAAATGGCCCGCTATTTCAACCAGTTCATCCAGAAATTGCAGGGTATTATCGGCAACGTTGCGCCAATGCCGATACCGTGGCCTCGGCATCCACACAATTGACCTCTGTTTCGGATCAGATGACCCTGAATTCCGGGAATACGGCTGAGAACTCCCATGCCGTTGCTGCGGCGGCAGAAGAAATGAGTACCAATATGAACAATGTATCCTCGGCCATGGAAAATACCTCGGACAATATCCAGATGATTGTCTCGGCAGCAGAAGAGATGACCTCTACCATTCAGGAAATCGCCGGCAATACCGCCAAAGGCAATGCCATCACCCAGAAAGCCGTCCAAACCGCAGGAGAGGTGTCGGAAAAGGTAAATCACCTGAGTAATGCCGCCAGAGAAATCAGCAAGGTCACGGAAACCATTGCCGATATTTCCGGACAGACCAACCTTCTGGCATTGAACGCCACCATAGAAGCGGCCAGGGCCGGTGAAGCCGGCAAAGGATTTGCCGTGGTGGCAAGTGAGATAAAAACCCTGGCCCAGCAGACAGCCCAGGCAACAAACGAAATCAATACCAAAATCTCCGACGTCCAGACTACCACGGCCGATTCGGTCAAAGTCATTGAAGAGATTGTCCTTGTCATCAATGAGATCAATGAGATCATGACCACGGTGGCCACGGCCATTGAGGAGCAATCGGCCACAACCCGGGAAATCTCAAAGAACGTGGGCCAGGCCGCTTCAGGCGTCACTGAAGCCAACGACAATATGGGCCAGATTCTAGGAGCAACCACTGAAGTCGCCCTGAATATTTCAAAGGTCAGTCAGGACGCGGAACAGATGAGTTCCGGCAGCGCCCAGGTCAATGAAAGCGCCCGGGAACTCTCCAGGTTGGCTGAAGATTTAAATCAAATGATCGGGCAGTTTAAAATATAAAGGCGGCAAAATCGTAAAAATATCCTGACACCCGGCAATCCGGGTGTCAAAAGCATCGCTGTTGTTTATCCGGCCAGGTCGACAATTGTTAATGGCCTCGCATTTAACCGCTCGGGGGTAACCGATACCTCTGCCTGACGATCAGCGATGCCGGCAGACTCCTGAGTTGTGGTATTCTCCGTATCCGGTTCCGGGCTTTCACTGTCCGGAGAACCGGAACCGGAGTCAGTCAGAATGGCCAGCAGGGATTCGAGGAAACCGACCCCGGAATTTCTCAAAGAAAAAATATTGATGATGCTTCCGGTTAGACCTAATGCATCCAACAAACCGGATTGCGATATTATATTCAGGCGTAATAAATTATCCAGGAAATCCCCGGATCCCTGATTCCCAAAAAAGTCAGAGTTGAAACCGCTCTGATTCGTATCGAAATTAGCCGGCCCTACCACTGCCTGATTCTGGAACACGGCGGCAAACAATTTCAAATCATCCTGGGAAAATTCCCTTAAAACGGTTTCCAGGTTTGATAAATCTTCGTTAATTCCAGCCTGGAGCAATTCGAGATTTTCAAAAGTCTGTCCCAGCTCTGCCGATTGGAGGGCAACGGCTTCGATGTGCCGGAGGATATCGCTCATTTCATTTACCGGGCCTTCGGGAAGTTGATTCATCAGAAAGGCATCCATTAGCGTTGTTGAAACCTGTATCCCACCCCTTATGACCTCATTGCCCGTGTCTGTCGATGCCAATGGGGGCGGTTTTATCTGCACCGGTACACTTTCTATGGGAAACCGGTTGATTGAATCTATGGATATCATGGGTATTCCTCCGTTCATACGGTATAGTCAAGAATCAGTCCCATGCCGCTGTGGATTTGCCGCCCCAGGGTTTCCATATCGTTATGGGTGATGGTCCGGTTGTAAAGCCGGTTGATCTTCCTGGTTTTGTCCAGAGTGACGATGTCCACGAGGATTTCCTCCTTTTCCCGGTACACGCAGAGCCTGAAGGGCGATTCTTTTGCAACCAGGCTCAGATGGGTATCCTCCACGAGCCGGGACAGGACGGAAAAATGTTTTCGGGGATCGGCGGCAGATTTCTTTTTTCGCTTTTTTCCCCGGTCGGCGGCAGGAGGAACGAAGCTCCATGGAAGCATCTTTTCAAAGGGTTGTATATGGGATATATTTTCCATTTCAACCTCCTTTACCGCTATAAAATAATCATTGGTGCTGCTTTAACAAGCCCATTGATTTGTGCCGGGTATCTTGGAAAATTAAGATTTTTTCATGGAAAGGGAGATGCGCTTTCTTTTGACATCCACTTCCAGGACGGTGACGGTCACAGCCTGACGGACTTTGACGACCTCGGCCGGGTTTTTCACAAACCGGTCGGCCAGTTGGCTGATATGCACCAGGCCGTCCTGGTGGACCCCGATATCCACAAAGGCGCCGAAGGCCGTGACATTGGTGACGATGCCGGGGATTTTCATGCCCGGCGCAAGGTCCTTGATCTCATGGATGGTCTCGTCAAAACGAAAGGCCTGAAACTGTTTTCTCGGGTCCCGGCCGGGCTGGCCAGTTCCTTCAGGATATCCTTCAGGGTGGGCAGGCCGATGGATCCGGTCACATAGGGTTTCAGATCGATTTTAGCGATCTGCTCCGGATTCATCAAAAGGTCCTGAACCCCTATTCTTAAATCTTTGGCCATTTTTTCAACCACGGCATAGGATTCCGGATGGATCCCGCTTCTGTCCAGGGGATGGTCGCCGTCATGGATTCTCAGGAACCCGGCCGCCTGTTCAAAGGCCTTGGGTCCCAGGCGCGGCACCTTTAAAAGGCCTTTCTGGACCGGAAGGGGCCGTTTTCATTGCGGAACAGGAGCATGTTCCCGGCGATGGTATCATTGAGCCCGGACACCCTTGCCAGCAGTTCCCGGCCTGCGGTGTTCACCTCCACCCCGACCTGGTTGACACAGGAGATCACCACATCGTCCAGGGATTTTTTCAAGGCCTTCTGATCCACGTCATGCTGGTACTGGCCCACCCCAATGGATTTGGGGTCCAGTTTCACCAGCTCGGAAAGCGGGTCCATGAGCCTTCTGCCGATGGAAACAGCCCCCCTCACCGTAATATCGTGGTCCGGGAATTCCTGGCGGGCAAGTTCCGATGCCGAATATATGGAGGCTCCGCTTTCATCCACCATGACAATGGGAATGTGAGTCTCCAGGCCCAGATCCCGGACAAAGGCTTCTGTTTCTCTTCCGGCGGTTCCGTTGCCGATGGCCACGGCTTCAATTTGATACGCCTTCACCAGCTTGAGAAGGGTCTTCTTCCCGGCAGCCGTGTCGTGGAGATAGACGACATCGTGGTGCAGGAGTTTTCCCTGGGCATCCAGGCAGACCAGTTTGCATCCTGTTCTGAAACCGGGGTCCAGGGCGAGAATTCTTTTTTGGCCCAGGGGGGCGGACAGCAACAGCTCCTTTAAATTGGCGGCAAAGACACCGATGGCGGTGTCATCGGCCCGGGTTTTCAGTTCAGCCATGCATTCTTTTTCCATGGATTTGGACAAGAGGCGCTTATAGCCGTCCTTTACGGCGGCCCGGACTTCCCGGGCCGATTGGGATCCGTTTTTGACATACCGGGCTTCGATGAGGGACAGGGCCTGGCCCTCATCGGGCAGGACATGGACCAGAAGAATTTCCTCATTCTGCCCCCGGAACATGGCCAGGACCCTGTGGGAAGGGGCCTTAAAGGCATTCTCCGACCAGTCAAAATAATCCTTGAATTTTGCCCCCCTCTTCTTCTTTTCCTTTTTTGACGGAGGATTGGATCATGGCCGTATTCATAAACAGGTTTCGGATTTTGGCCCGGATATCGGCGTCTTCGTTCATGGTTTCCGCAATGATGTCCCTTGCCCCGGCCAGGGCGTCCTGGGCCGAATCCACCCCTTTTTCCGGGCTGACATAGGATTCCGCCTCCAAAAGAGGGTCCTGGTCCGACTGTTTCAATAAAAATCCAGCCAGGGGTTCCAGGCCTTTTTCCCGGGCATCCTGGGCCCGGGTTCTTTTTTTGGGCCGGTATTTTTCATAGAGATCCTCAAGGCCGGTCAGGGAAGCCGCCGCCTGAATCTCAGCCTGAAGCTCCCGGGTCAAAAGCTCGCGTTCGGTCAAGGATTTGAGGATGGCTGTTTTTCTTTCATCAAGGGCCTTTAATTGGTCCATGCGGTCCCGGATCAAGCCGATGGCCACTTCATCCAGGGACCCGGTCCGCTCTTTTCGGTACCGGGCGATAAAGGGAAGGCTGGCCCCCTCTTCCAGCAGCTTCACTACCGATGAAACGTTTTCAGGAGCCAGGTTTAATTCCCTGGAGAGGATAGGGATGATTTCCATTGGATTCCGCCTTTTGCCTGTCGGGGCAGGCTTTTAAATTATAAAATAGGATCAGACCTGGGTCAGATGGGAAAAAAGGATGCGGGAGCCGATCAGGATCAGCACCAGTCCCCCGAAAATCTCCATGCGTTTTCCAAAGGCCATCCCCAGCCTTGCGCCGATTTTGATGGCCAGAAGGGACAGCCCGCCCGTGATCACACCGATCATGATGCTGGGGTAAAGGATATTCACCTCCAGCATGGCCAGGCTGAGCCCGATGGCCAGGGCGTCGATACTGGTGGCGATGCTGAGCATGACCATGGTCATGCCCCGGGAGGGATCTTTTTTCCGGATTTCAGGAGATTTATCCATGCCCTCCCGGACCATGCGGGCTCCCACAAAGCCGAGCAGCAGAAAGGCGATCCAGTGGTCAACGGATTTAAAATAGGATACAAAGGCCATGCCCATGAGCCAGCCCAATACCGGCATCATAAACTGGAACAGCCCGAAATGAAAGGACAGGCGGAATTTCGCCCGCCCGTCTTTGGCAAAACCGGCCGCCGCCGCGGCCAGGGAGACGGCCGAGGCATCCATGGCCAGGCCCAGGGCAATAATGATCATATCTAGGGTGGTCACAGGCCTCCTAAATTTTTTCCGCCCTTACCAGGTTATGGGCGGTGTTGATGGGGCCCGGCATTTTTCCGGGCCTCTCTGTAAAATATTGCTTTTTCAGGTCTTCGGCATTCTTATGGTCCATGAGCGTCAATCCGTAGGGCTCTAAAAACAGGGCTATTTGATCCTCGTCCATCCCGAACCGCCATGTTTCCCCCGCCTTTGACGTTGATTTTAAAATTTCCGCTCCCCCGTAAATCCCTTGCGGATTGCGGAAAACCTCAGCCCTCACATAATCAAACACCAGTTCGCTGCCTTTTCCGGCGCAGTCACAAATGGTCTGGAAGGTCTTTTTCACGGAGGCCGGGTCCAGGTACATGAGCAGCCCCTCCATCATAAAAAGGGTCCTGCCGCCCTTTTGGAATCCTGCGGCCTCAAGTTTATCCACAAGGGACTCCCGGTCAAAATCCATGGCAATGAAACACACACGGGCCGGGACCTCAATTCCCTTTTCCTTATACCGGCCCAGCTTTGCCGCCTGGGTCACTGCGGCATCCACCTCGAAGATCCGGGTATGGCCCGATTCCCGCTCGAACCTCAGGGCCCGGGTGTCAAACCCGGCGCCAAAGATGAGGATCTGGTCAAATCCCTTGGCCAGGGCCTCTTGATAAACCCCATCCATGTATTTTGTCCGGGCGATGGTATATTCGTAAATTCCTTTGGGCGCCATGACCCGCATAAAAAACCGCCGGACCCAGGGAATCTGCAACCCGGTTTTCAGAAGCCCCGGAATCAGCCGCAGAGCCAGATGATCATCACCCCGGTAGGGGCCGTCGGCCTCAAGAGCTGAGGCAGCCCTGGAAATACAGGTCCATTCCGCCGTCCGGGATGTTTTTTGGTCTATTCTTTTATGCGGCATATCTCCCCCGACTCCTTTCCGTGTTCAGGTTTCAATATCATATTTCTCCCGAACAAAGAATCCCTTGGTTCAAAAAAGACCGCCTTGATATTGTTCTCTGCCTTGTGATATCCTGCCCTAAATAAACCTTCAACAGGAGATGCCCCATGGAAAAATCAAACGCATTGACCATATTGAAAAACGCCTTTCTCATGGAAAGAAAAGGCAAGGCCCTTTATGAAAAAGCCATGGAATCGGCCAGGGATGAAGCCGTCAAGGCATTTTTCAAGGATCTGGCCAATGATGAGCAGGAACATATGAATATTCTGGAAAAGCAGTTCAAATCCCTGATGAGCACAAGCCTGTTCACGGCGGGCGGTTTTGAGAATGACGCAAGCCGGGTGAAGGCGCCGGATATCCTGGATGAATCCTTAAAGCATAAAATCCAGGCCGCCGGGTTTGAAGCCACGGCCATTACGGCGGCCATCAGCTTTGAGGAAAAAGCGGTCAAACTCTATGCCGACAGATCCAAAGAAACCTCTGATCCGGAAGAAAAAAAGCTTTACCACTGGCTGTCCACCTGGGAAACCACCCATTTGAAAAAACTCATGGCCCTGGAAGCCTCCCTGATGGAGACGGTCTGGAACGATAACAGCTTCTGGCCCTTTTAAATTTTGGCCTGAGCCTTTGCCATTTCAACCACAGGCAAGGGTTTAAAGGGATCTCCGGGGATCTGTTTCAGTAAAGCCGGGTCCATGCTGCGATAGAGAAGGCGCACCGTCACCCGGCTGCCCTTTTCAGGAGCAGAAGGCAGGGAGATAAGCTCTGTAACCTTTTCTTTTGCCTTGATGCGGTTATCCTTCAGGATCTCCCGGGCCTTTGCGATATTGACAACCTTGTTTCCCTTGCCGTCACCAAAGACCACCCGGAAAACGATCGTATTTTCCGGCAGTTCCTGTTTGTCATCCAGGACGCCCATCTGAAAGCCGGTTTGATTGCTTTTGTCCTTTATTGTGATTTCAAGCCAGACCTGGCGAAGATCGGCCACTCCCGTGGGGATGGAATGCCCGGCGCCTGTATTGGCCACTGTAACGGAAAGCGTTTTATCTTTGATCCTGGATGTATCAAGGGACAGGGTTGCGGCATTCTGAAGCCGCTCGACCGCCATCCCGGCCTTGGCCGTATCATTCAAAAGCCCCGGCACATATGAATTTGCCCCCACAAAATAATGGGTAAAAATATGGGGCCTGTCCACGCTGTCGTCGGCGGCGGAACCCGGATTTAAAGGCCGGTCCGTTGATCCTGTGGCAGGGATTCCCGGCTTTTGATACATATGACACCCCTGGCAGGGGATGTTTTTGGCCGGATCTTCGGAACGATAGGGACTGTTTTTCCATTCCGTATAGGTGGTTTCCAGGTTGGTCCCGAAGGCCACATGCTTCACGTCATGGCAGGTGCCGCAGATCTCTGCTTCGGTATGGAGTTTTGAATACCGGGCCTCATGATAATCCGGCTCCGCATCGTCAAAGGGTCCTAATTTTACGCCCGGATCATCTTCCCCATGCCCGGTTTCAGGACCAGGCCGTTGTTGTGGATCCTTGTGATAGATTCGGCGGAATGGCAGTAATCGCATTGAATGCCCAGGGTTGCAATTTCCGGGGTCTTGGACAGATCATCGGAGAGTTTCATGGGAAAGCCGGTCCGGTTTCCCACCGGGGTATGGCATTTGACACAGGATTCGGCTTCTTCTATTTCTCCGGCATCGGTGAGGCCCTGGCGGAAAAATGGGGCGACCCTTGTATACACCGGGTCCCGATGAGACAAATGGTGCATGGAATTTTCCCATTGTTCAAAAATCTCCGAATGGCAGCCGGCGCAGACTTCCGGCGAAATAAACCGGTCGATATGAATCATTTCTTCGGAAGAAACCGGCTGCATTGAACCCCATAAAAGGACAGCCGTTGAAAAAAAAACGCATCCGGATAATTTTAAACTCGGGTGTCTCATTTTTTTGTTTCCTTATTTTATCAATCCGCCCGGATATTCCCGGGTCTCTCCGTCCAGGGTCAGCACCGTCCAGTTCCCGTTTTCTTCTTTGGCCGCAACCAGGCAGTCCAGGCGGGTGCCGTCAATCATGGTAATATAACAGGCCCCGGTTTCATTCAGGGTGTTCACATGCACAAACCGCTTGTCCCGTGAAATCCGGCGAAAGGTTCCGGCCGCTTCTTCAATGGCGATGATGCGGTTATATTCCGCCTCGTCCGTGTTTTTGATGTCCAGCCGCAAGCCGTGAATCTGCTGTTTCAATGCCGCAATGTTCCGGATGACCGCTTCCATCTCTTTTTGATTGCCGGAAGGAACCGCCGCAAGGATCTGCCTCTGGATATCCATATCCGCTTCAATGAAATTAATCCGCTGCAACAATTCTTTTATCCTGTCTTTTATCCTGGCGCTTTGCATCTCTCTCTCTTGCAGGTTTGTTCAGCCGGGCCCCGGCTCATCTTTTTCTGACTCAGGACCGGCAGATGGTACCCTTTTCCGCAGCCTTTCGATTGCCCAGGGAAATCCATTCCAGTATCCGGATCAAAATATTTTTTTTCTTTTTTTTATCTTCCATAACCTTCCTTTTTAATGTTGCAGTTTCCATGAATTCCATTCCCCTGTCAACCCATACTGATTTTTTAAATTCAATCCTCTTTCAATTCGTCGGCCTCTCTTTACCACCATCGGATTTTCTGCTATGTTCCAAACCCAAGATCCATGGAAGAGATAAAAGGGTATTGATATGGCAAAGAACCAGGGTGATGAAACGAAAAGCGTCCGGGACAGGGATCTTTTGGATATCCCGGAATACAGCGCCGGATTCAAATCCGAAACCGAGAGAATATGGAGAAAAAGGCCCAATCTTTTTCTTGAAAAACACCCGCTGATCGCCGGTTATTCCTTTCTTGCCTTTATCCTGGTTCTGGCATGGATTTCCAATCTATTCATATTTGTCCTTTCCTTTTTATTTTTATACCTGATATCGGATTTTCTGACCAATGACGTCCGGCGCCTGATTCCTTTCATGCCAAAGGCCTTTCTTTTCTCCATCCTCTATGTGGGGGTCATCTTTCTCATCATCCTGATGACGTATAAAATCATCCCGGATATCGGAAAAAAGCTCCCGACCATTGCCGCAAAATTCCAGAAAGAAGTCATCCTCCAATATTCAAAAGCCAGCGAAAAATGGAATCTCAAGGAATATATCGACCCTGAAGAAGTCCGGTCCGCCGTTGTGACGGCAACCACGGCAAGCATCCAGTTTCTGATGAACCGGTTTACATCGGCCTATATCGGGGCCATTTATTTTGTTTTTGCCCTGGTCATCAATCTGCTGCTCTACCACGACAAGCGGAAAATCGGCCAGGTCTTTGCCAGAAAACCCGGGAGCATGATGTTCTTCCTGTTTACCTTTGTGGAACTCCGGGTTCAGGTGTTTTATTTTTATTTTAAGCAGGTGATGGGCGGCCAGATCATCATCTCCCTGATTAATACGGTGATTTCCAGCATCATTGTTTTCTGGCTTCACCTTCCCAATCCCCTGTTGCTGATCGGCCTCATTTTTTTCTGCGGCCTTTTCCCCGTGGTGGGGAATCTGGTCTCCAATACCATCCTGACCGCCATTGCCTTTGTTTCCATCGGGATATGGGCGGCGGGCGTCTGCCTGGCGCTGCTCATCGTGATCCACAAACTTGAATATTTTCTGAATTCAAAGATCATCAGCGGCATTGTAAACCTGCCCATGGTGGTGTCCCTCACCTCCCTTGTGATCTGTGAAGTGCTTCTGGGGCTTGTCGGACTGATGCTGGCCATCCCCCTGCTCTTGTTCCTGCGCTATGAACTGGAGCATATCCCGGGGTTGATGAACGGTGTGGCGGAAGCAAAAGAGTAACGGCTTCCGCCCCATTACCAGACAAAGGGGATCAGTCTTTTTTTGTGATCTGCATATTCTTTATAACCATTTATAGTGACCAATGTTTTTCTTCCACAAGAATTCTTAAAAGAATGGCCGGGATCAGGATCAGAAAAAGAAAGACGGTTTGGGGGTTGA
>JAAUSZ010000171.1 GCA_012031875.1 Desulfobacula sp.
ACCTGAAGAATTCACCAGTGAAAAAGCCTGGGGAGATGAAGGCTACCTGACCGACAAAGGGCTCCATCCCCATGCCGGCGGCTGAAAGAAAAAAATACAGCGTATTGCCAACAATCTGACACCGCTGAACATCTCGGATTTATAATTTTTTCCCCATACCGGATGGAAAATCTTTTCCATCCGGTATATATAAAGGCTGCATCATGTATCAGGCCGGTGAAACCATAACCCATAAGGTTGAAACGAAAATGACGGAAAACCCCCTGCCCGGAAAGCGAAAAAGCCAACTGGTGGACCGGAATGTCCGGGAAACCGTCGGCCAGGCAAAAGTCCCCAATTTCCGGATGCGTTGCGAAAATGTGAACGTCTATTATCAGTTCGGTGAAAAAAAGGCCATCAACAATGTCACCCTGGACATCGGCAGAAATGAAGTCATTGCCATGATCGGGCCTTCCGGATGCGGGAAATCCACCTTTATCCGGTGTCTGAACCGGATGAACGATACCATTGAAGGCTGCCGGGTGGAAGGCACCATCCTTTTGGACGACACGGATATCTATGACAAAAAAATCGATGTGGTGCCCCTGAGGGCCAGGATCGGGATGGTTTTTCAAAAACCCAACCCCTTTCCCAAGTCCATTTACGACAATATAGCGTATGGCCCGAAAATCCACGGGCTGGTGCAGAACCGCCAGGAAACCGACGAACTGGTGGAGCAGTCCCTGAAACGGGCAGGGCTCTGGAATGAGGTCAAGGACCGCCTGACCCAGCCGGGAACCGGGCTTTCCGGGGGCCAGCAGCAGCGGCTCTGCATTGCCCGAACCATTGCCGTAAACCCTGAAGTCATCCTCATGGACGAACCCTGTTCAGCCCTGGACCCCATTGCCACGGCCGTCATCGAAGACCTCATCGATGAACTGAGAAAAGAATACTCCATTGCCATCGTCACCCATTCCATGCAGCAGGCCTCCCGGGTTTCCCAGCGCACCGCCTTTTTCCACATGGGCGACCTCATTGAAATCGGCCCCACGGACCAGATCTTCCTTTCCCCCCTCCATCAACTGACCAACGACTATATCACCGGCCGGTTCGGGTAGGCTTATCCTGCTCCAGCCGGGCGCCTGGCCTTTCTTTCATTTGTGGCTTAACCCTGTCTCCAGATTTTTGGGGGGAGGATCAGGTGCTTATTGTAGACTTTGAAAGTGCGCTACTAAGTGGTCTACAAATAAGCGTATGCGTTTCGGTATGTTATTTGCCGGCATCGCGAGGTTGATATCAACTTCAGCCATGCTCCAATCAGGCAATAGCTGAATTAACTCCTTTTTCCGATCATATGCCTTAGCAAGTTGTGGTATGACCGAAGCCATACCTTGCCCAGCAAGCAATAATTCTAGGGCGAGCCCAACACTTTGCACTGTATGTTTGGGGTGAAGAGCCACATTTTCAATGTTGTTTTCTTTGGTGAATGTAGCCGTATGACGCCCCTCAATGGTTTGCGCGATAAACGGCAGCTTGTTCAAATCTTTGGGATGTTCCGGCAAGGGGTAATTATTTAGAAGAGCCGATGTGCAATATAGAGCTGGTTGCATAGAGAAAAGCTTCCGAGCTTTCAGTTCAGGATACGGCACGGGCCCAGTCCGAATATCCAAATCAAACGGTTCCCGGTGAAGGTCTTTCCATTCCGTAGAGAAGATAGTGTGTAATTCAACTTTGGGGTATTTTTTCACAAAAACCCCAAGTGCTCCATGCATACAACAGTGATAGACAAAAGCCTCAACGGAGAGCCTGATTGGGCCAGTCGGCTCCAACTGCCTTTGCGTCAGGCGCTCCTTGACCCCATTGGCCTCAGCCATAATAATCTTGCAGCTTTCCAGGAAGTCTTTGCCGTCTTCTGTAAGGCTCACAGTTCGCGTGTTGCGAAAAAACAGTTGTACTCCCAATGATTTTTCCATTGCCGCAATCCGACGGGAAAGCGTTGCCAGTGGGATACCCAATATTTCCGCTGCCTGGGTAAAACTGGGGCAGTTGGCTGCTTCCAGAAAATAGGGAACGTCTGACAGTAGTTTACGCATATTTATACCATCTCATTTCAAACAATAGTGTCTGCATATTTGCATCATTTACAAACAATTATGACAATGGTATCAGAGACACATGGAAAGTCAATATTACACATGGAAAGTCAATATCACAAAAGGAGTACGCTAATGCAGACAAACCCATCACTTCCGGAGCATGTAATCGAGTCCTTTCATTTGATGTGGGGAATGTTCCCTGAGAATGTCATGCTTGTCCATAAAAGCAGGCAGGTTATGGCTATAAACAAGGCTGCCGAGGCAATGGCATTTATTAAACCCGGAATGAGTTGTGCCCAAATTGGTCCACCTCAGTCCCACAAAGGGTGCCTCGCTGATAAAGCCCTGTCGTCGGGGGAAGCAAAATTTGTTCATATCCCTCTGCCTGACGGCGAAGCCGTGGGGTTTTGGGTTCCGTTGGAAGGCTATCCTGAGTTTTTCCTGCACTTCAATGTTGGGTTAGCCATAAATTACAAGACAGGCACTCCGCGAGAATTGGCGGAAGTTGTCAAGTCAAGACAAAGATAGGCTTTTGGGGATCATTTCACCGCCTATGCCCACAGCCCGGCCGGGTTATCCGGCATTGGTCTTGGATAAATCAATGGTCAGGGCGTAGACGCCCTGCTCCATTTTTGCCTGGACCGGGTAGGGGCCCTTTTCAAAGACCTTCAGCATATAGCGGTTGGACGCCAGGACATCGGCGGTCATGCCCTGGACTCCCCTTTCCCTGGCCAGTTTGGCCAGCATCTGGTAGAGGTAGGTGGCAATGCCGTAGCCCTGGTATTCTTCATCCACGACAAAGGCGACGTCCACAACGGGTTTATTCCTGTGGCGGGCGTATCTGGCCTCGGCAATGAGGGTCTGCTGGCCGGGTTCGCCGATGAGGGCCACAATGGAGAGGACATCCCGGTAATCCACATTGACATATTCCTGCATCCGCTCGTGGGGCATGGTTTTGATGGGGGAAAAATACCGGTAATAGATGGCTTTGTCGGAAAAACGGTAAAACAGCCGCCGCATCTGGTCTTCATCCGAGGGCTTGATGGCCCGGAACCGGATATTCAAATTGTTTTTAAAGGTATGCCGGGTTTCAAGGTCCGAAGGATAAAAATGGGTGCTGTCGGCCAGGAAAATCTGGTCTTTGTAGAGGATATTGATCTTTTTGGCGCCTTCCACCAGAAGGGGCCGATCCTCGGGGTGGGCGATTTCGATGAGGGCCTGGGCCCTTTCCCGAAGGGTTCTGCCCCGCAAATGGGCAATGCCCTGTTCCGTGGCCACAAGATCAATGGATTCGGGCAGACTCAAGAGATCGGGCTGGTCTTCCACCGAGAGCCGGATATTGGGTTTGCCTTCCCGGTTGCGGCTGGGAAGGGCTACGATGGTATAGCCGCCCTGGGAGATTTCCGCCCCGTTGAAAAAATCCGCCATCTGGCCGGGGCCCGCCGTGACATTGACGGTGCTGCTGTGCAGGATCACCCGGCCGGAAAGGTCCACCCGCCGGACGGGAAGAACAAACACAAATCTATGGTTGCGCCCGATTTCCATGGGGTTGAAAACCTTGTCAATGCTCTGGAATTCCACCATGGGGTTCCGGTCCAGAAACTGCATCAGTTCTTTGGTGCCCAGGGCATAGGCCGTCAGGGACCTGCCCCGGAAAAGGCCCTTGCGCCGGTTGGTGACGGCCCCGCTTTTCACAAGGTCCATGAGGGAATCGGTAAAAAACGGGCTATGGATTCCCAGTTCTTTTTTTGCGGCCAGGTGTCTGGGCAGGGCCTCAAAAATCGGGCCGAAGGTAAAGGCCAGGCAGCTTCCGTCTTCGATGACCGAGGCCACATTGGCGGCGATTTTGTCAAATACGGGCTCCACGGGAAACCGGGGAAAATAAAAGGGCGGGACATTGGATTCAATGACCAGGTCAAAATCATCAAAGGAAACAAAGGTATCCCCGATGGTATAGGGGATATCGTGGTTGATCTCGCCCACCACCAGGCTTGCCTTATCCATGGCCCTCCTGGCCACATCCACCCCCACGCCCAGGCTGCAATACCCGGCCCGGTTCGGCGGGGTGATCTGGACAAAGGCGACGTCAATGGGGATCTGGCCGTCCTTCATGAGGGAGGGAATGGCGGAAAACCGGGACGGCACCAGGTCCACCCGGCCTGCGGCAATGGCTTCCGCCGACACCCAGCCGGAAAAAAAGGTTTTCAGGCGAAAGCGCCTGGATTGAAGGGCCTTATAGGAAATGGCATCCCCGAAGCTGACCAGTTGGATCAGGGTCAGGTCCTGGAGGGCGTACCCCTTTTCATCCATGAGGCAGTTCACCAGGGTCCGGGGCTCGGCAGCCCCGGTGCCGATGAAAATATTCATGCCGGGTTCGATTTTCTTTAACACATCGGCCGGAGTCACCAGCTTTTTTTCCACGACGGTGTTTTTTTAAGAAACATGGCGGTTCCCCTTTTTTGATAAAGGCTACCCGGTTTTTAATTTTTCAATATTGGTTCTTGCAAATTCAATGGAAGGGTCAATTTCAAGGGCCATTTCATAATATTGGACAGCCGGTTTGATCTCCCCCAGTTCCCGGTAGCAGGACCCGATATTGGCATAGTTGAGGGCCAGAGAGGGGTCGATTTCCAGGGCTTTTTCAAAACAGGCCAGGGCCGCCCTGTGGTCTTTCTGCATAAACCGGCAAAAGCCCATGGTATTGAACATATCCGGCCGCTGGGGATCGATGTCCAGACCGAGGCGGCAGGTTTCAATGGCCTGCTCATATTGCTGAAGGTCTTTTTGGCAGGCCCCCATATAGGAATAGATATCGGGCAGGTTCAGCCGCACGGGCTGTCGTTCCAGGGCTGTCTCAAATTCTTTTAAGGCCTTTTCCCGGTCTTCCAGGGCATGGCGCATGAGGCCCCGGTAAAAGCTGGTATAATATTGTCCGGGCAGGGCTTTTCCAGGGCGCTGAGTTTTCTCAGGGCCGGGGCCGGATCAAAACTTTCCGTGATGAGCCGGGCCGTAAACATGCCCACGCTGGAAGCCACGGCCCTTTCCCTGAAATGGGCGCCGGGAATGACGGCATAAAAGGCCGGAATCTGGAGCCGGTCGTGGGTGGTGCGGATGACCAGGACTTCAAAGCCCCTTTCGGCCAGGGCCCGGATCAGGTTCTCCACCTCGATGCGGATATTGTTGCTGGACAGGTCGGGCAGATCCTGGACGGAACCAGGTTTCGGGATGGGTAATAAAACGCGTATCCTCAATGCGGGTGAATTTGGGCAGGCCGCTGGCCACATAATTGGAGCCTGAATTAAAATCTCCGGCAAGCTGGGCTGTTTCGGTCAAAGCCCGGCTCATGGCTTTTTCCGGATCAGGGGAGGTTCCTGCGGTCCAGACGATTTCACTCATGGCCGGAAAGGTGGACGGGTCATAGGCCAGGACCGCCACCGTGGGAATGCCCGTGTCCAGGGAAAAGTCCGAGGCGTAAACCTCTATGCCCTGCCGTTTATATTTATCCAGCATTTCACGGACCAGGGGATCGGTAAATGAATCCAGACGGATGCCCGGCACCTTTAATCCGCCGTGGCTGACCAGGGAGGAGGTGTGGCGTTCCACCAGCTCGCAGATGCCCTGGCTCAAGGCTTCTTCCGTGCAGTTGCCGGCGCTGGGCCCGTTGAATTCATTGATCATATAAAACCAGTCAAAGGGGATCAGGACCTCTGCTTTCCGGGTCAGGCTATAGCCCTTGGTCCATTTCAGGGGAAGATCCTCAAACACGGGTTTGACGGCCAGGGCGTCGGCTTCGTTATCATGGACGGATTGGATGATCCGGTCATAGGAAAGGGCCTTGTCGCCCAGTTCCTTTGCCGTTGCGTAAAAGAAATTCTGTTCATTTTTGACAAAGGAAAAAAAACTGAACCGTTCGGCCAGCTCCATGACCGCGCTGGCTTCGGACTGGGCCGGGGTTCCGCCCTTGCCCATCTGTTTTTTGGTGCCGATGACATCCACGGCGTCACTGCCGCATTCACTGAAAAACACGGGAATATCCAGCCTGCCGTTATCGATGCGCCTTGTCCGGCTCAGGATATCAAGGTTCAACCGGGCGGTTTTTTCCTTAAACCCGGCCACGGTTGCTTCCGGGGACATGACCTTGTCCTGGTCATAGGTATAGTTTTTAAAGGCGTCTTTCAATTCAACGGTATAGGTCATTGTTCTTCCTTGGGAGTCCTGTCCCGGGTCCGATGGTTTTCCCTTAAAGGCCGGCAGGTTCAATCCGGTCTCCGACCCGGATGACGCCGCCTTTCAGAATCTTAGCAAATACACCTTCCCTGGGCATAATGCAATCCCCTGCCCGGTAATATATGGCGCATTTTTATGGCATTCCTTCCCGATCTGGGTGATTTCCACCAGCGCGGTTTCCCCGAGCCGGAAAATTTTTCCAACAGGCTCATTTTTCCAGTCAATACCGGTGGTGGCGATATTTTCGGCAAAATCCCCGAAATTCAGTTTAAAATCTTCAGAGCCGGCCTTTTCAATGCTTTCCGAGGCCAGAAAACTTAATTGCCGGTGCCAGTCCCCGGCATGGGCATCCCCTTTGATGCCGTGGTTTTCCAAGAGTTCGGCGGTGTCAATACAGTGCTTGATCGTTCCCTTTTTGTGGCTCACGGCTATGGATACGATTTTGATCATGCTATCCTCTCCTATGCTACATTGTGATATCCTTTATACCACAAAAGACTAGCTCCCTGTCAAGACCAAACCCGGCCGGCCGGTTTAAAATCCCCGGCAGCAGCGAAAATTACCGGGTCCGGAAAGAGGCCGCCGGGGCCTTGAAGGTCAGGAGGATGACACCAGGGCGTATACCTGCCCGTTTTCTTTCCAGATGTCGGCCCGGCAGTCTTTGATCTCAACATGGGCTTCCCTGCCCTCGGCCATTTTAAAATCCAGGTGGGTATTGTTCAGGATAAAAAGAGAAACGGTTTGCCCGTTTTTTTGATAAAAAAGGTACGCAGTTCTGCATTTGCCGACAAAGCAAAGCCTTCCGCCCAGGAGGGTATAGCCTTTTTTCGATAAATCAGGGAGGATGACATCAAATTCAAGCTCTTTTCCCATTGTGGCCAGGGCTTCATCCAGTTTGTCCGGTGTAAAGGACATGGCGGTATTCCCCTTCAGATGGGTCAGCACCGCGGTCTCGCCCAGATGATCAAGGCTCTCATACCGGAAGGGCCTGTTTGAGTTCATAAAAAAGAAGAGGATGGCCGTCAGGGTGATGAGGGCCGCCAAGGCGCCAAGAAAAGGCCTGTTCAGTTGAAGCGGCACCTTTTCCTGATCAAGGGCCATATCAATCCGGTCGGCAAGGCCCCTAGGCATTTCCTGCTCGGGAAAACCGGCCCGGAGGTGTTCTTCAAGGCCAAGGTCCATCATATAAAGCCTTTTGCAGGCGGTGCAGGTGTTAAGATGAGTGAGCGCTTCAGGCGGTTCATTTTTTGAAAACACGTCCCTTGTCAAAAGCCAGTCTTGAAATTGGTTACAATTCATTTGGTTATGCAGGTATCAAAGGTTTTTTAAAGCCCCGGGGCATCCTGTTTTTTATTTTTTCGAACGGGCCTGTTTTAGGAGCAGCAGTTTGAGTCTTTCCCTGGCCCGGGTCAGCCGGGACATGACCGTTCCGATGGGGATGTCAAGGGACTCTGCAATATCCTTGTACAGCATCTCATCCAGATAATATAAGGTCAGAATTTCCTTATATTTTACCGGCAACCGGTCAACGGCCTGCTGCACCGCCTGGCGGCCGGACTCTGAGAAAAGCCGGGTGTCGGCCTCATTCCCGGCCATACCGGTTTCCAGAAATTCGATATAGTCAGTCTCATTGAGTCTCTGCATGCTTTTGTGCTTATGATAGCTTTTCAGAAAATTATTTCTCAATATTTTCAGGAGCCAGGATTTGCATTTTGATTTTTCCCTTAATTGATGAAAATTCTTAAAGGCCGCCAAATATGTTTCCTGGACGATATCCTCAGCATCAAATGCATTGCCGCAATACCGGACCGCCACATTGTACAATAACTTCATGTGGGGGTAGGAGAGCTGTTTAAACTCATCCCTGGACGTATTTTTTCTAAATATCATGTCACCATTTCCCGACTCCGCCTCCTTTGCATATATTAATCAGGTTATGGATCAATTCAATTGCCTTTTTATATTTATCCGTTTTATTCCGGCCTTTGAACTTATGACGGGGATTTATTTTTTTTTATCCAAATCGGTGTTATTTCTCTTTGATTTCACAAATCAGGGGGATAAATTTCAGATTGGCTTTGGGGAAGGCGAATTGGTCTATTTCCGTTAACCGGATCCATTTAAAATCCATGGGGCCGTTTAACCGGATTCTGCCGGAAATATACCGGCAATAAAAAATGTCCATCTTGATTTTAAAATGCGTATAAGCGTGATGAATGGTGGTCAGGTGGGCCTCGATCCCCACGGCAAGGCCGGTTTCTTCTTTTATCTCACGGATGCAGGCCAAAGACGCCTCTTCGCCCTTTTCCAATTTCCCGCCGGGAAACTCCCACAGCCCGCCCAAGAGGCCGTCCAGTTTCCGGCGGGTGATGAGAACCCTGCCGTTTTTCCGGACAATGCCCGCGGCGATATGGACGGTGGGAACCCTCGGGGAGGCCGCCCGTTTGGGAAATTGATCCACCGCGGCCGAAAGAAAGGCCATACAGAATTCAGACACCGGGCAGGCAGCGCAGTCCGGGTTTTTCGGAGAACAGACCAGGGCCCCGAGTTCCATCATGGCCTGGTTAAAGGTTCCCGGGTCATGCCTGTCCAGATGGAGGTCGGCCAGGGCCTGGAACGGCCCATGGGAATTCCCTGTGTTGACTGGGTCCTCCCTCCGGTAAAGACGGGCCAGGACCCGTTTGACATTACCGTCCACAACGGCCAGGGGCTGGCCGAAGGCTATGCTCTGGACTGCGGAGCCGATATAGTCTCCCACGCCGGGCAGCTTTAGAAATGCCTGAACGTCATCCGGGACAACCCCCTTCATCTCCCGGACAATGATCCGGGCCGCCCTGTGAAAATTTCTGGCTCTGGCATAGTATCCAAGCCCCTCCCACAGCTTCAGAACGATTTGAAGATCGGCCCCTGCAAAGGCCTCAAGGGTTGGGAACCGGTCCATGAAATTCAGAAAATAGGGGATGACGGTTTTGACCTGGGTCTGCTGGAGCATGACCTCGGATATCCATACGGGATAGGGATCACGGGTTTCCCGCCAGGGTAGTTTCCGGTGATGCCGGCCATACCAGGCCAGGAGTTTTTTTTTGAATTGAAGGATCTGTGTCGGATGGATGGCGGTTTATCCCAAAGAAATCACCGCACCTTATCCGGATGGAAAACCGGGATAGGGCGCGGTGAAATCAGATATCAGTTGACGGGTGAGAAAGAGAATCTCTGGCCGCCGATGGAGACCTCATACATGAGGCCGCCGATGGTGTGGACAAATACGGCCATTCCTTTGGTATAGCTGGTTTCGGCCTGGGCCCCGGTGGCCGGCCCCACGCTCGCACCGGCCGTATTTCCCTGGGTTCCGGCCTGGGCCTGGGCTCCCAGCGTAATGACGACGGCGGAAAGGGAGCCGTCAAATTCAAAGCCTTCGCTGGTGAATTCGTCATAGGCCCGTTTATCCTGGAAGAAGATGATTTCACGGAAGGCCTGGCCCCCCAGTTGAAACCCGATATTGACCTTGAACATGGTGGCTGTGCCGGCAATATCCCCCTGCCGGTACACCCGGCCGGCCCCATAAGCCCCGCCCAGGATGATGCCTCCCTTTCCGACAAGGGGAAAGACGGCATATCCGTAAGCTTCATTGAAAAACGGCTTTACGGCATCGGATTTGATAAATATTTCAATGGTGTCTGTATAGTCATCTGCCGTTGCCGGGGTCAGGGGCAATATCAGAAGCATGAACAGGGTCAGGACCGGAATTATTTTCATTAACCTCATCATGTGCCTCCTTTGGATTTGGTGTCATGTCGTGTTTTCTTATTTACCAGTCTTTGTTTTTTTATTCCAGAGGTTTTGACGGTTTTAATTAAAAATTTGATTTGAAAAATAGAATCCGATATCATGGACCGGCAAGGATATCCAAAGGTTCAATTCCAGGGGGCGGCGATGAAACCAAAAACAAAATTTTTAGTATTTTTTTTTCTCCTGGCATCCGTGGCCGCCATCGGCCTGCTTCATGCCCTCACCCCCGGCCACCTGGGCCTTTATCATGACACCTACCGCAGGCTCAGTTATTTTCCCATTGCCATCGGCGCTGTTTTTTTTCGGACTTTGGGGAGGGCTAAGCCTGGCCGTGGTGTCCTGCCTCGCCTTTGTCCCCCATCTCTTTTTATTCTGGGCCAG
>JAAUSZ010000023.1 GCA_012031875.1 Desulfobacula sp.
TTCCCGGTTGACCGTATCGCCTCGCCCCTTCCCCCAGAGAGGTCAGGAGCATCGACCGAGGCCACGCCCATGGCCATGGCCAGGAGAACCAGAAAGGTCCGGGCAGGATAGCCGGATAGGGCCCGCAGGCTGAATATAAAAGTATTTCCGGCTTTCATGAACTGGGGTCCGGTGGCCTGTCGGACAGGATACGGCCGTCGGTCATGACAATGCTTCGCCGGGCCCGCTTCCCCAGGGCCGGGTCATGGGTGACGATGATGAGCGTAATCCCGGACCGGTTAAGATTTTCCAGGATTTCAATGACATCGCTGCCGGAATGGCGGTCCAGGTTGCCCGTGGGTTCATCGGCCAGGATCAGGGAGGGCCGCATGATGGTGGCCCGCGCAATGGCCACCCGCTGGCGCTGACCGCCGGAAAGTTGGTCCGGCCGGTGCCTGGCCCGGTCTTTCAGTCCGAGGACCTCCAGGGCGTTGGCGACCCGGGATTTCCTCTCCTTTGGATCCATTCCGGCCAGGATCAGGGGAAGCTCCACATTTTCCGCAGCCGTGAGCCTGGGGATGAGGTGAAAAAACTGGAAGACAAAACCGATCCGGTTTCTCCGGACCAGGGCCTGGGCCTCGTCCGAGAGAGAGGTGATCCGGTCCTTTTCAAATTCATAGGTGCCGGTGGTGGGCCGGTCCAGGAGGCCGAGGATATTGAGCAGGGTGGATTTTCCCGAGCCCGAAGGCCCCATGACGGAAATATACTCGCCGGGCTTGAATTCCAGGTTGACATCCTTCAGGGCATAGACCTCTTCTTCCCCCACCTTGAAAACCCGGTCGATATTTGAGAGGCGGATCACTTTTTTCCACCCGGGAGAATGGCCTTGACCCCGTCTTTTATCCCGGCCTGGTCCACATTCACCACCACGGTTTCGCCGGCTTCAAGGCCGGACAGAACTTCGGTGAAATCCCAGTTGGAAATGCCGGGGGTTATGGCTTTCTCCCGGACCCTGCCCTCAACCCGGGAAAAGACAAAGACCCGGTTGCCGTCCAGGATGGCCTCGGTGGGGATGCGAAGGGTGTCGGGATGAACCTTGAGAATGATTTCCACATCTGCGCTGTAGCCCGCCAGCAGCTGCCTCATGACATCGGCGCGGCTGAATTCAACCTCCACATCAACGGTCCGGGCCTGTTTTTCCCGGTCCAGGACAAAGACCCCCACCCGGCGGACCCGGCCGTCGTAGTCCCTGTCCCGGTAAGCGTCCAGGCTGATCCTGGCGGGCAGGCCCACGCTGATGAGCGGCGCATCCACCTCATCCATGGGTGCGGTCACATAAAAACAGGTATTGTCCACCAGATCCACGGCCGGGGGGGTGGGAATGCCCACGGGAGAAGGCGTCACATATTCATTCAATTCCCCGTTGATCTCCGCGATGATCCCGCTGAAGGGGGCCGTCAGCCTTGTCCGCTCAAGATTGGCCCGGATCACGCCCATCCGGGACCGGCTCATGAGGGCCGAGGCTTTGGACGCCTCGCACTCTGCCTTCAGGGCCTTGGCCTCGGTCCTGGCCCGGTCCAGCTTTTCCAGGGAGAGGAGGTTGGCTTTATGAAGCTCGCCAAAGCGGTCCGCCTCCCGCTGGGCGATTTCCGCCCTGAGACACGCGGCCCTGGACCGGGATTCCATGGCCCCTGCTTCTTTTTCGGCAAAGCCGGCCTCTTCCCGGAGGTCTTCATTCCAGAGTTCCAGGAGAAGGTCGCCTTTTTTAACTAAATCACCTTCTTTGACGGGCAGGTTAATGATCTGCCCGCCGATGCCGGGGGAGAGTTTGGCCCGCCGGCAGGCATTGACGGTTCCGGCCCGGGTATTGGCCGCGGTTTTTTCAACCAGGCCTTTTTCAACGGGTTTCACCACCACCTGGATGGGTTTTTCACGTGTAAGCCAGAAGGCTGCCGCGCCTGCCGCAACGACTGACAATATCAGGATGATCCATCGGAATTTGATACGGGGCATGGTCCTGTCCATTCATTTCTGATCAGAGGGTTGATAAAAATCTATCTTAACGCCACAGTCCATATATCATGACGCCCTTTGATTTACAATTGTTATGGCGGGGCAAGCGATGGGGCCGACAGCCCCTTTATAAATTCAGCCTCAATGGAAGAGAGCATCCTGTACAAAGTCGGCTTGGTGGTGCCAAGGGTTTTGACAATAGACACAGAGATTCCCCCCTTAAATTTGAGTCTGATAAATTCTCTGATCTTTGCCTCTGTGAGGCCGTGATGGCCCCGTTTAAATTTAGGGCGTTTAAAATACGCATCAACACCCGATTCCACAATCATTAATGAAATGAAAAACACGGTGGTATTCAATCTGTCGGCAATGGTTTGTTTGTCCTGCCCGTTTTTCAAGAGACGGATCAGCTCATCGGTTTCATTTTTTGTCGGCTTAAAATCAATGCGCGGTTTGGTCCGGTCAATTTTAAAAAAATGGTAATGCAGGGAATTCTTTGAAACCCCGATCTTTTTGCCGACCTGGTCATAGGTCAGGCCGTTCCTGAAAAGCTTCACGGCCAGGGCCTTTTGTTCCCTGGTGATTTTGTCTTTGGACCACTGGGGATCAATTTTAATGTCTTTGATTCCCAGAGCCCTTTTGAGGGTTTTCAGATTCACCCGGATTTCCTTGATTACTTTTTGCTGGGACATTCCGCCCTGCAGCAATTTCACGGCTCTTTCAATATCCCTGTCAGACATCGCGGTCCGGTTTTTATGGATTTCTTTGATTTCAAGGTGGTGTGCCTTTAATGCCGTCTTTATGATCTGGTAGTTAAGGCCAAATATTTCGCCGGCGCTTTTATAGGAATTCCCGGCCAAAAGATACCGGTGGATTTTTTTTGTGTCTTCAAGACTTAGGTTTGGTTTTTTTATGATCATTTTCAATCCTCAAACAATTCAATTCGTTGAGCCTTTTTAAAATAAGGAACGGTTCAATTGACACATAATCGAAAAGAAAACCCTTTGCAAGATATTTTAAAAAACCGGTGTTTCTTTGATCTCCATGGGTTTACGGTCCGGTCGGCATCCCGGGCCGGCCATTCTATCTTATTGCCGGTTCCAGGGGATAATCAGTCGTGAGCAGCGCTTTCGGTTTTATCCAGAACCCCCCGCACCTTTTCCGCCAGGTCTGCCATTGAAAAGGGCTTCTGGATAAATGCCACACCTTCGTCCAGCACGCCCTGATGGGCAATGACATTGGCGGTATAGCCGGACATGAATAAGAGTTTGATATCCGGATGAATTGCTGTCAAGCGCCTAGCCAGATCCCGGCCGTTCATTCCGGGCATGACCACGTCCGTCATGAGAAGATGGATTTTTCCGGTATGCTCGCCGGCCAAGGCCATGGCCTCCACGGGCGTTGCCGCGGACATTACCGAATATCCTTTCCGCTCCAGCATCACCCGGGTGAGTTTTAAAACGGCTGGTTCATCTTCCACCAAAAGGATGGTTTCATTACCGGAAGGGATTTTTTTCTCCGTATGGGCAAGTGCGGATATCTGATCCGCGGCAAAGAACCGGGGCAGATAGATCTTAAAAACGGTGCCTTGGCCCGGCTCGCTGTAAACATTGATAAATCCTTTGTTTTGTTTGACAATACCATATACGGTGGCCAGGCCGAGCCCGGTGCCCTTGCCCATTTCCTTTGTGGTGAAAAAGGGCTCAAATAAATTACCCAGAGTTTCTTTGTCCATGCCGGACCCATTATCACTGACCCCCAGCAGGACAAAATCACCAGGGATAAATCCGGCATGGTCAGTGCAGTAAACCTCATCAAAGCAGACCATGTCCGTTTCGATGGTGATCTTACCCACGCCGGTAATGGCGTCCCGGGCATTTACACACAGGTTGGCCAGGATCTGATCAATCTGGGAAGGGTCCATTTTTACCGGCCACAAATTTTTAGCGGGTTTCCAGAGAAGATCGATGTCCTCACCGATGAGCCTTTGCAGCATGGTGATCATCTGTTTGACGGTCTGGTTCAAATTGAGCATTTTAGGCTCAATAATCTGTTTTCTGGCAAAGGTCAGCAATTGTTTGGTCAACTCAGCCGACCGCTTTGCCGCGTTTTGAATTTCTTCCAGGTGTGAATGGATGTCGTAATGCTCTTCCGTCTGTTCCAGAGCCAGTTCCGCGTGCCCCAGGATGACCCCCAGCATATTGTTGAAATCATGGGCCACGCCGCCGGCCAAGCGGCCGACGGATTCCATTTTCTGGGCCTGGGTGAGCTGCTCCTGAAGTTTTGCTCTTTCCGATTCAGCCTGTTTCCGTTCGCTGATATCCCGGAATTCAGTCGTTCTGACCTGTTTCCCCTTGTAGGGGATATTCCGGGCTTCCAGGTGTATGGGAAATTCTTCCCCGTTTTTCCGCAATCCCAGGGCCTCATAGGGTTTTTCATAACCGGATAAAATATTGTCCATGACAACGGGCCTTGATTTTTCCGCAATGAGCAGCAATCCGTCCATCCCGATCAATTCATCCATAGAATACCCGGTCATCTCCGACAGACCCTGGTTGCACTCCAGGATAACCCCCTTGTCATGGATGGCGATCCCACCGAAAGAAGCGTTGTGAAGGGCTTTGAAACGGGCTTCGCTCTCCCTGAGGAGTTCATCGGCCCGCTTGCTTTCGGTAATATCCTGAAACGCGGATACCAGGGCAGGTTTTCCCTGGTACCGGATGCAAGAGGTATTGGCCAGGACAAAAATTTTCCGGCCATCCCGCCGGATAAGGCACATTTCAGTAGTTTTGACCGATTTTCCTTCCTCCAGAACCTCATGCCGCCGCTGGGATGCCTGTTCAGTGAATTCGGAATGGATCCAATCATCGGGGCTGGTGCCGATGATCTCATCCTTGTTTCCCGCTCCAAAGAGACTGATCACGGAAGGATTGGCAAACACGATCTTTTCTTCCTGCGTAACCAGAAAAGGCAGGGGTGAGAAGTCTATCAGAGACCGGTATCTCTCCTCGCTTTCCCGCAGCGCGGTTTCTATGGTTTTCCGAAAATCCGCTTCCGATTTGAGGCGTCTGTTCCGGATTAAAACAAACCCGAGAAGAAGCGAGGCAACGCCTGTAACACCGATAACCCATTTTAGAACATAGACCTTATTGATCCCGTATTCATATCGGATGGAAAGCCACCGGTTGCGGATGGCGGCATGTTCATCCGATGTCATGGCAGCCATGGTCTGATTGATGATACCGGCCAGTTCCGGCCAGTCACTCCGTATGGCCATGGCCTGATTATGATCGTCAAAGGGGGTGGGGGCGGCTACTTTTACATTTGCATATCCCCGGGTCTGTATCGTATATGTTGTCGATAAGAGGTTGCCGATGTAGGCATCCGCCAATCCTGCGGAGAGATCTTTAACAGGCATTTCAGCATAATTTTTCAGACTCGCGGGGATGACTTTGAGTTTGATTTGGGGATAGTCCTGTTTCAGCCTCTGGTGCATGACATATCCTTCTTCCACGGCCACTGTTTTTCCGTTCAGGTCATCTATGGAACTGATGAAATCCGAATCCGTCCGGGTGAATATAACCCAGGGCGCAAAAATATATTCGTCTGTAAAAATCATATCTTTTTTACGCGCTTCGGTAATTTTCGCAGTGGGAACCATATCCACGATTTCATGGCGTTTGATATATTCCAGGGCCTGGGGCCAGGACACGTCGGCCTCGCTGACATACTGAAACCGGATACCGTTTGTGTTGAATATATGGACCAGATAATCAATGGAGATCCCCCGGATCTTTCCATCCGTCAGCATAAAGGGCGGAGAATGGCCGATCCGGACCCGGACGGTATGATGCTCATTCAGCCAGGCTTTTTCTTCGGGGCTCAGGTTTATGTTTGAATCACTGCCTGAACACAGGGATGGGATAATGAAAAAAAGAATCCAGACAAGAGCGCTTATCGGTTTGTGCATTATTTTAAAGCTTCCATTTTTTTTTGACGGATTAACATAATTGAACCATGCGTTACCCCTGGGTTTTGCAGGTATTATACGTTCATTTGTCCGGAGGCATACCTGGGCGAAATAAACGAGATCCGAAAGTACTTCCGCCATAAAAGCTACATCAAGAAACCGGGGAATGCAAACAAATTTAAATCAGTCGGGGTCCAGGCTGAACCGGTAGCCTGCGCCATAGACGGAATGGATGACGTCTTTGTCCGGCAGGTGCCCGGCTATTTTTTTGCGAAGATTTTTTATATGGGTGTCAATGGTCCGGTTATACCCTTCAAATTCGTAGCCCTGGACCATGCCCACCAGTTCCGTGCGTGAAAAACCCGGCCCTGGGCCGTCATCAGGGCCTTCAGGATGCCGTATTCATTGGGCGTGATTTTGAGCAAAACCTTGTGGATCCGGACTTCCCGGCTCTGGGTGTTCAGGGAAAAGGGCCCGGTCTCCAGGGTCCGGGGAAGGGGTTCCTCCCCGCTTCTTCGGAGAACGGCCTTGGCTCTTGCCACCACCTCTCTGGGGCTGAAGGGCTTTACGATATAATCGTCGGCCCCCAGGTCAAGGCCCAAAAGGATATCGGCTTCTTCCACCCGGGCCGTCAGCATGATGATGGGGACCCTGGAGGTCTTCCGGATGTCCCGGCACAGGCTGATGCCGTCCATGCCCGGAAGCATGAGGTCCAGAAGAATCAGGTCCAAGGGCTGACCCTTCATAAAGGCAAGGACATGGTCTCCCCGGTAAAGGACGGAGACATGGAAACGGTGGCTTTCAAAATAGTCGGATAAAACCGAGGCGATTTTGACCTCGTCTTCCACAATGAGTATCCGGGGGCGGTTCATGGGGTCCATGGTGTTAGATCAGCGGCAGCCGGAGGGTGACGGCAAGGCCGGAGCCCGCTGCATTCACGGCTGAGATTTCGCCGTTGTGGGCCGATACAATGGTTTTGCAGATGGAAAGGCCCAGCCCGGACCCGCCGGTCCGGGTCCGGGAAGGATCCACCCGGTAGAGCCGGTCAAAGAGCCTGTCCACGGCATGGGGCGGGACCCCGGGGCCGGAATCCTCAAGAACGATGACCAGCATCCGGTTTTCGACCCTGTCTTCAAGGGTCAGGGTGCAGGGTTTGTGAGCGTATTTCAGGGCATTGTCAATGAGGTTTGAAAAAAGCTGCCTGATCCTGTCCCCGTCCCCGGATATTTCTTCCCGGAGGCAGCTTAGGCGGTTGACAAGGGACAGCCCCTCGGTTTTAAACCGGGTTTCAAAGAGGGCCAGCACCATTTTCAGGATTTCCACGGGCCGGACAGGCTCTGTTTTAAGGGTCAGGGCCCCGGCATCGGCCACGGACAGGAAATGGAGGTCATTGACTATATGTTCAAGATAGAGGATTTCAGAATGAAGGGAGTCCATCCTTTCCGGAGAAACGGGCCTTATCCCGTCCAGGATGGCCTCGATTTCCCCCTTCAGAACGGACAGGGGGGTCCGGAGTTCGTGGGAGATATCCATCATCCATTGCTTTCTCATGGTTTCATAGGTTTCCAGGGTTTCGGCCATGTGGTTGAAATCCCGGGCCAGGAGCCCCAGTTCATCCTTTGTGCGGACATGGATCCGGGTATCAAACCTGAACCCGGCCAGGGCCCGGGTCCCCCTGACCAGCTCATGGACCGGGGAAAGGATGTACCGGGATAATCCATAGGATACCAGGCCTGCAAGGATGAATACAATCACGCCCACGGTATAGAAGATTTCAGCCCGTTCCCTGAATGCCGGTTTCCTGCCGGCGCGGGGCGAGCCCTCATTCTGCCGGAGCCCGATCCATCCCAGGGTCTCGCCGTGAAGGGAGACGGGGTTGAATTTGACCTTTGAATCCGGACTATCGTCCGGAAAATCCGGCCCGGCAACCCTGGTTTTTTCGGCATCATAAAGTGCGATGTTAAGCCGGGGAGGGAAACCCGAGGAGCCGGAAGGTCCGGGCCGGTCCGGGGGAAGGGGCGGTTCGGGCCGGGCCTTTGGGCCGGGCGGTTCGTGAAAGGCCGGGAGAGGGCCCTTATTTCTCAGGGTGGTCTGGATGAAGCGGTCAAAGGCATTGGGAATATTTTTAAATTCATCCCAACTTTTATTGCGTTGAAATTCCAGGGCCAGTTCATAGGAGAGAATGGTCAGGATTTCATTTTCAATCCGGTCCGCCATTTCCTGAAAGTGCCGGGATAAATAAAACTCAAAGGTGGCCCCCACTAAAATCAAGAGGACAAAGGAGACCACCAGGTGAACCCCGAATAATTTATGTGAAAGCCTCATTCATACTGTTTAATACCCTTTTGGCATCTTGGCAAGACAGGCTGAAAAATCTTCATTTTTTCTTCATAATCCGGCTGTAAGGGGCGGTTCTTTTAAAACCGCCCCCTTGACGGGCAAATATCAATAGAGCAATTTATGCAACGGCATTCAGAAGTGAAGCCAGGCTGCCGGAACTGGTGCTGTCTCCTGCATAAGTCAGGAGAAAGGATTGAATGGCCTGCTGGTAAGCCTTTAGGGCCACGTCCTGAGTCACGGTCGCGCCGGTGGAACCAAGGCTCTGGCTCTGATCCGTCTGCCGGTGTTGGGTTTCACGGCCGGCTTCAATCTCTGCGGCCGTGAGAAACCCGTCCTGATCCGTATCAATTTCAGAAAAGATCTCATCGGGCAGGGCGGATTCATCCGCACTGATGAGTTCATCGCCGTCCGCGTCTTCTGTTTCAAAGATGGATTCGATACTCATGGGCTCCTTGCCCACACCGCGGCCTCCGCCCATACCGCCCATACCGCTGGCCGGGGGGCCTGCGGCCAGCATTTCCTCAAGCTCTTCCAGCGTCAGCGCGCCATCCGAATCCGTATCGGCATTGGAAAACATTTCCTCTGTCAGGCTCGTCTCTTCAATGGTGAGGGTCCCACTCTCATCCGCGTCCTCTTTTTCAATGATGGAGGCGGCGTCGGGAGGCGCGGGCGGGGTAAAACCGCCGCCCTGCGTACCCTGTGTTCCTGATGATGAATAGGAAGACGTGTAGTAGGCGGCATACGATTGTCCGATTCCCTGGATATTCATATTGGTCTCCTTGTTAAAATTTAGGTTCATGTGAATCAACAGTTTTGTGTCGGCTTTATTTTTCCATAGGCATCACCTTCTTTCATAAACAGACAGATTTCCCGTCAGGGCCTATGGTTCAAGAAAGATACCAGGCCCGGGACCAGGGTCTTCCAGCCTTGAAATTGTCCCAAGGGATTGTTCCGGCCCGGACCTGAAGCCGCCCGGAAAAAGCAGATACCGCCTTTGCAGGGCCTGTTCCGGTGTTTTGCCCCTGAGAGCCCTCTGGCAAAGCCGGGTATTATAAAAGAGCAGAGAATCCAGGAGCCTGGTTTTAAACCCGGTACAGGAGTCCTCACCATTCAGAACCCCATTTCCCGGACCCGGCGCCCCGGGCTTTTCAAGCTGCCTCCGGGTCAAGGAATGGCTGTGATCCGCGTTGATATAAAAGGGCTGCCCGGTTTTGCCCAGGTCATGGATGAAACGGCTGTGGGCGTCGTGGAAACGGGGCTTTTCCGTATCCCGGCCGGAAAGATCGATCAGGTCTCCTGCAATCATGCCCAGGATTCTGGACGGGAAACGAGCGGCCATGGTTTCCATGAACCTGCCGGGGTCATCCAGGTATGAATCAGGGGTGAATTCAACCTGGGCCAGACGGGTCGGGCAGTCTAGAAAAATATGGAGAAATTCTCCTTGCCCGCCTTTAAAAACATGGGGCAGGCGGATCACGGAATAATACAGGAGGCTTCCCCGGTGGTCATGGATATGGTCCGGCGGGTACAGGGGCTCCAGCCGGGAGACCCCATACCGTTTCAGGCACCGGTTCAGGGTGGATCTGGCATAGCCCGGATAAATAAAGCCCCGGACAAGGGCATGGAGATCATCCAGCCCGGACCGGAGACACAGGCGGAGCAGTACCGTCAGGGTTTCCTGGAGCGGGGTCAGGACGGCCGCAAGCCTTTGGGGGACATGGGGCCTGTCATAGACCGAGGTTCTTTTTTTCCATTTCCTCACCGTGGTGGGGCTCACCCCGAGTTTTCGGGCCAGGTCATCGGTGCTGAGAGCGGTATCGGCCTGGATAAAGGCCCTTTGGGCCGGGGTGGTTTTTGCGTTTTTATGAAGATGGATTTTCATGGATGAAAAACGCCTCCCGGCTCCTGAAGAACAATCCCATGGGACTTTTCTCGGAAAATATTTTTTTCTCCGGTTAAATGGGAGGCCGGTCCCGGTCTGAACCGGCAGATTTTTCCCCCCGGCATATGGAAGAATCGGTCATGGATCATGGGACCATATTAGGCCCTGGGTCATATTGTTCAAGAACCCGGCGAAATCTTCACGGTTTCTCCATATTTCAGTGCCTGATATTTTGTGCCCGATCTTGACAAAAAACCGTTTCAGGCCTAATGGAAAGGAATGAAAAATGAAAATAATAAAGGGTTTCAGCGGCTGATCAACGCCACCCGGTTCACCGGCAAAGGGATCAGGTCTGCCTGGTCCAATGAAGAGGCCTTCCGCCAGGAAGCCCTTGTCCTGATCCTTGTCATCCCGGCCGGGCTTTTCCTCGGAGAGACCTTTGTCCAGAAGGGATTGTTCATCTGTGTCTGGCTTCTGGTCATGATCATTGAACTGTTAAACTCAGCCCTGGAATCCGTGGTGGACCGGATCGGCTATGAAAAACACCCCCTGTCCGGCCAGGCCAAGGATATGGGGTCAGCCGCGGTATTCATCGGCATCTGCATGTCTTTTATTATCTGGGGTTCCATCATCTGTGAACGCTTTGTTTTCTAAATTTTGCATCAAGGCTCAATGGATAAAGGGGGCCGTGGTGAACCGGTATGTGATGTTCATGGGGTTTTTGCTCCTCCTGACTTGGGCCATGAGCCTTATCGGCGGGATGCCGCCGCTTCGCCTGGCCTGGCGCCTGGAAATTCCCCTGATCCTGGGCCTGTATTATTATTTTAACTCGGTCACCCGTCCTTCCAAATGGCAGCCGCTGGTGGCGGCCCTTCCCATTGTCCTGGTGTACGGGATTTTTGAAGCCAATTTCATGTCCCTGGGAAGGCTTCTGCGCATCATTGAGATCAAAGAATTTCCCGAACTGCTGAATGTTCTGCCGGTTTGGATCATCATTTCCACCGGGTTGATTTTCAGCCTGTCGTTTATTATTTTTGTAAAACATCTGCGATTCAACCGGATTCCCGGCATGGCCCTGGGGCTCCTGCCTTTCCTGTTCCTCGTGCTCATGGTGGAAGCAGCCCCGGATTATTTTCTCTTTGCCTTTGAAAGGGTTCAGAAACCGGTAACGGAATGGTCGGATATCCAGAGCGCGGAAGACAACGGCCGGATCTGGATGATGCTCTATCATGAGGCCAAGCGGAATTCCAATCTTAAAAAGATAGCCGACTACCGGGATGACCCGGCCTTTATCAAGAAGACGGAAGATATTGTTTCCCGGATTCAGACCCTTGAAACCCCAAAAAATGTCCATCTCATTGTATTGGAAAGCTTTGTTGATCCCGAGCTGTTCAAGGGCCTGTCCTTTTCCCGGAAACCCATGCACCCGGAATTTGAGAAAATTTTTAAAAAACAGGGCTCCCTGACCATTTCCCCGGTCTTCGGCGGCGGAACGGCCCAGGCCGAATTCGAGCTGCTCTGCGGGGTCCCGGCCTTAAGGAAAATGTCCGGGATGGAATTTGATGTATTTACCGGGAGACAGACCTACGCCCTGCCGGCCCTGCTTGCAAGGGCCGGGTATCATACCCTGGCCACCAATGCCTATAAACCGGATTTTTTCAATTCCATCAACGCCTACAGCGGCCTGGGATTTAAAAACAGCTATTACCCCAAGGAATATGCCTCGGGCCGGGAGACCTATCTTTCCACGGGTGATGTTACCGGGGAAAAATACATGTTTGACGGGGATCTCTTAAAACAGAACCTGGCTTTTATCTCGGAGTGGAAGGCCTCAAATCCGGGAATCTCCCTTTTCAACTATGTCATCAGCATTTACGGCCATTTTCCCCATCAGATGAATGCCCAGAAACGGCCAACGGTCATTGACGTCAAGGCGCCATCCGAGACGGGCATCTTGAAAACTGCATCAACCAGTTCTATTACCGGACCGAGGCCCTGGCCGCATTTATCAATGACCTCAGGGTCCAGGACCCTGAAAGCCTGGTAATCTTCATTTCCGACCATCTTCCCTGGGTTTACGGGCCCGAAACCTATAAAAAACTGGGGTATGCCGCAGGGGCTCAGGGTTTCGAGCATATCAACCGGGTGTTCTTTTTTGAAGACGGCCGGGCTGTGCATTATGATAAGATCCACCATTATGATATCCCGGATCTCATCCTGAATTATATTACGGGCAAAAGCCATTGCAGGGATTACCCATGCAGTTTCAAGGCGCCCAGGAAAGCCCTTGAAAAAAAAGAGTATGAAAACGCCTATATGACCATCATGGCCAATGCCATGAAATAAATGGAATCTATCTTTGATGAAACCCTATGCCCTATTCGCTTTATGGATCATGCTGAGCCTGCTGACGCTTGCCGCTCCCTTTCCCGGTCCGCCTGCCCTGGCCGGACAAAATACGACCCCCGCCACCGGGATATCTGAATCCACCCCGGCGCCCCTGAGATTTGTAGCAAAGGGGTCCCAGATTGTTGATATGAAAACACGGAAACCCGTCTTCTTCAAGGGAATGGGCTATTCCCCCTATCTGTCCCATGAAACCCCTTTGAAGGGAGACCCTCCGGGCAATGACGGCCGTTACAGGGAACACCTGGGCCTGATGAAGGATATGGGGGTCAATTATCTTCATGTTTTTCCCATGAAAATGCCGCCCGGATTTTTTGAAGAGCTGGATAAAACCGATATGGTCTACGGCCAGGACATCTGGGTCTGGGCCTATGAACCGGATTTTTTATCCGAGCCTTTTCTGGCCAAAACCCTGGAGGATATCAAGGCGGCCATTGACCATGTGTATAAAGTGGGCCGTCCGGACCGGCTGGTCTTGTTTTCCATTGGCGACGAAATTCAGCCCGATTCCGTGGTCCGGACCGATTCCCTCCATCCCGAGGTCCGCAGTTACAAAGGCAAGCACCTGACCGTCGTCAACCGGACCCCCACGGAAATCGCCCTGGCCCGGCTCATTGACGGGGCCATGGACTATGAACTGACCCGGTATGGCCGGCGGCACCTGTACTGCCATACCAGCTATACCCATATCGGCCCCATCTCAGACCGGCCCGATATCGAGGTGCCCAAGGCCAACGTACTTACCCCGGATCTGGGGGATCTGGTCTGCCTCAATGTCTATACCTATGCCCGGGGGGTCCGCACCTCGCCGCCGGGGTCCGTCACCGGCACCCCTTACCAGGGCTATTTGGAAGAACTGACGGCCATGACGGACAAGCCTGTATTCATCACCCAGGTGGGCCTCTCCACCTCTCCCTTTGAACCCAAATCCTGGGTGCCGGGATTTGGCGGCCACAACATCGAAGATGTGCCCAAAGCCTTTGAGGCTGTCTGGAAGGATATCCGGACAGCCAAGGGGAAGGAAAAATCTGCGGGGTTTCCTTTTTCGAGCTGAATGACGAATGGTGGAAAAGCGGCGAAGAACCCACGGATTCCACCCGCCATGAGCTGGAAGACCCCGAGGAATGGTTCGGCATTTTTGAGGTGGGGCCGGATCACCGCCTGAAGCCCAAGGGCCGGATCCCGGAAACCATTCAAAAACTGTACCGCAATCCCTGAAGACCGGGGAGTTGAAAATCCGTCCCCGGTCTCGCTTAACATGAGCCTCTTCAGGCCAGGGGCGGCGGAGGCGGCGGTTTTATGCCCCGCCTGACGGCTTCCCGGGCCGCTTTCACCGGGATGCCGCTCTCGCAGGGCACTCCCACCTGGCAGAGCCCGCAGCCATAGCCCTCGAATCCATAGGTGTCCTTGACATGTTCCCTGGAACGGACCAGATGCTGCCGGCATTTTTCCTTGTCGTGCCCGGCTTCGGTGATGGCCCGGGCCGGGCACCGGTCAATGCATTTGCCGCAGGTGCCTTCGGCAAAAAACAGGCACCAGGCCCGATGGTCCGAATAGAGCCGGTCCGAGGGCGGGATGGAGATTTTCGCCACCACGGACCCGGTCCGCATGGCCTTTCCCTTTTGGGTGATGAGCCCGTCGCAAAGGCCGAAGGTGCCGAGGCCGGCTGCATGGGCTGCATGGCGTTCGGACCAGGACGAGGCATAGGAAAACCGCTGGGATTGGACAATGGTCCAGTTGGGGGTGAGCATGGGGGCCACGGCCGGATGGCCGTTGTCCTGAAGGCATTGCACCACATGCCGCCGCAGGGCCGCATTGAATGCTTCGCCAAATACCCGGATGCGGGCCCATTCTTCCGAGGGAAAGGTTCCGGATTTCCGGTTGGATTTGCGGACCTCCCGGCGCTGGGGCAGGACCCAGGAGATCACCGTGAGGTCTTCGGCATTGGCCGGGGTCTGGGAGCAATTCTGGTGAAAGACTTCCCAGGGAGTCCAGTGGAAGGGGCCCACATATTCCTTATATTGCTGCCAGATGGGGTCCGACCCTGACGCGAATCCCACCAGGACCTGGTCCCAGGCCGGGTCCCGTGTTTTGTTTCCCATGGTATTCAGGGAAGATTCTGAAATGAACTTTTCAATCAGGGATTGAAGGGTTTCTTGCGTCGGATGGATCTTTTCCGTCATTTGATTCACCTCATGTTTTATGGGAATGCCTGCCTGACATTTTTAAGCAGAATAGCAAGGCTTGCCCCCTCAACGCAATGAAAAATCCATTGACCCTTTATGATGGGAGGGATAGTATCAGCTTTTTTATGGATGAACCTAAATAATAGAGGCACCTTTGCTGTTTTCCGACTCCCATATTTTAATCACCGGTTTTATTGTTTTTTTTGCAAGAATCCTGGATGTTTCCATCGGTACGGTCAGAACCATTGTAACGGTCCAGGGACGGGCCGTGGCTGCTTTTTTTCTGGCCGTGCTGGAAATTCTGATCTGGATTTCCGTTGCCGGAACCGTCATCAGCCAGATCCATGACAGGCCTGAGCTGGCCGTATTCTATGCCTTTGGCTATGCCACCGGCAATGTCATCGGCATCCTGGTGGAGCGAAAGCTGGCCTTTGGCCTGGTGATTTTCAAGGTGATCACATCCAATTCCGGACTAGGGCTTGCCGATGCCATCAGAAAAAGGGCCAGCCCGTGACCGTGTTCAGGGGCGAGGGCATGAGCGGGCCTGTATCGGAACTCTATATGGCCTGCAAACGCAAGCATTTGAAATGGATCCTACCCCTGGTCACGCGCATGGACCCGAAAGCCTTTTATATTATTGAGCAGGCCCGGGATATGCGAAAGGGAATGATCCCGCTGACCGCCGCTTTAAAATGGACCGGAAAGGATAGATAATCCTGACCCGGTTCAGGCCATGGCGGACAGCAAGCCCGCGGGTTTTGAATTCAGGACCTTTTGTGAAGCGAAAAAGGCAGTGCCCATGGAGATGAGGGTGGTCAGAACCAGGATCAAAAGGGAGGCCCCGGGATCAACCCGCCAGAGGCTGTCGAAAAAATACCAGGCAACGGCAAAGGAAAAACCAAAGCTCAACCCCAGGCCGGACAAGGCCGCGGCAAATCCTGTAAACCCGAATTCCAGGAGGGTGATGGCCCGGACCGCTGCATTCCCCGCGCCCAGGACCTTGAGCAGATTGACCTGGTTCCGGCTTTTCAGGGCTTCGTGGCGGGCAATGGAAAAAATCAGGACCAGCCCGGCTGCAATGAAAAACCAGGCCATGAACTGAACCGAGATGGAGAGCCGGTCCGTTACGGATAAAATTTTTTCCGCCATCCGGGTCACGTCAATGACGGACACATTGGGAAAGGCCTCAGTGATTTTTTGTTTCAACTCCCGCCGCCTGTCTTCTGAATCATGGGAAACCGAGGCCAGGAAGGTTTTGGGGGCCTCATCCAGGACCCCGCCTTGAAACAGGAGAAAAAAATTGGGCTGGAAACTGTTCCAGCGGACCTTTCGAAGATTGACCACCCGGCCTTCCAAGGCAATTCCCTGGACATCAAAGCCCAGGACATCCCCCAAAACAATGCCGTATTGTTCGGCAAAGGAGACTTCGACAGAGACCTCAAAGGGAAGCCCGGATTCGAAATTCCATGGGGTTTCGGACAGGGGAGGGCCTTTGACAAGGGTTTCGGAGACATCCAGGGTTTCCCGGTGGGAAAAATTAAATTCCAGGCGGCGGCTTTGGCCTGATCTTTCCCGGCCGGAACGGGTCTTTTGCCCCAAAGCCTTGCTCTCTTGGCCAAAGGGCTGCCCGTTGACGGAGAGTATCCTTCCCCGGACCATGGGGGAGAGGTTTGAAAGCTCCGCCCTTTCCTTTTGGATAAGATCAAGAAAGGGAGCCTTCTGTTCCTCCTGGAGGTCCACCAGGAAAAAAGCCGGGATTTTCAGGCCCTCCGGTCTTGAGATTTCCTCTTGCAGGCCCTTTTGAATCTGGGGGATGACGGAGATGAGAAAAACGCCCATGGCAATGCCGGAAAAACAGGACAGGGACGACCATTTGTTCCTGAAAAGGTTTCTGAACGCGATTTTTCCCACCATAAAAGGCAGGCGGGAAAAAATTCCGCAGCCTGAGAAAATCAGGGCCCCCATGGCATATAAGAGGCCCAGGGCCAGGGCAAATCCGGCCGTGAAAAGACCGCCGTCCCGGACAGACCCGGCCGCCACGCAGGAAATCTGGAAAAAGGAGACCATGACCGGCAAAAAACCGGCCCCGAGAACCAGGGCCTGTTTGGGGGAAAAGCCCTGCTCCGGCCGGAGTTCCCGGAGCAGCATCAACGGCTTGATCCGGAAGATGCGGATAAAGAGGGGAAGGCAGAAGATCAGGCTTCCGGCCATGCCCATGAAAAGGCAGACCATGAGGGTGAACCCGTCGGTCCGGACCTGGAGAAGGGGCGGGATCAGGCCTTTGAAAATAAGGGGAAAGGCCGGGATCAGGGCCTGGGAAATGAGAACGGCCAGGAGGGAGGCAAGGCTTCCCAGGGCTATGAGTTCCGTGCTGACGGAAATATAAATCCGGGTTTTCGAGGCCCCTAGGCTTAAAAGAACCGCCATGTCTTTTTTTCTGGAATTAAGGTATCCCCGGAAGAGGTAGGCCGAGGCAATGCCGGAAAGAAAGAGGCCCGTGATGCTGATGAGCCCCATGAACCGGGTGAAATACCCTGTGACTCGGCCCAGGCGCAGGTTGACATCCCGGGTGGTAGTGACGCGCAGCCGGGGCGGGCCGGGAAAGTGCCGTGAATACCGTTCCCGGAGTTTTTGGGCCAGTGCCGGGGCGTCCGCGGCAGGGGCGGTCTTGTAAAAATACGAATACCTGACCCTGGAGCCGGATTTTATGAGGCCTGTTCCTTCCAGTTGCCCGATGCCCATATAGATCGAGGGCGCAAATTCAAAGGAGGAAAGGGAGGTGTCCGGGTCTTCCGAAAAAAAATCCAGGGCCTCAAAGGCCTTGCCGCCCAGAACCAGGGAGGAGGTTTGATTGGCTGAAAGGCCAAAGGTCCGGGCCGTGTCAAGGGTCATGAAAACCGCGGGTTTTTCATTAAGGAGGCGGACCGGGCTCTGGTGTAACAGCGCAAAATTTCCGTAGAGGGGGTAGGTTTCATCAATGGCCAGGACCTCGGCCAGGCGGGCCTCATCCCCGGCCCGGGCCATGGTGTAAAACCGGATCAGCCTTGCCTTGGCAGCGTCTTTTCCCAGGACTTCATCGGCCGGGGAAAGTTCATCCGGTGTCAAGGGATGGTTGGCCGAGAGTTCAATATCGGCTGTCAGGATGTCCTTTAAATGGGCTTCCATGTGACGGTCCATGGACCGGCCGAATGAAAGCACCGCGATAAAACCGGCCAGGCCCATGGCAAGGTTCAGGATGAAAAAAGGGCAAATCCTTTGTTTCTTATGATTTGCCGGAAGGCCATGCGTATTTGGAGCATCAGACAAGGCATCCTTTTCAAGGGTTTTGATGTCCCGGCAGCGGCCGGCAAGCAGGGGATTGTGGGTGACCAGGATCAGGGTTTTGTTTTCCTTTTCCACCAGATCAAAAAGCAGCCCCGCGATTTTTTCCCCGGTGTCCATATCCAGGTTTCCGGTGGGCTCGTCGGCCAGGAGCAGGCCGGGTTTAATGATCAAGGCCCTGGCAATGGCCACCCGCTGGCATTCCCCTCCGCTGAGCTGGGCCGGGAGATGATGCCTTCGATCCTGGAGCCCCACCTTTTCCAGCATTTCCCAGGTGAGTTCCCGGATTCTTTTCTGCTTCAGGATTTCCAGGGGCAGGCTGATGTTTTCCTCTGCCGTCAGATGGGGCATGAGGTGGAATTGCTGGAAAACAATACTGGTTTTCATGGCCCTGTATCTTGACAATTCGCTTTCCCCCATGGCTGAAATGTCCTTTCCTTCCAGCATGATTTGCCCGGAATCCGGCCTGTCCAGCCCCGCGATCAGGGAGAGAAGGGTGGTTTTGCCGCTGCCGGACTGGCCAGTGATGGCCATGGTGCCTCCCCGGTCAAGGCTGAGGCTGATGTTTTTCAGGACGTGGATCCGGCCGGAGCGGGGCTGCTGATAAGATTTTGAGACATTCAGGACTTCAAGGATCATGGGTTCTCCAGGATATAGGGAAGAACATGGGCCGCAATGATCCTGTGGCCTTCCGCATTGGGATGGATGCCGTCGGCCTGGTTCAGAGACGGGTTCCCGGCCACATCCTTCAGTAAAAAGGGCATAAAGGCAAGGTCATGCTTCCGGGCCAGGGCGCCGAACACCTCCCGGAAGGCCCGGGTATATTCCGGCCCGTAATTGGGAGGGATTTCCATGCCGGCCAGGATGACCCGTATCCGGTTTTCCTTGGCCAGGAGAATGGTGTTGTCCAGGTTTTTAGCCATTTCATCCAGGGACAGCCCCCTTAACCCGTCATTGGCGCCCAGGGCCAGGAAAAGGACCTGGGGGGGAGTCCGTAAAAACCATTTGAGCCTGGATACGGCGCTTGCCGTGGTGGACCCGCTGATGCCGCCGTTGGTGAGGGTGATATGGGTGAGCTGTTTTTCATCCAGCATGTCCCGGATCACGGACGGGTAGGCTTCATGGGGTTCCACCCCGAGACCCGCGGTAAGGGAATCCCCGAGAAAGAGGATGCGGACCTCTTCTTCTGCAGCAAAAACAGGGGATAAAACCAGGGCGGAAAGGATAAGCAAAGCTGAATAAATGAGGGAAAATCGTTTCATGATGCAAGCCTGCTGTAGAATAGTTTTTCAAGGCGTTTGACCTCTTTTTTTCTTTCAGGGGTCAAAAAATGAAGGTAAAGCGGATCATCCGGGGGGACATCCGTTTGCAGAATGTCTTTTTCCAGGATGGACAGGACCTCCACGGACACGTCACAGGAAGGATATCCCTTGTCGTCGATGAGAATAGTGTCGTCCGGTTTCAGGGGAACGATATTATTGATGTCCACCAGCTTGAAACGGCCGTCCGCGGTTACGATAAGGTTGCCGATACCGGCCAGGTCCGGGATGTATCCGGTGCAGGTGATCATTTCCCGGATCTTTTCAACAAACCGGGCCATGTTCTGTCTGATTTTTTCGGACCAGTCCGCCGGTCCTGCGCCGGTCTCGGGCAGGGAGGCGAAGAGGTCCCGGAGAAGGCCCCTGTCCGGGAGCCGCCAGGGATCAAGGATTTCTCCCTCAATATATTCCTGGAGACCGCAGAGAACGATTTCCCGTTTTCCCCGGACTGCATAATCGACGATGAATTCTTCCGATGTCGCCATGAGGCCGGGGCCGAGACAATCCAAAAGGAGGGTGTATTTCCGGATTTCCTTCAGGACTTCTTCCTTTGATGTGAACCGGTTGCGAAGGATCCTGAACATTTTTCGAGGCCTGGCCCGGGGAAAGACCCGGATACCGTCGGAGATCCGGCCTTGGGTTTCCTTTTCCACATCCCCGGCAGACAGAACTTCAAAGATGAGGGACCGAAGTCCGGACCGGTAATACCTGCGGAATATAAAAGGCCCGGTGCCCTTGATAAAATTGAGCCCCAGGACCTCCTCCCCGGAGATGATATTCCGGTCCCTGATATCCATTGCCTTGTCCATGGCTCAAAAGTTTACAAGGTTTCCCGTCAATTTACAAGCACAGGGAATGAAATGCGGCAGACCCCACCCCGGCAGGACAATTAAACAAGACACAGGGAGTTGGCGGCTTCTTGGGTCCCCGGATGCCGGTTCTGGGCAGGCTCCGGGAACCCAAAAAGCTGTTTATGCGCCGGGATCAGGCCAGGTCGAAGCGGTCAAGGTTCATCACCTTGTTCCATGCCGCTGTAAAGTCGTGCAGGAATTTTTCCTGTGCGTCTTTGCTCCCATAGACCTCGGACAGGGCCCGGAGTTGGGAATTGGAACCAAAGACGAGATCCACGCGGGTGGCGGTCCACTTGAGTTCGCCCGTGGCCCGGTCGCGTCCCTCGTACACATCTTCATCATCCGGGGTTGCCTTCCATGTGGTGCCCATGTCCAGCAGATTGATGAAAAAATCATTGGTAAGGGCCCCGGGCCGCGGGGTGAAAACGCCGTGGGGAGACTGTCCCACATTGGTATTCAGGACCCGCAGGCCGCCGATGAGAACCGTCATCTCGGGAGCGGTCAGGGTCAAAAGCTGGGCCCGGTCCACCAGCAGTTTCTCAGCCGGAACCGTGTATTTGGTTTTAAGGAAATTGCGGAACCCGTCCGCGCCCGGCTCAAGGACGGCAAAGGACGCCGCGTCGGTCTGCTCCCGGGAGGCATCCATTCGCCCCGGCGTGAAGGGAACGGTTATCTCGCTGCCGGCTTTCCCGGCTGCCTCTTCGACCCCGGCGCAACCGGCCAGAACGATGAGGTCGGCCAGGGATACCTTTTTCTTGCCGGACTGGGCGCTGTTGAATTCCTTTTGGATTCCCTCCAGGGCCTGCAGCACCGGCTTCAGTTGGGCCGGCTGGTTCACGGCCCAGTCTTTCTGGGGCGCAAGGCGGATACGGGCCCCGTTGGCCCCGCCGCGCTTGTCCGAGCCGCGGAAGGTGGATGCCGAGGCCCAGGCCGTGGCGACCAGTTGGGAAGCCGGGAGGCCGGAGGCCAGGATCTTGGCCTTGAGCGCGGCAATGTCCCGGGCGTCGACCAGATCATGATCCACTGCGGGCACCGGGTCCTGCCAGATGAGGTCTTCCTTGGGAACCTCAGGGCCCAGGTAGCGGGAGCGGGGACCCATGTCGCGGTGGGTCAGTTTGAACCAGGCCCGGGCAAAGGCGTCTGCCAATGCTTTCGGGTCTTTGTGGAAGCGCCGGGAGATGGGTTCGTAGATGGGGTCAAACCGGAGAGCAAGGTCTGCCGTGGTCATCATGGGTGCATGCCGTTTGGACGGATCCTCGGCGTCGGGCACCGCATTGGCCGCGGCCGGATCCGTGGGAATCCACTGCCAGGCTCCGGCCGGGCTTTTCACCTTTTTCCAGTCATAGCCGAACAGGGTATCGAAATAGGCGCTGTTCCACTGGATGGGGGTCGGGGTCCAGGCGCCCTCGATGCCGCTGCCGATGGCATCCCTGCCCTTGCCGCTGCCAAAGCTGCTCTTCCAGCCCAGGCCCATTTCTTCAATAGGTGCGGCCTCGGGTTCAGGACCCACATGGGTCGCGGGGCCCGCACCGTGGCATTTGCCGAAGGTATGCCCGCCGGCCACCAGGGCCACGGTCTCCTCGTCATTCATGGCCATGCGCGCAAAGGTTTCGCGGATGTCCTTGCCCGAAGCTACAGGGTCCGGGTTGCCGTTGGGGCCCTCCGGGTTTACATAGATCAGGCCCATCTGGACCGCGGCCAGGGGGTTTTCCAGATCCCGTTCACCGGTATAGCGTTTATCGCCCAGCCACTCGCTCTCGCCTCCCCAGTAGATATCTTCTTCCGGTTCCCAGACGTCTTCCCGTCCACCGCCAAAGCCAAAGGTCGGTAATCCCATGGACTCCAGCGCGCAGTTCCCGGCCAGGATCATGAGATCGGCCCAGGAAATCTTCCTGCCGTATTTCTGCTTGACCGGCCACAGCAGACGGCGGGCCTTGTCAAGGTTCACATTGTCGGGCCAACTGTTGAGAGGTGCAAACCGCTGGGTGCCGTTCCCAGCCCCGCCCCGACCGTCGCCGGTGCGGTAGGTGCCCGCGCTGTGCCAGGCCATGCGGATGAAAAGTCCTCCGTAATGGCCGTAATCCGCGGGCCACCAGTCCTGGGAATCGGTCATGAGCGCATAGAGGTCCTTTTTCAGGGCCTTAAGGTCCAGTTTTTTGAATTCTTCGGCATAGTTGAATTCCTCGCCCATGGGATTGCCCATGGCCGGATTCTGGTGAAGGATCCTGAGGTTCAGTTGATTGGGCCACCAGTCACGGTTTGAGGTGCCGCTGTCGGCCGTGGGTTTGTGAATTTTGCCCGTTACCGGGCATTTGCTGGTTTCATTGGACATGTTAACCTCCTCATATTATGGTTTGTGGAAACAAAATACTATGTGATAAACATTATCAATTAATGGCAAAAAAATATATCAGATTTTTTCTGCCGAACAATTGCTGCAAATACCAAAAAAGTCCAGCCGATGATTCAGAATTTTAAAATCAGTTTCTTCAGCCACTTCATTTTCCATATCATCCAGGCTATCCAAATCCAGGTCCACAATTTTCTTGCACCTGACACAGATGATATGCGGATGGGGGTAAGGCTTATTCCCATCATATCGGTTGCTCCCGTCCGGGAATCCCAATTCAAGAAGTTCATCAAGTGATTTAATTAATACAATATTCCTGTATACCGTGGCAAGACTCATGGTCGGAAAATCTTTCTGCACCCCGGCATGAATATCTTCAACACTGGGGTGCCCCTCACTCCTGGCAAGAATTTTGACGATGGCCAGCCGCTGAGGTGTCATCTTGTGGCCGTGATCCCTCAATTTTTGAATCATAATGTCAAATCTGTTTTGATGTTCTGCCAAAGGTGATCTCCAAATTACAAATAATAATGATTATCAATTAACATTCGTTTCCTTTTAAGTCAACCCCTGTTTTATTTTTTTTAATGACGGCCGTTTTGCACTCAACGATTCTTTTCCCTGTTTTTTTCATGGTTCGGACTGCTCTTGATACGCCGTAACAGACCAGTACAATGCCCACAACGCAGTTTAAAACCTGCACCATCATGCCGGGAATGTTGGATCTCAGCAGGGACAGGATCAGCATGCTCAATGACAAGAAGACAAAGGTGGATAAGCCGGTGCCGATCCCAAAGAGGACCAGTTGGTTTTTTTTATAATTTTTTTCAAGGGCCTTGGCCGAAAACACGCTGCTCCAGAAGACAATGGTCAGCGGGCTGGAGACCGTCAATACAAAACAAGCGGTGAAGCTGCGGGCAGGGGTCCAGAAAGCAGGCCCGGCCTCTCCGGGGCCATTGATAAAGACCAGCCCCTTGTATAAAATCATCAGGCCGAAGAGGATCAGGATGAGGGAGCTGATGATTCCGAAAATTTTTTTTATCTTGTCTTCCTGGAGCAACCTGCTGATCCCGACCAGGGAGAGGACAATATATATATAATCGACCAGGGTGACCGCTATGATGCCGGACAAACTGTTGATGTAACTGCCGGCCAGGGTGATTCCGAGGATATAGAAAAACACGGGTCCCAGGGCCAGTTGAAGAAACATGCCGGTCATCATTCCGTTCAGCAAAGGGGCCATTTTATCTCCCAAAAAAAAATGGATATTTCTCAAATTTAAAATTATGATATATGATCAAAGCAAACGAGGGAAGGACGGGTTTAAGTTTAATGGCCGGATTGGATTAATAATTTAAGGAATGACGGGCAATGAAGGCTAAATTTGAAAGTCCGGTGGATACCCTGGGCATGGACATTCTCCGGGAACTTCAGATGAACGCCCGGTCCGGGTTCAGTGAAATCGGCAGGCGGGTGGGGCTGTCTTCGCCTGCCGTGGCCGAGCGGGTGTATAAAATGGAGGAGGCCGGCATCATCAGGGGATATCATGCGGATATCCACCCCGGTCTACTCGGCCGGGACATCACGGCCTTCATCACCTTAACCACCCGGCCGGAAAGCTACCCGAAAATTTACGCCTTTGCCGAAAAGCAGATGGAAATCCTTGAATGCCATCATATCAGCGGAAATGAATCCTTGATTTTTAAGGTGGCCTCAGGTTCCATCCCCCAGTTGAACACCCTGGTTGAAAAACTGGGCCGGTTCGGAGAGACCAAAACCTCCATTGTGTTCTCTTCCCCGGTCCAAAAAAAATGACCTCATCTATTCGAAATGATGTCCGATAATCTTCAGGCCCGGGGCCGGGCTTGACTCCAACCAACAAAAAAAAGGAGACGACAATGCCCTATGTGAACATCAAAATCACCAATGAAGGGGTCACCCCAGAAAAGAAGGCCGAACTGATTAAAGGGGCCACGGATCTGCTTTTCAAGGTCCTGGGGAAAAACCCGAAGACCACCTTTGTGGTCATTGACGAAGTGGATACGGATAATTGGGGGGTTGGGGGAGAAACAGTTACCGTGCTGCGCAGGCGGGAAAATAAAGGATAGGCACAATTACTGAAAATATGCATCCCCGGGAAAATGAGTTCTGTGAGGGAGCAGGTTTTAAGGGTAAGTAATTTTGGCAAAAGAAAAATTGAAATGCTATATTATCGCTGGGCCAAATGGGGCCGGAAAAACTACCTTCGCTGAAAAATTTCTTCCGGTAGAGGCAGAATGCCTGAACTTTTTAAATGCCGATCTGATTGCCAAAGGGATATCTCCCTTTAATCCGGAAGGTGTTGCTTTGGAAGCCGGAAAACTGTTTTTAAAAAGAATGAGTACCATCGTTTCAAATAGAGAGTCCTTTGCATTTGAGACAACATTAAGCGATTTGAATTATATTGAAAAAATCAAAAATTGGAAAAAAAACGGTTATGAAGTAATTTTATATTTTCTCAGCCTTCCCAATGCAGAAATGGCTGTGAAGCGTGTTCATCTGAGAGTTGCCCAAGGCGGACACAATGTCCCCGTTGATATTATTGAGAGACGATATCAACGGGGCTGGAAAAATTTTCAAGATCACTATAAGAAACTGGTTGATACCTGGGTTATTTTCGATAATTCAGGAGAGATTCCATTGGTATTAGAGGAAAAAATATGAAAAAAGAATCATATTCACAAATAGCTTTAAAAGCGATGCATCGGGCATCAAAATCGGCAATTGAAAATGCGGCAAGGCTGGATTTGAAAATACCTGAATGGAAAGATGGTAAAATTATTTTTGTAGATGCTAAGGAAAAATTGAAAAAATTCAGTTGCCCCTGACCATAACCGCTGAGCAGAGGGCGAGCTGCACAGGCGGGAAAATAAAGGATAAGCAAAATTTCTGCAAATATGCATCCCCGGGAAAATGAATTCACCGTCATCACCATGAATCTTAGGTTCGGACTGGCCGAGGACGGGGAAAACTCGTGGGTGAACAGGGAAGCCTTGTATGCCGAGGTGCTCAAACGCTATCCGGCAAGCTTTCTGGGCATCCAGGAGTCCAATCATTTCCAGACCCGGTTTTTAATGAAGAATCTGTGCGGCCATGGGGTCATCGGCCGGCACAATCCTGACAAGGAACGCTGGCAGAGCAATTTGATCTTTTACCACAAATCCTGGGCCTGCCTGAGGCACCGGCATCATTTCATCAGCGACACACCCCAGGCCGAATCCCGGCTGCCGGGCAGCAAATGGCCCCGGCAATGTGTCATCGGTCTTTTTGAAAAGGATTCCCGCAGGATCATTATGGTTAATACCCATTTTGATTTTGACGAAACCGTCCAGGAAAAAAGCGCCCAGTTGGTCATGGATTTTTTGTCCGGTTTTCCGCCGGACTGCCCCGTGGTCATCACTGGGGATTTTAATGCAAACCCCGGCGGAAAAGCAGATGCCGTGTTCAGGGGCCGGGGATTTTCCGAAGTCTTTGACGGGGCCCATGCCACCACCTTCCATCAATTCAGGGGGGAAGAGACCCTGGAACATATCGACTGGATCCTGTACCGCGGGCTGGAGCTCTGCCAAAGAAAGATCATCACGGATTCCTTTTCCGGCCGTTACCCGTCGGACCATTACCCGGTTCTGGGGCGGTTCCGCTTATCAATTCCGGATCAGGCTATTTTTTCAAGCTGAACCGCGCAGGCCTTGTATTCCGCGGTCAGGGTAAAGGGATCAAGGGCCGCATGGGTGAGCCAGTTGGCATTGCCTTCCGTAAAATGAAAGGCCATCCAGACCATTCCCGCCGGCACTTCCGGCGTGACATGGGCGGTGACGCAGACCTCCCCCCGCCGGGATTTTACCCGGATGCGCTCTCCCTGAAGAATACCGAGTTGTGATGCATCAGCCTGGGAAATATCGGCCCGTTCTTCTCCCAAAAGGTCATTGAGCCCGTCGCACCGGCCGGTCTGGGTCCGGGTGTGGTAATGGTAGAGCCTTCTTCCCGTGCTGAGGACAAAGGGGTATTGGGCATCGGGCACCTCGGCCGGGGGAGTCCACTGGGCCGGCATGAAAACGCCCTTTCCGTGGGTGAAATTTCCGTCCTTGTGCAGGAAGGCTGTGCCGGGATGGTCCGGGGTGGGGCAGGGCCATTGAAGGCCGTCCTGTTCTATGCGGCCGTATTTGATGCCGCCCAGGGCCGGGGCCAGGGCGCTGATTTCATTGTCCCACAATTCCTGGCCGCTGGAGGAGGGCCAGTCATGGCCGAAGCGCTTTGCAATTTCTTTGAAGATCCACCAGTTGGGTCTGGCCTGGCCCGGGGCCGGGCTAGCCTTGCGGACCCGGCTTACCCGCCGTTCGCTGTTGGTGAAGGTGCCGTTGTTTTCGCTCCAGGCCGCCGCCGGCAACACCACATGGGCGAACCGGGTGGTTTCCGTGAGAAAGAGATCCTGGCAGACGATGAATTCCGCCGAAGAAAGTTCCTGGGCCACCTTGTTCATATCCGGTTCCGTGTTGGCCAGGTTTTCGCCGAAGATATAAAATCCCCGGACCTTGCCGTTGGTCAGGCCGTGCATCATCTGGGGGATCATAAGGCCGGGCTTGTCCGGAAGATCCGTCACCTGCCAGGCCTTTTCAAATTTAGTCTTTGCAACCAGGTCATCCACCCTCTGGTAGCCGGGGTATACATTGGGAAGAGCCCCCATGTCACATGCGCCCTGGACATTGTTCTGGCCCCTGAGGGGATTCACCCCGCCCAGTTCCATGCCCAGGTTGCCGAGAAGCATTTGAAGATTGGCAACGGTCATGACATTGTTTTTCCCGCAGGTGTGCTCGGTAATGCCCAGGGTATAACAGGCCATGGCCGGTTTGACCGAGGCCAGGAGCCGGGCCGTTTGGATAATGGTGTCTTCGTCCACCCCGGAGATTTCCGCGGCCCGCTTGGGCGGGTATTCGGCAACGGTTTTTTCAAGAGCCTCGAACCCGGTGCATTTGTTCAGGGCAAAATCCTTGTCATAGAGATCTTCTTTGATCAGCACATGCATGATCCCGTTGAGAAGGGCGATATCGCTGCCGACCTTTAACTGGAGATGGATGTCGGCAAAATCCGCGAGCCTGTGCTTCCTGGGGTCCGCCACGATGAGCCGGGCCCCGTTCCGCATCGCATTTTTCAAAAAGGTGGCGGCCACGGGATGGGCCTCGGTCATATTGGACCCGATGACCAGAAAGAGGTTTGCCTTGGCAAATTCCGAAAAGGAATTGGTCATGGCGCCTGAACCGAAAGTGGTCGCCAGCCCGGCGACAGTCGGGGCATGTCACGTTCGGGCGCAGTGATCAATATTATTGGTTTTGAACACGGCCCTGAACAATTTCTGCATCTGGTAGGAGTCTTCGTTGATGCTTCGGGCGCAGGAAACCCCGGCCAGGGCGTCGGGGCCGCTTTCCCGGATGATGGTCTTGAATTTTTGGGCCACCAGGTCCAGGGCCTCATCCCAGGAGGCTTCCCTGAATTCTCCGTTTTCTTTGATCAAAGGGCTTGTCAGCCGCTCTTCCGAATAAATGAAATCATAGCCGAACCGGCCCTTGACGCAGAGCCTGCCTTTGTTAGGAGAGCCGTCTTCCACCCCCGTGACTTTGAGGATTTTTCCGTCCTTGACGTGGAGCAATTGCTGGCAGCCCACCCCGCAATAGGGGCAGGTGGTCCGGATCTGCTCCATTTCGTTGGCCAGGGCTTTGCCGAAACTTTTCCGGTCAAACAGGGCGCCCACGGGACAGGCCTGGACACATTCCCCGCAATGGGTGCAGGCCTCGTAATCCGCCGCCGGGTACCAGCCTTCCGGGTGGTCGGCCCGGCGGCCCCAGGGCGGGGTAATGGCCAGGTTGACCTGGACGTCGTTGCAGGCCTGGACACACCGGCCGCAGAGGATGCACCGGGAAAAATCCCTTACAATGATGGGGGTGGCGTCATCCAGGGGATGGCCTTCCCAGCTCAGATGGTCCTGGTTTACATGCACATCGTATTCAATGGCCAGGTCCTGGAGCCGGCAGTCACCGTAGGCCGGGCAAAGGCCGCCGTGCCAGGGCTGTTCCATGATGCCCTTCTGGTTCGAATTCCAGGAATCGGCCGAGGATTGCATGACCAGGCAGTTATGGGCGCCGGAGGCCACCAGCATCTCGATGATGGTTTTTCTGGCTTCATGGACCCTGGGGCTGCGGGTCATGATCTTCATGCCTTCACCGGCCGGGGTCTCGCAGGCGGGCAAAAGTTCCTCGGCCCCGTCCACTTCCACCACACAGATCCGGCACTGGCCCGTGGGCGTACAGCCGGACAGGTGGCACAGGGTCGGGATATGGATATTGTTTTTCCGGGCCACTTCCAGAATGGTCATGCCCGGCTGGAATTCCAGGGGGTTATTATTAATGCTGAGAATCGGCATTTGAATTCCTTTCATCGTAAATCGTCCGCCCTCCCTTAGAGGGCAGCCATAAGAATACGGTAACAGCGCAGGCAGCGGTTGGCCTCCTGTCTGGCCCGGGCCGGGGATAATCCGGATTCCACCTCGTCAAAACTCTGAACCCGGGTTTCGGGCGCCAGAACCGGAGCTTCCTCTTGCCGGGTCACCCCTGGGTAAGGCAGGGGCGGGTCGGTTTCAAACAGGGCCGGATTTTCAGTCAGGGTTTCCATCAGGTCTTCAGGCCCGGGTGTGCAATCCCCGGTGTCCAGGTAACGGACAATGGATTTGGCCCCATTCTTTCCGGCGGCCAGGGCCCGGATCAGGATATCCGGTCCGGTGGCGCAGTCTCCACCGCCAAAAATATGGGGCAGGTTGGTCTGGCCCGTGGTTTTATCCGCCACCAGGGTGTTCCATTCACTGACCACGGCCTGGGGCAGGAATTGGTCCACAGCGCAGGCCTGGCCGATGGCCGGGATAACGGCGTCGCAGGCCATGACAAATTCCGAGCCTTCAATGGGCACGGGCCGCCGCCGGCCGCTTTTATCCGGTTCCCCCAGTTCCATTCTCAGGCATTTGAGACCCGAGACTTTTCCGTCGGCATCGGCCTGGACCTCGATGGGGGCCATGAGCATGTGGAAATGTACGCCTTCTTCCCGGGCTTCCTTGATTTCCAGGGCATCGGCCGGCATCTCGGCTTCCGTGCGGCGGTAGATGAGGTTCACATCGGTGAAACCCAATCGCCGGGCGGTTCTGACGCAGTCCATGGCCACGTTGCCGCCGCCGACCACCGCCACCCGGTTGCCGTTGAGGGGTTTTTCCCCCCGGGCGGCCCGGGCCAGGAAATCCACACCGGGCATGAAATTCTCATACCCCTGGTCCTCCCCCTTGCAGTTCATGCGGGTGGGACCCGGGGCGCCGGCCCCTACGAACACGGCCTTATATCCCTGTCCGGCCAGGTCTTCCAGGGTGATGTCCCGGCCGATTTTGGTATTATATCGGATGACAGCTCCCAGGGCTTCGACTCTGGCGGTCTCGTGGGCGATGACCGACCTGGGAAGGCGGTAGGAGGGAATCCCATAGGCCGCCATGCCGCCCGGGCCTTCCTGGGCCTCGAAAATGGTGGCTTTTATGCCTTGGCGTCCCAGGTAATAGGCGCAGGACAGACCGGCCGGGCCAGCACCCACAATGGCCACCTTTTCCGGCCGCGGGGGCGGCGTCAAGGGCTTTGGCGTCAGTTTTCCTTCCATTTCCCGGTCCGCCAGGAAGCGTTTCAATCCCTTGATGGCCAAAGCCTCATCCAGGTTGCCCGCCGGCACCGGGTTTCACAGGGCCGCACGCAGACCCGGCCGATGGTGCCGGGCATGGGGCAGTCCTCCCTCACCCGGTCCATGGCTTCGGACCAGCGGCCCATGCGGATGTTTTCCAGGTAAAAGGGGATATCCACATGGGAGGGGCAGGCGGCCACGCAGGGGGCGGTGACCAGGGAGGTATAGGCTTGACCCTCTTCCGCCATTTTTGTACCCTTGGCGGCTGCCTCAAAATTCTCGCTAAAGGCTTCCATCAGGTCCAGGACCGGGCGGGCCAGGGTCCGGCCGATATCGCACCGGGCGGTTTGGCTGATCTGGACGGCCAGAAATTTGAGGCGGGTCAGGTCCTCGGCCTTGCCCCGGCCTTGTGTCAGGCCTTTGGCCAGGCCCGCCATCTGCACGGTGCCCAGGCGGCAGGGGGTGCATTGGCCGCAGGATTCATCTTTGGCCTTTTCCAGATAGGCGGCCAGCAGAGCCACGGCATCCACGGTCCTATCCCAGACTTTGACGCCGTTCCATCCCATGATGGCCCCTGGGCGGCCCCAGCCATTTTTCCATATCCAGAACGGACAGATCCGGGTCCCGGCTCGTTCCGTTCCATGTATCGATTTCCGGATGACGCATATAAGCCCCCTTTGCATGAATGGATCAAAACTCATCCATTATATCCGTATGCCCGCTTCCCGTCCAGGCAGGGCGTCGATTTAATGTTTATGGTTATGCCTTGACTGACATAACGATTCTATTTAGTATGGGTTGCCGGGTTTGTCAAGAACGGAGAAACATGAAAAACTTTCTTTTTTAAGAGTACGGCGGTAGAGTCTACGACAAGGAAAAGGACAACCCGAAAAAAGGAGGGTCAAATGACAGGATTTTTACGGATAAAAAGCCATATGATCGTTGCGGGCCTTTGCCTGCTCCTGTGGGCCGGCCGGGGCCTTGCCGGGGATACGGCCCTTCCCGAACGGATCATTCTGAATCTTACCGAAACCCCCTTCAGCAGCCAGGCCGTTACCTGGCGGACAAGGGAGAAAGGCCTTTCCCCAGGGGCTGAAATCATCCCGGTATCGGATCTCCTGAATCCGGAGATCAGGCCCGGGACCTTTCCAGCCCTTTCCACCCCCGTAGCCCTGGATGACAAAACCGGGGTTTTTCAGCATTCCGTTGTCTTTAGCGGCCTGCTTCCGGGAACAGTTTATGCCTACCGGGTGGGGGAGGACCCGGCCTGGAGCGAATGGAACCGGTTCAAAACCGCGAAGGATGCGCCGGAGCCCTTTACCTTTCTGTATTTCGGAGATGTCCAGGAAGAGGTGCTTTCCATGTGTTCCCAGGTTTTCCGGGCGGCTTTTCAGAAGGAGCCTGAAGCCAGATTCTGGCTTTTTGCCGGGGACATGGTGGACAACGGCCCCGATGACCGGCTCTGGGGGGAATTTTTTTCAGCCCTGGGATGGATCTCCCGCACCACGTCCCTGGTTCCTGCGGCGGGCAACCATGAATATCCTGACCCACGGAAAACCCCGGCGGACCAGCGTCGCATCACCTCTTTGTGGCGGCCCCAGTTCACCCTGCCGGAAAACGGGCCCGAAGGCCTTGAGGAAACCACCTTCAGCTTTGATTACCAGGGCCTGAGGATGGTGGTCTTGAACGGGAATGAAAAGATACCGGAACAAGCCCTCTGGCTTGAAGGCGTTTTATCCAACAACCCGCAGGCCTGGACCATCGTAGCCATTCACCAGCCCGTCTATTCCATTTCACAGCGCAAAACCAACACCGATTTCCAGGATCTTCTGGTTCCGGTGTTTGACCGGTATTCCGTTGATCTGGTTCTCCAGGGCCATGACCACGGCTATGCCCGGACCCTGCCGCTCAAAAATCACCAACCGGTTTCAGAGGGGGGGACCGTCTACCTCATTTCCAACAGCGGGCCTAAATTTTATCCGCCGGGCGGCCGGTATGGCCGGCTCATGGTAAAAACCCTGTCCGAGACCATGGGATTTCAGTCCGTCCGGGTGAGGGCAAGACCTTGCAGTATCGGGCCTATTCCCTGGCCAAAGAGCCGGTGG
>JAAUSZ010000172.1 GCA_012031875.1 Desulfobacula sp.
GCGCCATGCCCATAAGCTGACCCATCTCTATCCCGAAGCCCGGATCACGCTTTTTACATGGACCTCCAGCTCATCGGAAAAGAGATCAGAACCTTTTTCAACGGGCTTTCCAAGACCATTTCCCTGGTCCAGGGCCTTCCTGCGGAAATCCTGGAACACCCGGAGACCCATCAGCCCACAATTGTGACGGAAGACCAGACAACCCAGTCCAGGGTCTCCCAATCCTTTGACCTCATTGTCCTCTCCGTGGGCCTGGAACCCTCGGACACCCTGGAAAAAACAGCCAAGATCCTGAACCTGACCCCCAACTCCTGGGGATTTTTCAATACCGATACGGCCCTTGTCCCGCAAGACGTCATCATTGCCGGGTGCGCCGCCGGCCCCAAAGATATCCTCTCCTCTCAACAGGAAGGAAGAATCGCCGCCCAAAAGGTCTTGGAAGAGCTGGGCATGGATACCGGGGCCAAATCCCCGGTGGCCGTGTTCGGTGAAGGCCTTGAGGCGGACCGGGCCGCCCAGGCCCTGGCCTCAAAGGGATATCCGGCCTATCTCTTCGGAAAGGGCGCAAGCCTTTCAGAGAGCAGTCCTGTGACCCTTCTTAAAGGCAGCCGCCTGATTTCCGTCAACGGCGCCGCCGGCCGGTTTGCCCTGCGGTATGAATCCGCAGGCCGGACCCGCCAAATGGAATGTTCGGCCATCGTGGCTGCGGCCCAGCCCATGGAATCCCCCACCGCAATAAAGGGACCGGCCCATAAGGTGCTCAGCCTGGGCGAATTTGAGCAGGTCCTGGAAAACACCCCGGACACCTGCCCGGAAAATGCCGCCATCCTCCTGGATTATTCCGGCCCCGAGCATAAAGCTCCGGCCAGACTGGCGCTGACCCTGGCCCTCCAGGCCAGGGCCGCGGGCAGGACCATTTCCCTGATCATGAACCAGATGCTGGTCCACGGCGCCCTGGGCCAACGGCTCTATGACGAGGCCCGGCGCAAGGGTATTGATTTTTTCCGGTATGAAACCCGGAATGATCTTCAGATCGAGGAATCGGGCGCGGGATTCCGGATAAAGCTCAAGGAAGCCACCCTGCCCGCCATCTTACTGGATCTGTCCTTTAACGCCCTGGTCCTTCCCAAGTCCCTTGCACCGGCCAAAGAATTTGCAGACCTGGCCGGTCTTTTGCGGCAGCCCCTGGACAAGGAGGGTTTTCTTCAATGGGCCAATACCCGCCACCGCCCCACCCAAAGTCTTCGCAAAAACATCTTTTTGCCGGGACTGGCCATGACGACACAGACCCGGATGACCTGACCCGTGAGCTGGATGAAATCGCCTCTTTCCTGGCGGCCCCGGATTTAACCCCGCCGGACCCCGGGGTCGAGATCAACCAGAAAAAATGCGCCCAATGCCTGACCTGTATCCGGATCTGCCCCCACGGCGCCATTGTCATGAATGACAAAAGCCGGCCCCAGATTGTGCCGGAGTCCTGTTTCTCCTGCCATCTGTGCGTGTCCAACTGCCCGGCCTATGCCATTGAATCCAGGACCATGGCCAATGAACAGGTGGTGGGCCTGATCCGGAAAGACAGGATCACGGTCTTTGCCTGTGAGCGCTCCGCGGCCCTGGCCGCAGGAAAGCTTGCCCTGCCGGACCATGTAACCCTGATCTCCATCCCCTGCGCCTGCCGGATCAGCGCCGACATCATTCTCAAAGCCCTTTTAAACGGCGCCTCCAGGGTCATTGTCAGCGGCTGCCACCCGGAAAACTGCCGGTCCCACGAGGGTGACAAGACGGCCGGCGACAGTGTTCAAAGGGTTCTGGCCCTGCCCGGCGTGGCCCGGGACAGGGTATTGTGGGAACCTGTGGCCGCCAATGAGACCCGGAAATTTGAACATCTGATTTTCTCAGCAACAGAATAAAGGATACTCCCCATGGACACTGCAACCATCAATAAAAATTCCGTTTTATACCAGCTTTTAAACCAATATCCCCTGGGGGACAATATTTCAGAATGCCTGACCTGCGGGGCCTGCAATTCCAGGTGCACCTGGTTTGACGGCCAGGGAGGCCCCCTGCCCCGGCAGATGGTCCGCATGGCGGCCCTGGGCCTGGATGAAGCCCTTGCGGCCTCTTCCATGATCTGGGATTGCCTGCTCTGCAACCGCTGCACCGAGGTCTGCCCCATGGGAATCACCATGGACAAGGTGGTGAGAAAGGCCCGGAGCCTTGCCATTGCCGACGGTATCATCCCCGGCGATATCAAAAAAGGCCTGAAGAACCGGCTGGAACTGGGGGATGTCAACGGCCTTACCAAGGAAGAATTTGTGGAAACCGTTGAATTTGTCAGCGAAGAATTCCCCGATGCCGTGAATGACCCCGAAGCCGTGATTCCCTATGACCAACAGGGGGCAAAGCTCCTCTACCTTCCCAACCCCAGGGAGCTGGGCATCAACCTCATGCATCTGACGGCCATGGCCCGGCTTTTTTACGCGTCCAAGGAAACCTGGACCCTGTCTTCCCGGCACACCGATGTCACCAACTGGGGATATTTTGTGGGCAAGGATGAGATTGCCCAAAAAATTGCCCTCATGGTGGTGGAGCCAGCCGAGGCGCTGGGGGTCGAAACCCTTGTCCTGTCGGAATGCGGCCACGGATACCATGTCCTGAAATATCTCCTGGAAGATCTCATCGGCCGGAAACCCAAATTTGAAGTGGTCTCCATGCCCGAACTCCTGGTCCGGTATGCAAAAAGCGGCATCCTGAAATTTGACCCCAGCGTCCACCCCTACACCATCGCCTACCACGACCCCTGCAATGTCGCCCGGAAATCCAAGGCCTATGAAGCCCCCAGGGAATTGCTGGCCATGGTCTGCGACGGGGTGGCGGAACTGATCCCCAACCGGCAGGACGGCATCTGCTGCGGCGGCGGGGGCGGCCTGCTGCAAGACAGCCACAGCGCGGCAAAACGGATGATCACGGGCAAACCCAAGGCAGACCAGATGAAACAAACGGGCCTGCCCAACCTGGCCACGGCCTGCCTGTCCTGCCACCGGCAACTGGGAGAACTGTCCGCCCATTTTAAACTGGGCATCAAAGTGGATACCGTGGCCTCCCTGGCATCGGAATCCCTGATCCTGTAATTAACAGCAGACGGAAAGGAGATAAAAATGGACGAGATCCGGAAAATCAAACACACCCTCAAGGCCGTACCCACCCTGGAAGGGGCCGGGGTTCACCTGAAGCGCGCTTTCGGCAGCCGGGAAGTGCCCGACCTTGATCCGTTTCTCCTCCTGGATGATTTCCATTCCCATGACCCGGAAAAATACCTCAAGGGCTTTCCCTGGCACCCCCACCGCGGGATTGAGACCATTACTTACGTCCTTCACGGCCGGGTGGAACACGGGGACAGCATGGGCAATACGGGAGTCATCGCATCCGGGGATGTCCAGTGGATGACGGCGGGAAGCGGCATCGTTCACCAGGAAATGCCCAAAGGGGACGAGGACGGCCTTCTCTGGGGGTTTCAGCTCTGGGCCAATCTGCCGGCCACCCATAAAATGATGCCGCCCCGGTACCGGGAAATCAAAAAAGAGGACATCCGGGACCTGGTTCTGGAAAACGGGGTCAGGGTCAAGCTCATTGCCGGGCAAATGAACGGCGTTGAAGGACCGGTCAGGGACATCATCATTGACCCCCAATTTCTGGATGTGAGCCTTCCGGCCCAGGGGGTCTTTGACCATGGAATCCCCCGGGGCCATAAAGCCTTTGCCTATGTCATCGAAGGCCGGGGCGATTTTGAGCCCCAGGCCCGAAAGACGGCGGGCCCTGAAACCCTGGTCCTCTTTGAAGACGGCGAAAAGGTGAATATTACCGCAAAGGACAAGCCCTTGAGGTTCCTTCTGATTTCCGGGAAACCCCTGAACGAGCCCATTTCCTGGCGGGGGCCCATTGTCATGAATACAGACGAAGAACTTGAAACCGCCTTCAGGGAATACCGGAACGGAACCTTTTTAAAACACCGGGAAAAATAGAGGCCTCTCTTGTGGCAACCCTGTTTATCATTGCCGATATCTTCGGCCGGACCCGGGCCCTTGAAGCCATGGGACAAGAACTTTCGGACACCATCCCGGACACCCGGATCATTGATCCCTACCAGGGCCTTGACCACCGTTTTGAAACCGAAGCCCGGGCCTATGACTATTTCACGGACCGGGTGGGATTGGCCTCCTATGCCTCTATTTTAACAGAGGCCCTGGCCTCCCCGGGCCCGGATACGGTCCTGATCGGTTTCAGTGTGGGCGCCTCGGCCCTCTGGTCCGTCTCGGACCGGCCTTTTCGTCGGCATATTCAAAAGGCCTTCTGTTTTTACGGGTCCCAGATCCGGCAATACACCGGGGTCCGGCCCCGCTTTGACATGGACCTCATTTTCCCAAAACAGGAACCCCATTTTGCTGTGGACGAACTGATTCACGCCCTCGCAGGGAAGGACCGGGTCTCCTGCTCAAAGGCCCCTGCCCTCCACGGATTCATGAACAAATTGTCTCCCCATTTCGACCCTGACTGCTATTCAGTATTTATGGAATACTTAAAAACAGAGATGACTTCATTGAAAAAAGAAAAAAAATAATCGTGTCGCATTTTCAGCATTAACTTTGGTTGCATATTTCTCGTTCAGGTGATAAGAATGAACAAAAAATTCACCCTCTAAAAGGAGTTCGCTTTGGCTGGCACAGTTGATATTGATACCCTTATCAAAATTGTATCAAACGGTGGTAAGGTGACAACGGGGATTGACATTTACAATAATAACGGAACCTTGTTGCTGGATAAGGCCTTTGTCGTTACCAGCACAAAACCTCTTCAAATTATAAAAGAAAACGGGATACGAAAGGTCCCTCTGAGCGCTGACGGGAAAAGCGGGATATGGAATGCCGAGGGCGTTCAATATTCTACCGGCCCCAAAAGCCCTGTTTCAGAGTCCGCTCAAACCAATCAGGAGCGGATCCCGTCTATTTCGCCGGGGGTCACGTTAAACAGCCTTGGAAAAAGGCTTTACGAAATAGAGGAAAGCAGGAAACTGGCCCGTGAAAACTATAAAGTGGCCAAACAATGCATCAAGAAAGCCATTGACGATATTAAAAACAACAGCGGACAGTTTGACCATGCTGAAGTCAGCTCCCATGTATCCCGCCTGGCAGGTTTCCTTACCATTATGGACAATCCCTTCACCTATCTGACAAGGGAAATCCTTTCCTATGACGATTATCTGTACAACCATTCCATCAATGTCTGTGCCATCGGAACCGCAGTCATGAACAAATTCAATACCGTTTTCAGCACCATGATCAGTGGACATCTGAATGCATCGGAAAATGAGGTCTACGATCCCTTCAACAAATCTTCGGGTATTCCGAAAATCACCTATCAGCATTTTCAAAAAGATGAGCTCCAGAGCATCTCTCTTGGGTTTTTTCTCCATGATATCGGGAAAGTCATGGTGCCGGATGAGATTCTGAACAAATCCGGCAAACTGACGGATGAGGAATTTGCTATCATAAAGAAACATTCCCATGAACTGGGGCTATCCATTCTTGAAAAAAATAAATTAAACAACCCCTTTATCACCAATATTGTAAAACATCATCATTCAGCACTTTATCTGGGGGAACCCCACTGTTATCCTGCAGGCGAACCGCCTGAAAAAATCCCATTATATGCCAAGGTCTGTAAAATTGCAGATATGTACGATGCTATGACCTCCAAAACAAGTTATAAAGAGGCTTTTAACCAGATCAATGCCGTCACGGAAATATTCAGGTCCTATGCCAGAAAAGACGCTTTACTCCAATATATTCTCCAATCCTTTATCAAAAGCATCGGGATTTATCCTTCCGGAAGCATCGTTTTTCTGCGAAACGGGCAAATGGGGTACGTTCTCGAAAGCAAAGGTCCTTTGATTATCCCCTTTACGGATATGGATGGCAGCCGCCTTTCGATCAGCCCGGCCCCCTTGGATCTAAGCGACCCCGGGTGTGATGATAAATTTAAAATAGACAATCGGCGAAGTATTAAAAACCCGCTGGAGGTTTATGATCTTCTCCCCTCTTATCTGCGGTCCGGCCGTCCGGAAACTGAAAAGCCCCAGCCGGTTTCAAACTGATGTCGAGAAATTTTCTCACCACCAACGATGAACTGCATCTTATGAAATCCTTGAGGGCTTATTATCTTTTTAATCGCTCCATGAGCTTTTTTCCAGGGAGCGGATCACCAGGGACAGGGCCCGGCTTTCCCGGACCGGGCCGGAATGGTTCCATCCCGCCTGAAGGGCCTCATCTTTTTTAGCCCGGAATTTTGCCTGGGAATCCACCAGGGATGCCCAGGCCATGAGCTTCTGGATGATATGCCGCTCTTCCGGGCTTAAGGTATCCGTATCCACCGATTGTCCTCCGTCCGCCATAATAATCATAAAAGCTACCCCAGAATGAGTTTCAAAAGTTTAATCCCCCAACGGGTATAGGGAGCATATCGGATGGGGATATCCAGCCGGGTGGATTTTTTCAGCACCGAGCGGAAATGGCTGAAGGCGTCGAAACTGTATTTGCCGTGGTACCGGCCCATGCCGCTGTTGCCCACCCCGCCGAAGGGCAGGAAGGGATCACTGAGATGCATCACGGTATCGTTGATGCAGCCGCCCCCGGCCGTTGTCTTGTCCAGGATATCCCTTTGCTGATCCTCGCTCTCAGAAAAATAATAAAAGGCCAGGGGCCGCTCCCGCCGGTTGATATAGTCGATGACCGTATCGATCCGGCTGAATTCCATGACCGGGAAAATAGGCCCGAAAATTTCTTCATTCATGACGGGGTCCTCGGGTTTGACATCCACCAGCAGGGTGGGTTCGATATAGAGGGATGCGGCATCAGTCCGCCCCCCGCTGTAAACGGCGCCGCAGGCCATGAGCTGGGACAGCCTTTCAAACTGCCGGGCATTGATGATCCTGCCGTAGCTTTTGCTGGTCTTGGGGTCGGCCGTATAGAACCGGGTGAGGCAGGCTTTCATGGCTTCCAGCAGCCGATCCTTCACGCTTTTATGCACGAACAGGTAATCCGGGGCGATACAGGTCTGGCCGGCGTTGAGAAATTTCCCGAACACGATTCGCCGGGCCGCCACCTCGATATTGGCGTCCTGGTCCACGATGCAGGGACTTTTCCCGCCCAGCTCCAGGATCACCGGGGTCAGGTGGCGGGCTGCCTTTTCCATGACGATTTTCCCCAGGGAGGGGCTCCCGGTAAAGAAAATCGCATCATAACGTTCCTCCAGGAGCTGGTTATTCACCTCCCGGCCTCCGGTGAAAACGGCGACATATTTTTCATCAAAGCATTCCCGGATGATTTCCGCCATGACGGCGCTGGTGTTCCGGGAATAGTCCGCGGGTTTCAAAACCACGCAATTTCCGGCGGCCAGGGCCCCGATGAGGGGATTCATGAGGAGCTGGAAAGGATAATTCCAGGGTGCCATGACCAGGACCACCCCATAGGGCTGGGGAATGATCTGGCTGGTGCCCGGAAAATTCAGCAGATTGTTCATCTTTCGTTTCGGGCGGGCAAACCGGTGAAGATGTCTGATCTGGTATTTCAATTCCTCCAGGACAATCCCGATTTCCGTTCCATAGGCTTCAAAGGGGTGTTTGTGCAGATCGGCATGCAGGGCTTCTAAAATCCTGCCCTCATATTTTTGGATACCGGCCAGGAGTTTTTCCAGATTCTTTTTTCTAAAGGAAACATCCTTTGTCGCATGGGTCAAAAAAAATTCCCGCTGCTTTTGTACGGTTTCAGCCGCTGTTTGCATCTTCATTTCTCCTCCGTTTTCATCCCCCTCAACCCCCCCGGCTCCGGCATTATAAATCAGGAAGGCAAAATTTATCCAGCTTTTATCCTGAACAGCGGTTCTTTTTTTACCTTCTCTTGAGCGCAGAAAGCCGGAAGGCACATGAACAGGCGGTTGAAATGCGCCGGCAGATATGGTACACACCGCTAATAGATGAAAAACACCCGATTCAAGGAGGCATCATGGGACAATGGCATCACACCGGTTGCGTATTATGCGCCCAGAACTGCGGGCTGAAGGTATGGGTGGAAAACGGACAAATGACCAAGGTCCTTCCGGACAAGGAAAATCCCCGGAGCCAAGGGTATGCCTGCCGCAAAGGCCTCAGCGTCCTGTATCACCAGTATCCCAAGGGCCGCCTGACCCACCCGTTGAAACGGGTCAACACCAGGTTTGAACCCCTTTCCTGGGACCAGGCCCTGACGGAAATCGCCGGAAAAATGAAAGCCGTCGTGGGTGAATCCGGTCCCAGGTCCCTGGCCTATATGGGGGGAAGCTCCCAGGGGGGCCATATGGAAGCGGGATTCGGCCTGGGCCTGTTGCGGGGCATGGGGTCCCAGTATTATTATTCATCCGCGGGCCAGGAATTCAGCGGCCACTGGTGGGTCACCGGCCGGGTATTCGGCAAACAGTATAATATCGCCATTCCGGACGAACACCGGTCCCAAATGCTGGTGGCCTGGGGATGGAACGGCATCGAAAGCCACCAGATGCCCCGGGCCCCCAAGGTCCTGAAGGACATCTCCAAGGACCCGGGCCGCCTGCTGGTGGTGGTGGATCCCCGGAAAAGCGAAACCGCCGCCATTGCCAATATTCACCTGGCCCTCCGGCCGGGAACGGATGCCCTTTTAATGAAGGCCATGATCGCCATGATCCTGGACAAGGGGTGGGAGGCCACGGATTACCTGAAAGACCGGCTCAAAGACTGGGAAGCGGTCCGGCCCTGGTTCAGGGAATTTGATGCAGAAGCCGCTCTCAGGGTCTGCGGTCTTACGCCTGACACGGTACTCCACCTCTGCCGCCTCATGACCACTCAAAAATGGAGCGTCCACCCGGATCTGGGCATCTATATGGGCCGCCACAGCACCCTGAATTCCTATTTTCTGCATATCCTGGGGGCTGTCTGCGGCATCTTCCAGACCCCCGGCGGCAATATGATCCCGCCCATGGTCATGCCCATGGGATTCCATGCCGATGAACGGAACCCGAAAACATGGAAAAACCGTGGCCACGGGCATGCCCCCGGCGGCGGCCGGGTCCTTTCCCCCCAGCCGTGATGCCGGAGGAGATTCTTTCCGGCCACCCGGAAAGGCTGAGGGCAGTCTATGTCAGCGCCTGCAACCCCCTGCGCTCCTATCCGGACACCGCTGCCTATGAAAAGGCCTTCGACCGCCTGGACCTTCTGGTGGTCAACGACCTGGTCATGAGCGAAACCGCCCGCCTGGCCCATTATGTCCTGCCCTGCCGGAGCTATTACGAATCCTGGGACGCCACCTTTTTCCCCTGGACCTATCCCGACGCCTATTTCCAGCTCCGGAGGCCCCTTGTCCCTGCCCCGGGCCAATGCCTGGAAGCCTCCCAGATCCACACCCTGCTGGCGGACAAACTGGGGCTGGTGCCGGAAATTCCCGAAGATCTCTATGAAGCGGCCAAAGGCGACCGCATGGGCTTCGGCATCAAACTCATGACCTGGGCCGCCAAAGAACCCGAGGTTTTCAAGGCCATGCCCTTTATCCTGGCCAAAACCCTGAGAAAGGAATGGGACAGCGCAGCCAAGGCAGGCCTCTGGGGCATGCTGATGACGGCGCCGGCCCTGTTCCGGGAAAATGCGGCCAGGGCCGGGTTCAAACCGGACATGGACCAGGGAGACCGGATTTTCCAGGCCCTTTTGGATACCCCCCAGGGGCTCTGGGTCGGGAAGGCCGACGAGGAAAATCCCATGGCTGCCGTCAAAACCCCTTCCGGGAAAATCGAACTGTTTATCCCGGAGCTGGCGGACGAGGCCAAAAACCTGAACGCCGAAGCTGAGCCGCAGATTTAAAGCTTCCAAAGGATTTTCCCCTGATCCTGAATGCGGGCAGGCATTCCCGGTATACCATGAACACCCTGATGCGAAATCCGCAGTGGAATAAGGGCAAGCGGGACTGCACCATTGCCGTTCACCCGGCGGATGCAAGCTCCCTGGGGCTCATGGACGGCGGCCAGGCCAGGATAACCACCGAAGCCGGAACCGGGACCGGGGAAGTCCACATCAGCGAGGAGGTCTGCCAGGGCACGATCCTGATCCCCCACGGATTCGGCCTTCATTATGACGGACGGGTCCACGGCATCAACGTCAACAGCCTGACCCAAAACACCCACCGGGATCCCCTGGGCACCCCCCTTCACCCGGTTCGTGCCCTGTAGGGTGGAGGCCGTATAAAAAAGGGAAGGGAATAAAGACCAAGGCAGCCAACCCTATTGCCCCGTGACTTGGCC
>JAAUSZ010000173.1 GCA_012031875.1 Desulfobacula sp.
TGCGATATTGGTTTTTCCTTCAATGGTGATGCCGTTGTCGTCATACATCAGGATGAGCCTGCCGAGACCCAGGTGCCCGGCCAGGGAAACGGCCTCCAGGGCCACCCCTTCCATGAGGTCTCCGTCGCCGCACATGACATAGGTATAATGGTCGATGAGGGCCTGGCCCGGCTTGTTAAACCGGGCGGCCAGATGGCGTTCGGCCATGGCCATGCCCACGGCGTTGGCAATGCCCTGGCCCAAGGGGCCGGTGGTGGTTTCAACCCCCGGGGTTTCCCCGTATTCCGGATGCCCCGGGGTCCTGGACCCCCATTGCCTGAAATTTTTCAGGTCATTAAGGTCAAGGCCGTACCCGAACAGGTAAAGCAGGCTGTAAAGCAGGGCTGATCCATGGCCGCCGGAAAGGACAAAGCGGTCCCGGTCCATCCAGGCCGGATTTTTGGGGTTGTGTTTTAAAACATATTTAAACAGCGTATAGGCCGCGGGTGCAAGACCCATGGGCGCACCCGGATGGCCGGAATTGGCTTTCTGGACCGCATCCATGCAAAGGGTCCGGATGGTGGTGACGGTGAGTTGGTCAAGGGTTGTGTCAGCGTTTGCCATTGGTTTGTCTCCTGTTATGATAAATTCTTGGTTACAAGGCCCTTAGAAACTCCGGCCGCAAGGCCACCTTCCCTTTCAGCGCCCGGGAGATGAGGTCAAGGGTTTTTTCTTTATCCTGGGGCAGCTTTGCCCGGATGGGAAGGTAATTGGACGCGTGGTTGGCGTGGAACCAGCCGTCGGACAGATGGGTGGAAGCAATCATGAGGCCCAGCTCCGCCAGCATTTCTTCGGGCTTGATGAGGATGAATTCACCCCTTTCGTATGCATCGTTCAGTTCTGTTCCCGGCACCAGCATGAGGCTGAGAGCCCCCACATAATCCGGGTCCATGGCGGTGAGCACCCGGCCGGTTTCCCCGGCATGGACGGCGGACCTTTCCCTCTGGCCCAGGCCGATGAGAACTGTGACGGACAGCTTGATCCCGGCTTTTTTGATCCGTTTTCCCATGAAGATCATCTTTTCGGAATCCGCACCCTTCCGGATCTCCTTTAAAATTTGGTCATCCCCGGTTTCAAGGCCCATATAAGCGATTTTTACCCCAAGGTCATGGAGTTCCTTGAGTTGTTCATCGGTCTTCATACCAATGCCCTTGGTATTGGCGTAAAGCCCGACCCTTTCCACCCAGGGCAGCCTCTCCCTGATCCGTTCCAGAATCCTGACCAGCCGTTTCTGGGGAATGATCATGACATCCCCGTCACAGAGGAAGACCCGGTTCTGCCGCCGGCAATATTGCCGGGCAAATTCAATATCTTCAAAAATGACCGCATCGGTTTTGATATTAAAGCGCTTGTCCCTGAATGTGCCGCAAAAGGTGCATTTGTTATGGGAACATCCCAGGGTCACCTGTAACAGAATACTGTCGGCCTCGCTGGGCGGCCGTATCATCATCCCTTCATAATGCATTTGGCTAGTTTCCTTATAAAATTTCAGCCCTTTCATAACAGGTATTGCGGCAAAATTCAATATGGCGGTTTTCCCGGAAAATCCGCATCCGGCCGCCTTAAATCAAAGGGCCGGGCCCCGCAAGATTCGGGTGGCAAATTTTTTTACTCTGGTTTATGGTACCTGGTATAAAAAAATATCAACCATTTGGGAATTAAAAGGGATAAAAGAATATTATGAACAAGGTGATGGGAATCAAAGAATGGGGTTTGATCGGGTTTTTGGCCCTGATCTGGGGGGCGTCTTTTTTCTTTGTCAAGATTGCCGTGGAATGCATGACCCCCTTAACCGTGGTGGCCTGCCGGGTGGGAACGGCGGCCCTGCTGCTCCTGGCCTTTGTCATCCTCACCGGCCGGAGACTGCCGCAGAATCCCCGGACCTGGGGAGCCCTCCTTGTTCTCGGGGCCCTGAACAATGTCCTTCCCTTTTCCCTTATCACCTGGGGCCAGACCCATATCGATTCCAGCCTGGCCGCCATCCTGAACGCCACCACCCCGGTGTTCAGCGTCATCCTGGCCCATTTTCTGACCAAGGACGAGCCCCTGACCAAAAACCGGCTGGCCGGGGTTCTCCTGGGCTGGGCCGGGGTTGCGGTCCTCATGGGCATCGATTCATTACACGGCATCGGCATGAAGACCGCGGGTCAGGCCGCCGTCCTTTTGGCCGCCTTTCTGTATTCCCTGGCCGCGATTTTCGGCCGGAGGTTCAAGGATATCGATCCCGTGGTGGTGGCCACGGGCATGCTGACCGGATCATCCTTTTTTATGATCCCCCTGGCCTTCATCTTTGAGCAGCCCCTGGCCCTTCATCCTACGGCCAAGACCTTTGCCGCCCTTTTCGGCCTGGCCGCCCTTTCCACCTCCCTGGCCTATATTATCTATTTTTATGTGCTGGCCAGGGCCGGGGCCACCAATATCCTTCTGGTCACCTTTTTAATTCCGGTCAGCGCCCTTTTCCTGGGCATGGCAGTCCTGGGTGAAACCCCGGGCTGGAATGCCTTCGCCGGTATGGCCCTGATTTTTTCAGGCCTTATCTTCATTGACGGGCGGCTTCTGCCCTGGGGAAAAAGAGATAGCCGGTCCGCCGGCCATACCAAAACATGACAGGACTTCGGGCGGCTGGTTTCAGATACTGATGAAAGGAGAAAAAATGCGGATAGTCGCACTGATCGAAAACACGACGCAGGAAGGCAGGGGTGACCCGACGGCAGAGCACGGCTTATCCCTCCATATTGAGCATAAAGGCAAACATATCCTTTTTGATACCGGGGCAACGGGAGCCTTTGCCCGGAATGCGGAAAAACTGGGCATTGACCTTGGGGCCGTGGATACCCTGGTTCTCTCCCACCATCATTTCGATCACGGGGGCGGCCTGGCCCGGTTTCTGGAACTCAATCAAAAGGCAAAGATATATCTCCGGAAAAGCAAAGCAGAACATTTTTATTTCAGGGCCCTGGGCCTCATAAACAAATATATCGGCCTTGACCAGGAGCTGCTTCGGAAACACACCGGCCGGTTTGAACCGGTTGAAGGGTTCACCCGGATTCTGCCCGGCGTATCCATCCTGACCGAAATCCCGAGACCTTATGACCTGCCCCGGGGCAACCGGAAGCTCTTTGTGAAAAAAGGCGCTGCCTATGCGCCCGACGATTTCGGGCATGAACTGATCCTGGTCCTGGAAGATGAGGAAAACCTGGTGGTATTCACCAGATGTTCCCATAACGGGATTTTGAATATGATGGCCGCCGTGACCCGGCAATTTCCAGATAAGCCCATTAAAGCCGTGTTCGGCGGATTTCATCTCATCGGGCTGCCCATATTGGATACCATGGCGGGAAGCAAGGGCGAGGTCCGGGCCATGGGGAAAGAGCTGCTGAAATATCCGGTGGAGCGGGTCTACACCGGCCATTGCACCGGCAAGAAAGCCTACCGAGTGCTGAAGGAAGCCATGGGCCAAAGGCTGGAATACTTTCCAACGGGCAGGACCATTGTGCTGTAATCCGGACCTTGATGCCGTGAAACCTCAAAGGGAATCAGATCGCTCCATCACCAAGGGGAAGGAGGCGTTTGAAAACCATTATGGAAAGAAAGCCGACGACATACATCCATAGCCCGAAGATGGCGGATGTAAAAAACATGGAGCTGAAAAAATCACCCATATGGTCTTGTATCAGCAGGGCGATGGTCATGGCCAGAGAGGCGTTTCTAAGTCCTGTTTCAAGGGAGACGGCCCGTGTCTGGTAATTGTTGACGCCACATAGTTTCGAAATCGCGGCTCCGGAGCCCATGCCCAGAAGGGTCAGCAGAAATACCATGCTGTAATATTTCACGCCGTAGCGCTCCGTATCCGTAAACATGTCCAGATTGGCAAGAAGTCCTGCGATAATCAAAAAAGCAGGGCAAGAATGCCCAGAAGAGAAAAAAATGGGGTGGCGCGTTTGGAAAACTCCGGCCGGTGCGCGCGGACAGACATTCCGATGGTCAGGGGAATGATGACCAGCACGATGATGGTCTGAACAACCAGGCCCACCGGAATCTTGACTTCAGGCACGTTGGCGCAAAAGAGGGCCAGCAGAAAAGGGGTAAAGAAAAGAGAAAGCACGGTGGAAAAAGAGGTAAGCGAGATGGACAGCGCAAGATCGCCCTTGGCATAATAGGTCATCAGGTTTGATGTCACCCCTCCGGGGCTTACGGTAATGAGGACCATGCCCACAAAAATAAACGGATAGGACTGGTAAAACCCCATCAAATACCCCAGTGCCACGGCAATGAGCGGCATGACAATCCATTGAAGGCCTGCACCGGTAATAATCGCCCTGGGCTTTTGAAAGACAAGCCTGAAATCATTCAGTGTCAGCGTAAGTCCCATTCCTGCCATGACGGAGAAAAGCATGACCACAATGGAGATTTTAAAGATACGGTCCAGAAAAAGCTGGGCCGGTTGATTCTGAAGCGATACAAAACTGTAGGTTTCTCCGTTGACCACGGCTTTTTTCTGCTTGACCGTGAAGACAAGCTTGTTGCCCATCTTGTCCTTTAATTTAAAATAAGGAGAGGTGTCCCCCTGTTTGAGGATTTCTTCTTCAGGCGGCATTGAAAGAATGTGAAGGTCGCCGTTAATGTTCCGGATGAGATACAGGGCGGTTTCATCATGGCTGCCTGAGGGGGTTTCAGCCTGAAGCAGGCGAAGATGGCCTTCAAAATTTAATTCATCTGAATTTTCCCAGTCAAGGCCCCGTGATGCTGTGTTCAATGTGTTAAAAAGGGAGGTGTCCCCCGTTCCTCTTGCAATACGGGAAAGATCTCTGTAGATGTCCTCATCGGCGGAGGCCTGAATCAAGGCAGAAAAAAAGATCATCAGAGAAATCAGGAGCGGCTTGAGTCTTTTCGCAATGGCTTTCTGTTGAATTATCGACATGACTATTTTTTATCTCCTTTTGGGGGTGAGTGATTACGCCATGTAACATACCTTGACATTTTTCATTTTGCCATAATTATTTAGAAAAAATTTATTAACCGGTGAAATTTGAAAACAGGAGTGAACATGGGAACCAAAAAGACACGTAAATTCAAAGCTGAGGTGCAGCAACTGCTGCATCTGATCATTAATTCATTGTATTCCAACCGGGAAATCTTTGTCCGGGAACTGATCTCCAACGCCTCGGATGCCCTGGACAAGGCCAGGTTCAAGGAGCAGACCCAGCCCGAACTGTTCAGCGACGACAATGACTACCATATCCGGCTCACCCTTGATGCTGAGAAAAAAACCTTTCAGATCTCGGACAACGGCATCGGCATGACCATGGATGAGGTCAATGAGAATATCGGCACCATTGCCCAGTCCGGCACCGCCGCCTTTATGAAGGCCCTTGAAAATTCCAAAAAAGACAATCTTCTGACCCCGGAACTCATCGGCCAGTTCGGGGTGGGCTTTTATTCGGCCTTTATTGTGGCGGACAAGGTGGTCCTCGAGACCCGGGCCCAGGGAGAAAAACTGGGGGTCCGCTGGGAATCCGACGGCAAGGGCTCCTATGCCGTGGAGGATATTGAAAAGGAAAGCCGGGGCACCACCATCACCCTTTTCCTGAAAGAACAGGAAGAAGGGGAGCAGGATTTTACGGAAGAATATACCATCCGGCAGATTGTCAAAAAGCATTCGGACTTTGTCAGCTATCCCATTATCATGAATGTGGAAAGCAGCGAGCCCATCCCGGAAAATGAAATCATCAAGGATTCGGCCGGCAAACCCATCGGCGACACCTTCCGGAAAATCCGGAAGGACGAAACCCTGAATTCCCGGAAGGCCATCTGGTCCAAGGCCAAGGAGGATGTCACCCAGGAAGAGCACGAGGAATTCTACAAACATATCAGCCACAACTGGGACAAACCCCTGGAGATCATCCACAAACGGTTTGAAGGGGTGACGGAATATGATGTCCTCATGTACCTGCCGTCCAAGGCCCCCTTTGACCTGTTCCGGCCGGAACGCAAGCACGGCATGCAACTCTACTGCAAACGCGTCTTTATCATGGATGACTGCAAGGAGCTGCTGCCCGAATACCTGGGCTTTGTCCAGGGCATTGTGGATGCGCCGGACCTGAACCTGAACGTCAGCCGGGAAATCCTCCAGGAAGACCGCCTGGTCAGAAATATCCGGAAAAACCTGGTAAAACAGATCTTTTCCGTGCTGGAAGCCATGGAAAAGGAAAAATACGAGGAATTTTATAATGAATTCGGCCAGGCCTTGAAAGCCGGCATTCCCACGGATTTTGAAAACAAGGACAAGCTGGCCTCGCTCTTAAGATACAAAACCACCAAATCCGAGGGCAAATATGTCACCCTGGATGAATACATCGCCAATATGAAAGAAGGCCAGAAGGAGATCTATTACCTGACCGGTGAAAACCTGACCTCCCTCATCAACTCTCCCCTGCTGGAATCCCTGAAAGCCAAGGATTATGAGGTTATTCTCATGGTAGACCCCATTGACGAATGGGTGACCCAGTCCCTGTTTGAATACAAGGAAAAGAAACTGAAAAGTGCGGAAAAAGGGGACCTGGAGCTGGACAAGGTGGATGATGCAAAGAAAAATGAATATTCGGCCCTCCTGTCCTTCCTGAAAGGCAAGCTGGAAGACCGAATCAAGGATGTGGTGGTCTCGGCCAGGCTGACGGATTCCGTTTCCTGCCTGTCCGGTGATGCCTGGGGCATGAGCGCATATATGGAAAAAATCCTCAAGGCGTCCGGCCAGAAGAGTCCGGAACAAAAACGGGTCATGGAGGTCAATGTCAACCACCCGGTCCTTTCCAAAATGAAAACCATATTTGAAACCGATACCACCAACCCGGTACTCAGGGATTACAGCGAGCTTCTCTATGATATCGCGGTCATCAGCGAAGGCGGAAAGCTCGATAACCCGGCAAGATTTTCAAAGCAGCTCGGTGACCTCATGGCCAAAAGCCTATGATCGTCTTTCTTGAAACCCTGGGATGCTCCAGAAACCAGGTGGACAGCGAGATCATGCTGGGAAAGCTTTTGGCCCGGGGCCATACCCATAACCCTGATCCGGCCCTGGCCGAGGTGATCATCGTCAATACCTGCGGATTCATATCCACAGCCTCGGATGAGGCTGTGGATGTCCTTCTGGAAATGGCGGAATACAAGAAAACCGGGACCTGCAAACGGCTCATCGCCACGGGCTGCCTGGCAGAGCGGTATAAGGATGACCCGGATCTGACGGCCACCCTGCCGGAAGTGGACGCCTTCCTGGGGACAGCCGCCTGCGACTGTATCCTGGACGCCGTGGAAAGCAGGGAGGTAAAAGCCCTTACCCTTTTTCCCGATCCCAACCAAAGAGCTTTCCAGGATATGTCCGAAGAGCGGAAACTGCTTTCACAGTATTTTGCCTATGTCAAGGTGTCGGAAGGCTGCAACCGGCGCTGCACCTATTGTATTATCCCGAAACTTCGGGGCGCCCAGCGCTCAAGACCCCTTGCCGATATTGTCAGGGAATCGGAACATCTGGTGGACCGGGGGATAAAGGAAATCATCCTGACGGCTGAAAACACAACGGATTACGGCCGGGACCTGAAGGACGGAACCGGGTTCCACCAGGTGCTGGCCGGGCTGGCCAAGGCCCTTGAAAACAAAGACGCCTGGGTCCGGTTTTTGTACACCCATCCCGAAACCCTGACGGAACAAGTGATCCGGACGGTGAAAGACCATAAGAACCTTGCGTCCTATTATGATGTGCCCATCCAGCACGCCTCCTCCCGCATCCTCAAAAAAATGGGGCGGCCCTATACCCTTGAAGACCTTTATGCCCTGTTTGAAACCATAAAATGGATAGACCCGGAGGCAGCCCTTCGCACCACCCTGATTGTGGGATTTCCCGGTGAAACCGAGGAGGATTTCAAGACCCTGATGAAATTCATCAAAGATATCCGGTTTGACCATCTCGGGGTGTTCACCTATTCGGATTCGGAGGATCTGAATTCCCATGGGCTAAAGGACCATGTCCCGCCGGAAATTGCAGAAATCCGCCACGACCGGATCATGGAAGCCCAGGCCAAAATATCTCTGGCCATTAATGAAGGCCACATGGGAAAGATCTTCGAGGTCCTGGTGGAAGAAAGCCCCGAGCCCGGGGTCTATATCGCCCGGACCCTTTTCCAGGCCCCGGAGGTGGACGGGGTGACCTTTATTTATGCCGAAGGGCTTGAAATGGGGACCTTTGTTAAGGTAAAAATTACAGATGCCTTTGAATATGATCTTGCCGGAGAACCTGCATGACAACGGACCTGAAAACAAGAATCATTGAATTGACGAAAAAGGACCTTGAAAAGGTCGAAACCGCCCTGGAGCGCAACCTCGACCCCAACCTGGAACTGGTCCGGGAGATTGCCTCCCACCTGCTCTTCAGCGGCGGCAAAAGGCTGCGTCCCCTTTTGATGATCCACAGTGCAAGGCTCTGCGGCTATGCCGGCGGATTTGAGATAGAATTTTCCACCCTTTTGAATATCTGCACGCGGCCACCCTTCTCCATGACGATGTGGTGGACAAAGCCGATACAAGACGGGGGAAAAAAGCGGCCCACACCCAATGGTCGGCTCCAAAAGTGGTTCTGACCGGGGACTTTCTTCTGGCCCGGGCCCTGGATCTGGCCGCAAGGACCCGGCAGCCGGATATCATTTCCGTCATTGCCGGCATTACCGGGGACATGTCCCAGGGTGAAATCAACCAGCTTGAAAAAAGGGCAGACCGGATCTGACGGAAGAAGAATACCTGGATATCATTGAGAAAAAGACGGCTGTCCTGATCCGGGGAGCCTGTGAAAGCGGGGCCATCCTGGCCCGGGCCCCCAGGGAAAAGCAGACGGCCTTAAAGCAATACGGATTTCATACGGGCATGGCCTTTCAGATGGCCGACGACCTCCTGGACTATACCGGCACAAAGGAAGCCCTGGGGAAAATTCCCGGTGCAGACATCCGTGAAGGCAAACTCACCCTGCCCGTGATTTACAGCCTTGCCCATGCTTCGCCCGAGGACAGGGCCTGGATGGAAGGCATCATCGCCGGCACCGGGTTCACGCCGGAAGAATTTGACCGGTTCCGGGAAAAGCTGGTCCGATACAAGGGAATCGAATATACCTGGAAGTGTGCGCAGGATCATGTCCAAAAGGCCGTCCAATGCCTGGAAGAATTTGAAGCGGGGCCGTCCAAAGAAATTTTAGGCCTGATTGCAGGGTATTCCATTGAAAGAAAGGTGTAAGCCAATGATTAAAAGAATTCCAGCCGCAAGCGGCTTGGCGTGTTTCATCTGCTTCTGGGTCCTGGCCGGATCTGTTCTCGCGGCCGGGGATGCCGGGATTTTCACCACTGTGACCACGGGCCGGAGAATGATGGCCGGCCATAATATCCAGCAGGCAAAGCAGGGGGCCGTCTCCGACGCCCTGGCCGCCGCGGTCCAGAATGCCTTTCCGGCCTTGCTGACCCCCCAGGTCCTGGCCTCCAGCCTGGATTATCTGTATAACGGGATTCTGTCCCATCCCTCGGATTTCATCATCACCTACCGGGTCCTGGGTGAGATTGAAAGCAAAACCGCTTTTCTGGTGGCCGTGGAATCCAGGGTCAATCTTGAGATGCTCCAAAAGACCCTGGCCGATGCAAAAATCCTGGATGCCGGAAAAGACAAGCCGGTCATCATGTTTTTCATTTCCGAAAAAACCCCGGCCCATGAGCTGCCCGGATACTGGTGGGGCGAAGATCCGGCCTCTTACCAATCTTTGGCCGAGGAAACCATTGCCGGGAAAATGGCTGAAGACCGGTTTGTGGTGGCCGGTATGGGTCCGCAACGCCCTGACCCTTCCTTTTATAATATCACCTTTGGCTCCATGGCGGATATGGAGGCGGCAAGAAGCCTTGGCCGGGAAATGAAGGCGGATCTGATTATTTTCGGACATGCCGTCTCATCTCCGGCCATCAACCGCATGGGTGAAGAAAAAACCTTTGATGCGCAAATCCTGCTGGACGCCTATGATGTCCATACCGGGGAAAAAATCATTCATTCAACGGCCCAGGCTGTGGCCAAAAACAATTCAGATGAGGAAGGCCATACGCAAGCCCTTCTTAAGGCCGCGGACTTGTCTGCCAAGGATCTGATTGAAAAAATCAATTCCTACTGGGACCGGAATCTAAGAAAGGAAACCTCCTTGGCCTCAGCCTGTCCGGGGATAATTTCTTCCAAAATTTATCGCATTAAAGCAGCGGCTCAG
>JAAUSZ010000174.1 GCA_012031875.1 Desulfobacula sp.
TGTCCAGGAAAGCCGCATATTTTTCGGCCGGTCCGGGGTATTGAACACATAGGCGTAAAACCGGATTTCTTTTTTAATGTCCACCAGTCCTTCGCCCATGCTGTCTTCCAGAATGGCCACCGGGATCCGGGTCTTTTCAAGGACGATGCCGCCGTCAATATCTCCTGCAACGGCAATGTCCGGATTTGAGCTGATGAGTTCTTCGATATTGATGCTGCCGGAAGTGGTCCTGGGCCCCGGCAGATCAGCGATCCGGGGATACATTTCCCTGACCAGGGTGGACATTTTAAGGGTATTGGTCACGGCGCAAAGCCTGTCCTGGACCCCCAGGATAAAGGCAATTTGGCCTGTGGGACCGCCCAGAAGCGCGATCCGTTTCAACGGGTCCGTCACCTCAATGGTCCGTCCCTTCATATCGGTCAGGGTCCGGGTCTTGCCCAGGACCCCGGCTTGTTTGGAGTCGTGGACCATATAGACCCGGATCAGAAAAGCAAAGGCCAGTATCCCAAGACTGAACACTAAAATTCTTGATTTTGTCATTGCAAGCCTTTCACGAGACCGACAAAAGAATTAAATTCATTTTTGAGCCTGATAGCAGGCCTCCGATTATCCGGAGCGCCTGCTATGATAAGGATTAGAATCTTCCTTGAAAGGCTATGAAAAAGGTTTGCCCCTGCTGGGGGTAACCGATCTCCATCTCATAATTTTCATCAAAAAGATTTTTCACTGCCGACTTCCACATTGAAGCTCTTGTGGAGAGAGACAATCATTTTCAGATTTGCCACCCAAAAATCACCCACCTCAATTTGATTGTCGTTCGCATCGTCATCATATCTTCCTGCATTATATTCAGCACTTGCAAACAAGGAGATCCAGTTATTCAATTTATACAGATCACTCAAATAAAGCTTATGCTCCGGAACGCTGTTAAGCTTATCGGTGATTGCCCCCGGTGTCTCGTTTTTGGCATCCATGTATGTATAATTGATTTCAAAATCATTATCCGGAATCATTTTAGAGTTAAATTGAATTTCAAAACCCTTAAGGCTGGCTTCATCAATATTCTGGTATTGATCGTTATAAGTCGGGTCTACAATGGAAACGCTTTCTATCTTGTCCTTTACGTCGGAATAAAATAGGGCCAGACTGATGTTGTTGTAACTAGGCAGGGGTTTTGAGAAACCAACCTCGTAATTGGTGGATTTTTCTTCCTCTAATGCCGGATTGGGTTTGAAATCATTGTCTATGCCATCGGAATATAATTCTTTGAGTGTCGGCCATCTTGTTTTCCGGCCCACTGAGAAATGGATATCCAAATCTTCCATCACTGTCAAGATAAGGCCGGCCTGGGGATTGAAGGAAGATGCGGAATCCCTTATTGCACCATTGCTGACACCGTCAAAGGATTTTTTGGGTTCCTGGATATCATATCCCATGCCTACTACAAAGGCTAAGTTATCCGTAAACTTAATATCATCCTCAAGGCCAAAGGAATACATGTCCTGCTCATATTCTCCCCATGGCCCGTTTAAAGAACCTTGCTCTTTATGGACATCCTTTTGTAATGAAACGATGTACTTAAGGTATTTTTAGGAATATAGGTGACTCTGGCAACCATGGAGCCGCCATAGCTGTAATCATCATAGGTGCTGTGAAATTTCTGGGTAGTATATGTATTATTTTTATAGGAATCCAAGACATTAACATACTCATCACGGTAGAGCCTTGTTTTGAGAGATAAATCCTCAGTCACCCGGCTATCACCGATGATATAAAAGGTTTGTTTATCCCAATCTGTAAAACGCCAGTACCTGGGCGAAGATTCATTCGGATCAGCAGTTGGAGGCAAGCCTTTCTCTTTTCTAATGGTTTGATATCCAATCGCATATTCATGCCCCTCTGAAGGTGTCAATCCAAATTTAACTGCTGCATTCCAGTCTTTTAAGTCCGAATTGTCACGATTACCACCATTTTCATTTACGTTAGCATCAAAATCATCAGACAAATGCCATCCATCTGAATCAGTAAACCCGCCACCCAATGTAAAATAGAACTTCTCCTGTTTGGCTCCCAGATTAACATTACCATTGAAAGCACTGTCATCGGTCATTTCAAGACGATAGGACCCTTCGAATGGTTTTGTGGGTTTCCGGCTCACAATATTGATGGCCCCTCCCATGGTGTTAAAACCGTAAAGGACGGAACTAACCCCTTTGCTGACATCAACCTTTGAAATATTATCCGTAGTCAGATTGCCGCCATCCACATACCCGTCATAGGGAATATACAGAGGAATACCATCATAAAATATGGGGACATATCTATTTGAAAAGCCTCTGACACTGATGGAACTTTCGGCTTTCGGGCCTCCAGATGAGATACTGACGCCCGGAAGGGTGTTCAACGCATCAGATAAATTTCGTGAATTGGTCAGATCAATCATTTCATAATCAACCGTGTCAACCGTACCGACCTTGCTGATCGTTTCTGATTGACTTCTCACAACCACATCCCCCAGATCAAAGACCTGGCCCTGCTGTTTTTCTTCTTGTGCAGATACAAGGCTGATGGAATTTAAGAATAAAAATAAGAATAAAAAAATATAAAACTTTTTACATAGACCCACCTGCTTCATCCTTCCTCCTTTAAATCCATTTGCGTTAAATTATTATTGTTTTTTGCCCGTTACGTCTTGCTAAAGCGGTTTCTTTAACAACCGGATTTGACCTTATGTTAAGGTTGATATAAGGTCAAGAGATATTTTCCTCCGTTCATTCTGGATTTCATTGTGATTATTCATGCTATGTTTTGTCCTCCGGCCCAATATGACTACCTATAACCGATAATTCAAAAATTTCTCTCTGGGGCTGTAAAAAAAGCAAGTTTCTGCATTGTGGCCAATCCTTTGGATGTCCATATCATAAAGGGCTGAGATATTTTTCAGTCATGACCCCGTCTTTTTCCCCCTTGGCCATGACCCGGCCGCCCTTGATCATGATAACATCGTCGGCAAACATGGAGGCCAGGTTGGGGTCATGCATGGCAGCCACCACGCTGATCCCCTTTTCCCTGCAAAGCCGGCTGATGGAGGATAGAAAATGATGCTGGTGGTTGAAGTCCAGGTGGTTGGTGGGTTCGTCCAGGAGCATGACCTGCGCTGCCTGGGCCAGGCAGCGGGCCAGAAGAACAATCTGCCGCTCACCACCGGATATCCGGTTAAAATTCCGCTGGGAGAGATCCTGGGCATGCAAGGTCTGAAGGGCCCGGGCAGCCGTTTCATAGTCTTTTTCGCCGGGCCGGGCCGCGGGCTTTAAAAACGGCGCCCGGCCCATGACCACCACATCCAGGACCCGGTAGGGGAAGATATCGATCTGCTCCTGGGGTAAAAGGCTGATGGCCCGGGCAATATCGTTCCGGCTAAAGGAAGCCAGGTCGCTGCCCCGGACCTTGACCCGGCCCGAAAAGGGGGTCAGGGTCCTGTTCAGGCAATGAATGAGGGTGGTTTTTCCGGACCCGTTCCTGCCCAGGATGGCGCAAAACCGGCCCCTTGACGCCTGAAAGGATATGTTTTCAAAGATGACCTTATCCTTATACCGGAACCCGAGGTCCACACATTCCAGCATCAGATCCACCCGCTGCCCCGATTTTTGAACATGAACCAGGCAAACACCGGAGCCCCGGTGAGGGCCGTGATGATTCCCACGGGGATCTCGGCCGAGGAAAGGCTTCGGGCCAGGGAATCCGCAAGCAAAAGGAAGATGCCGCCCAGGAGCGCGGATACGGGGATCATCCGCTCATGTTCCGGTCCTGCCAGGGTTCTGGCCAGGTGGGGAATGACCAGCCCGATCCAGGCGATCTGTCCGCAAGTCGCGACGCAAACCGCCACCATAAAGGAACTTGCCGTGATCAGGATGATCCGGAAAAAAGAAGGGTTCATTCCCAGGGACCTGGCCTGGATATCCCCCATGGACAGGATATTGAGCCTGAAGCTGAAAAGAATGAACAAAAAGATGCCGGCCGCGGCAAAGGGGGCCAGGACCAGGACATTGTCCCAGGTGATGCGGCTCAGGCTTCCCATGACCCAGTAAATGATGCCCGGCAATTCATCATAGGGGTCTGAAAAATATTTCACCACCATGAGCAGGGCATTAAAAACGACATGACCACCATCCCGGCCAGGACCAGGATGATGACGGGTTTTACGGAAATGACCCGGGCCAGGCCGATGCTCAGGGCCACGGCCAGAAGCCCGCATCCAAAGGACAGAACATGAACCAGGGGGAGGGAACCAAAGGGAAGGACAAGACCCAGGGCCGCTCCAAAGGTACACCCGGCCGATACCCCCAGAATGTCCGGGGACACCAGGGGATTCCTGAACAATGCCTGGTATACCGCGCCGGTCACGGCAAGGCTGGACCCCGCGAAAACAGCCATAAGGCAGCGGGGCAGCCGGACCCACAAAAAGACCAGTTCTTCTGAAATCCGGAGGCGGCCGGGGTCATGGTTCTGAAACAAGTTTAAAAAGCTGAAAAGCATGTCTGAAAAGCGGACGGACACCCGCCCCGATAAAAGGGACAGGATAAATGCCAGGACCAGGGCTGCTGAAAGCAGGATCACCAGCCTCCGGGTCGAAGCATCCGGTTTCATTTAATCCAGCCCGTCATTGAGGGCCCCGCCCATCTGGGTCATGGTTTTTCCGAACAGACTCCGGCAGAATTCATCGGCCCGGGCCTGGATATCGATATCTGAAACCTTTCCGGATACGCCTTCTGAGCGAGCCACAGGCTTGCCAGGGCCGACAGGGGAGAGGGATAATCCCAGGCGGCAAGGCTTGACGGGCACCGGTAAACCGCTTTGCCTGAAACAGCCCGGACCTTTTGCAGGCCGGGATCGGACAGCCTTTCCATCCCCCCTTGTTTCAAATATTGCGACAGGACCATGATATCCGGGTTCCATTGGACCAGTTGCTCCGGGGAAATATCCTGGAAATATCCGGTCAAACCCGCGGATACATTTTGAATCCCGGCCAGGGTGAAAATTTCGTGCTGGATCATATTGGCCGTGGTGGTGCTGAAAAGCCCTAAAGAAGAGGCGAAATAGGCTGTTTTCCTGTCTTTTTCATCCAGGGTGGCGAGCCTCCGGGCCACAAGGTCCGTCACGGCATCCATCTCTTTTTCCACAGAAAGGCTTTTTCCGGGGTCGCCCGCGGCTTCGGCGATGACCCTCAGGGTCTCCTTGATGGTGTCAAAGGTTTCCGGCAGGATGATGACCGAGGGAATGCCCATGGCGCCAAGCCGCTCTGCCAGGGAAAGGCCTTCCTTCTGGGCATGAAGAATCACCAGGTCCGGTTTCAGGGACACCAGGGTTTCAAAACTGATGCCCATGGATTTGGTTCCCACCCCGGCCACATCGGCAATGCCGGGAAATACGGCCAGATGCAGGGGGTCCTGCCGTGAAGAATTGTCCACGCCGACAAGCTTATGGCCGAGGCCCAGGGAAAACACGGACAGGGTGGCCGGTTTGAAAGTCGTCACCATCCGGTTCACCGGGCCTTGGATGACCACCCGGCGCCCGGCCATGTCCATGAGGGTCCGAGCGCCGCCGTCCGCTGCAAGGACCTCGTTCGGGACAACCAATAAAACCGATACCAGAAGAAAAAACCACACCCTTTGCATATTAAATCCCCTCCATCAGGCCAGCTCAAACAGGATACTGATCCGCATGGTGACCGGCGTCTTGAACAGGAAATCCGGGGGCCGCGGAAAAGGCGATGCCTTTTTCACAGCCGAGAGGGCTGCCTCATCCAGATTTTTATGCCGGGAACTTTTCAGAATTTTGACCTCGGACAGGGTCCCGTCCTTGAGCAGAACAAACTCGATCTGGACCCTTCCCTCAATATGAGCCGACTTGGCCGATTCCGGATATTCCTTAAACCGCTGGACCCTGAGGTTCAGCATGTCAAAATACTCCTTGGCATTGGTGAACTCGACCCGGCCTTCGGCACCCCCCGTATTCAGCCCGGCCGGCCGTGAGCCGGAAAGGCCTGACACATCCATTTTGTCCGGCAGTTGGGGAAGGTTCAGCACATCCTGGGAATCGGCCTTTTGCACCTCATCTACCTGAATCCGGGGGGCCTTAAAATCCTTGACCGGGTCGGTCCTGACCTCGGCCACCTTAAGATCGGCCTGGCGGATCCGGGGTGTCGGGATCACGCGGATATCGGGTTTGGCCGTCTGATCCAGGGATAACTCAATAAAGGACAGGGCCTTGCTCTGGTAAATCCCGGTGGCATGCAGGATGATCAGGACATGGACCGCCAGTGAAACAAGGATAAAGCCCTGGAGCAGCCGGTTGGGAGATCTTTTTTCCGCCATGCCTTCCTATAGTCCTTTTTCCGTGGCCAGACTCAGCCGGGAGGCCCCGGCCGCCTTGGCAATGTCCATGACCTTGACCGCCTTGTTCAGGATCACGGTTTTGTCGGCCTTGATAATCACCAGCCTGTCCTTGTCCTTGCCGATCATGTCCTTGATCCGGGTATAGAGCTGATCCAGGGGGATTTCCTGGTCCGCCATATAGGCCCTGCCCTCCTCATCCACCGTCACCGTGATTTCCTGTTTGATCTGGGGGGCCGAGGCCTTGGCATCGGGCAGTTTGATGGTGATGCCCTCTTCCACGATAAAATTGGTGGTCAACAGAAAATAGATCAACAGGAGAAACACGATATCAATCAGGGAGGTCAGGGGGGACTGCATCTGATACCGGTTCTTTGTTTTTTTAAAGGCCAGCATATCAGGCCGCCTTTTTGGCAATGGCCTTCAGAAAAAGGACGGACCCGTTTTGAAGCCTTGCCTCGTACCGGTCCACCTTTGACAACAGATAACTGTGGGCCGCCATGGTGGGAAGGGCCACAAAGAGCCCTGCGGCCGTGGTCAGCATGGCTTCCCAGATCCCCCCGGCCAGGACCGCGGAATTGACCTTGCCGCCCATTTCCTGGATCACCATAAAGGCCTTGATCATGCCCATAATGGTTCCCAGAAGACCCAGCAAGGGTGCGATATTGCCGATGGTGGCCAGGGTCTGGAGATAGGAGGACAGGTCCCTGACCTCGTTTTCCGTTGCATTTACAATCACGGATTCAAGCACCTCATTTTCAAGGTCCCTGGCCTTGATGGCCTTTTCCAGAACCCTCCCCATATGGGAATTGCTCTCCTTGGACGCGTTCAGGGCTGCTTCCTCATCCCCTTCCTTCATCAATTTTGCCACCCTGATCTCTATATCTTCTCCCCGGCCGCGGATAACCGCATACCGGACCATCCGTTCACAAAAAATGGCAATCACCAGGACGGAACACAGCAGTATCGGGTACATCAATATCCCGCCTTTTAAAAACAACTCCAGCATCACTTCCTCCACAACTAGGTATCTTTTTCAGCGTTTCCAACAACATCCGTAAAATCGGGGGTCCCGTCAAAGTCAAGATCCTTTGCCCGTTTTACAAGCGCCTCTATCTCGTCATAGTCTTCCCACACATCGGGCTTGCCATCGAAATTGGTATCTTCCTGCACGGTTTTTAATTTACCGTTTTCATAAATATACCAGATCTCGGTTTTTCCATCCTGATTCCTGTCTTCTTCTCCCCGGAGAAGGGCTTCCCCCTTGCCGTAAAACCAGGTCAGGGAAGTTTTCCCGGATTTTTTTTCTTCGACACGGTCAATTGCCCCCTTTTGATCAAAACTTCAACCAGGTCCATGACCCCGTCCCCATCCTCATCAATTTCCTTTTGCCGTAACACCGTATCTTTATAATAAGAGCGGACATCAACGATTTTATCCCGGTCTGAATCCAGGGAAACAATGGTGGTCCAGGCCGGGTTGTCATACACCTGGGTACTCTCAAAATACCCGTCATAGTCCGCATCGCTGATCAGGCGCTTCTTTTCCTGGTTCCCGTTGAAAAAGACTTCCATATCAGCCTTGCCGTCCTGGTTCCGGTCTATGAGGTTTTTTGTTACCGTATTGTTTTCCACCAGGGAAACGGTTTCAAAAAATCCGTCGTCATTGCCGTCCTGCTCAATCCTGTAAAGGCTGCCTGCCCGGTAATACCGGATCCGGTCCGGCTTTCCGTTTCCGTTTGTATCTTCCCGGGTTTTTAAAACCTCGCCTTTGTCGTCAAACTCGGCCAGGTAATCCATTTTCCCGTCAAAATCCGTATCCTTTTCCTGGGTTTTGGGAAGGCCGTTGGCAAATAGGGTCACCACATCAAACCGGCCGTCAAAATTACTGTCTTTTTTTTGCTCCGAGGCGATTCCCTTTTTAAACAGGGTGATATCATCGGGCTTGCCGTCCTCATTTCTGTCCCGCTCCTGGGAGAGGATCTCTCCTTTTTCAAAGGACACCCGGTTTTTATATTTATCTTTTGCAAAGGGCTCTTTATAAAGCTTTTCCAGTTCCCCTTCCGCGTTAAAGACAAGGACCTTGTCCATGACTCCGTCCTCATTATCATCCACCTTCTGCTCCACCGGCACCTGGTTTTTGTAAATGCAAAAGACATTGGGTTTTTCATTGGCATCCGTGTCTTTTGTGGAAGACGAGAGTACCCCGGCTGTGAAATGATAGAGGGTATCGAATTTTTGATCCCCGGTGGTATCCTTTTTCATCAGAAGAATCTGCCCGGCTCCATCAAACATGGACACCTGGACCAGGTTTCCTTTTGGATCAAGCTTTTCCTGGCGGGTTCTTTTTTCATTTTCAATAAAATCGATGCTGTCCATCCTCCGGTCGTTATCCGTGTCCCTTTCGATCCTGACCAATTTCCCTTCCTGATAATGCTGGAGGCTTTCAAAAAAACCGTCCTGGTCCTTATCGGATTCGACCCTCAGGATAACCCCGGCGTCGTTATAGATCGATACCTGGTCCGGCCGGCCGTCATTGTCCAGGTCTTTTTCCATCCGCTTTTCCGCTAAGGCCGGGGAAACCGGAATCATCATCAGCATAAAAAGAATCCGGACAATGAGTTTTGAACAATAGACCCTGTCGAATATCATATTCACTCTTCTTTGTTGTTTTGTCTTTAATTCAGAAAAAAACCTGATATGATTTTTAGTTGATTCTGTCAAGTAATCATGGATTGTTTTTATTAAACAAACCAATAATTACAAACTATAACCAATAAAATTTCAAAATCAGCAATTTGATATTGAACAGCAAGAAGAAACCAGCCGGGATTCAGGGCAATCTCTCAATATATCATTGTTTATAACCAACATTGTCTGTCATTAAGGGTGAGATTTATTATTATTACGAGGATGGTTAAAGGATGAGGTGTAAAATATTGACAAAAACAAACCATTATGATTGATTAGCACATTTTATAGCTGTGTTATGACTAAAATTTAGACTGTGCAAAAGGAAGAAAAATGATGACGATTAAACGGATTTCTCTGTTTTTAGCCCTGCTGTGTCTGTTCTGCAGTGCTTCCAATATAAATGCAGCCGATACAAAAAAGCCGGAAACAACCGTCTTTTCCCTTGGAGAAGTGGTTGTTTCAGCAGACAGCCCCGGCGCGGATACCATTCCGACCCTGGAAATCACGGCGGCCGACATTGAGAAAAGGCATGTGACGACCCTTGACAATGCCCTGGAACTCCTGCCCGGGGTCGATGTCCGGCGGGGCGGGGAGGGGGTCCCGAGAATCAATATCCGCGGCTTTAGAAGCCGGCATACCATTTTGCTGCTGAATGGGATTCCCATTAATTCATCCTTTGACGGCCAGTTTGATCCCCACCTCATTTCCACTGAAAATATTTCCAAAATCAAGATGTCCTATGGGAATCATTCGGTCCTTTACGGACAGGGAGGTCTGGCAGGAGTCATCAATATCATCACCAAAAAAGGAACCAAGGGACTTGGCGGCGAAGTCTCCGGTGAAATGGACGAGCACGGCAACCATTACAGCAAGGCCAACCTTTCCGGCGGCAACGAAAAGGCTGACTTTTTTGTCGGTATAAACAACACAAAATCCGACGGTTTCGAGCTTTCCGATGATTTCACGGCCACGGCCCTGGAAAACGGCGGCACCCGGGCCAACAGTGATGATGAACGCCTGAGCCTCTTCGGCAATTTCGGGTATGAACTGAACGACGAGGCTGAAATCGGCCTGACCCTGCAACGCTCAACAGGTGAATACGGCGCGCGCCCAACACAATTTCAGATATTACCAACCCCTTTTATAAAGCACCCAAATACGACAGGACCGAAGATTTTGAAACCCTCTCCGGACAGGTG
>JAAUSZ010000175.1 GCA_012031875.1 Desulfobacula sp.
ATCGTTATCCTCTGCGTCCTTGGCGGAGCCCTCCTGGGCAGCTTTCTGGCCACCCGGCTGAACCTTCATAAATTCTCAAGCGTTCCCGGCCGGATCCCCATGGAAATGCTTATCGTGGCCTCCATCATCGGCTTTGTCATTTCCTTCGGCTTCATCCTCTATGAAAAATATACCAGTTTCAAGCTCTCGGCCAACGAGGAAAATCTCCGGCGCACCGTTCTGGAAAAGGAAAAACTCAATGCGGATTTAAAACTCCTCCAGGCCCAGGTGGAACCCCATTTTCTCTTCAACACCCTTTCCAATATCCTGAGCCTCCTGGAACACGACCCTGAAACCGGGAAACGCATGCTGGAAAATCTTACCCAATATCTGCGCACCTCCCTGATCCAGTCCAGAAAACCCGCCAACCGCCTGGCCGATGAGATCGGCATGATCCGGACCTATCTGGACATCTACAAAATCCGGATGGGAAAACGGCTGTCCTATGAGCTGGATATCCCGGAAGATGTCCTGAACCTTGAAATCCCCCCCATGATCCTCCAGCCCCTGGTGGAAAACGCCATCAAACACGGACTTGAACCCAAAATTGAAGGGGGCGAAATCCGGATCAGCGCCTGCCGTAAGGAAGGGTTGCTGACCCTGGAAGTCAGTGATACGGGCATGGGAATCAAGGAAAACTCCGCCACCGGAGTCGGGACGGGAAATATCCGGAAACGGCTGGCCTCCCTTTTCGGGGACCGGGCCGGCCTGAATTTTGAAGATCTGGCCCCTTCGGGCCTGAAAGCCATTGTGGAGATCCCCTGTGAAGCAGATCACAGCCCTCATCGCCGATGATGAACCGGAACTGAGACGGCACCTGGTCCGGCTGCTGAACCGGCTCTGGCCCGAACTGGCCATTGCCGGGGAAGCGGACAACGGTCCGGCAGCCCTGAACCTTTTTCATGCCCTGTCCCCGGATATCGTGTTCCTGGACATCAATATGCCGGGGCTTTCCGGCCTGGAAGTGGCCAAACAAATCTCGGGGCAATGCACCATCGTCTTTATCACGGCCTATGACCAGTATGCCGTGGAAGCCTTTGAAAGCGAAGCCCCTGGATTATATTCCTGAAGCCCGTCCAAAAAGACCGGCTGGCCGCAAGCCTGGAGCGCTGCAAAAAAGAATGGCCGCACCGGCGCAGGAGAACAGGGATTTGGGGCCTCTTCTGCAATTGCTTGAAAAAAACTCGTCCGGGACAAAACCTCGCCCTTTCTCCAGTGGATCAGGGCCCAGCACGGAGACACCATCCGCCTGATCCGGGTGGAGGATGTCCTGCTCTTCAAGGCCGAAGACAAATACACCCTGGTCATCACCGCCCATACCGAATCCCTGATCCGCAAGACCATCAAGGAACTGGAAGAAGAACTGGACCCGGACAAATTCTGGAAAATCCACCGGGGCGCCATTGTCAATGTTTCCGCCATTCAAAAGGTCAGCCGCTCCGTGACGGGCCGGTACGTGGTCCGCCTGGACGGCTACGACGACCCCCTCATGGTATCCCGGTCCTTTTCCCATTTGTTCCGGCAGATGTAAATTTACCGGATGTTTTTTTGTAACACCTTTTCTGAAAACGCACCAGAGATACGGATATTCTTTTTAATGCCAATCTGTCGGTATCGTACCAATCCCAAAACACCGGAAGCCAACAGCAAGGCAGCGCCTGGGATGGGAACAGGATTTAAATTGGCGCCATGAATTGACAAGGTCCCAATCAGTTGGCTCGATTCAAGAGTTGCCAACCAATCAAATGGGGTTGATGAACCATCTTTGACTGCTGTATATGTTTTTCAACCAACACATATGTTAAAAATATTTCACTAGGAAAAATATCCACAGACGGATCGAAACCTATAAAATAATTAAAACTACCATATGGTGATTGGGGTATTAAAACCCGATCCTTGAAGTACAAATTATCTGGTGTGGGTTCTGATAAATATGTCCTATCAATTACAAGGCCATACATTTCTTCCACTATTCCTCCCGAGCCCAATACAAGACTTATGATGCTAGGTGTGAGGTCTGGGAAAAAAATAGAGGCATGTTCATGGAACGAAGTATAATCCTGAATTATCCTTTCATCTCCGCCTGACAGTACTAAGTTATTGACATAATAATGGGTGTGTCCCCCCTCAGGAATAAAAGGTCCATTTGGCCCAATTGGCAAAAGCAAAGGAGAAAAATCAAATGTGCCTGTCAAGCTTAATGCCACGTCTTGTATTTCAATTGTTGAATCTGAAAGCAATTCATAATGACTTGAATATGAATAGCCTACACTTGAAGTAAAAATGACTAAAAAACAAGAGATCAATAATAACCCTAATCTCATTTTATTCCCTCCCATTTCTTTTCATGATAGTCAACCGCATATAGGATATAATTAGTAAGCCTGAAAACAAAGCTCCCAATGATGAAGGTATAGGAACTTGTGAGACTCCGGCCTGTATCGCAGTGTTCGGATTGCTTTCGTAGGCGTAATCAATAAGGGTGATGTTGTTTTGACTATCGGTATCAAACTGAATCCAACCATAAAAAGACTCAGTCCAATCGATTAGTTTAAAACCGAGATATTTGCCTTTAACATCGTTCCAAATACCTGAATAAGTTTCCATAGGGGTAGAATAAAAATCACGCGAGGTCCACATCATTCCATCGTTGGAATTAAAAGACCAGATGAGTCCCTTTGGTACGATTGGGCCAATAAGAATCCCATAGTCCAGAGGAACAATAAAACCGGGCATCTCAGACCCTGCAATACCTCCTAACTTATTGTTAATAAATTCCATGTTGCCAACTGCGGCAGTATAAGCATACAATCCGTATAAGTTTCCTGAAATCATCATCGTCCATCCTGATGAAAAATCCACTGTGCCATCTCCGTTCAAGTCCAGATTAAAGTCTGGTCCCGTGAGGTTAAGTTTTCCAGAATAGACGATAGATGCCTCCACGATGGTTGGAAGCATAAGAAAGGATATGAGCAAAGTCAAGAAAACTGTTCGGTCGATAGTTCTAACTTTGAACATTTTGTTTGCCTCTTGTTTTTAAATTTAAATATCTATCATTCCCGCATAGTTATCAATTTATGAAAGAGGAGTCAATCATGGTAAACTCTGAGTTTTAAGAATTAATCAAAAAAAAATAATTTCTTAATCCTCAGTGGTGTCGATCCAAATGTGGAAAGTCACCTCTATAAAAAAATGAATGAGCCCTCCAGCCCAGCTCAAGTATTATCCGATCTTTGAAACTCATCTGCGGTAAAATAATTAGCTTACCCCGCCTGCCTGTCTTCCAATGCCTTGAAATTTTCTTTCAGAAACAAAATAGGCGCTTTTGTACTGGAAACAATTTTGCTATAATCCGGAAAATCCATCAACCTTATACCAGGAGGCAACATGCCCACGACCCATGATAATCTGAAAGAAGCCTTTGCCGGAGAAAGCCAGGCCAACCAGAAATACAGAGCCTTTGCAAAAAAAGCGGAAAGAGAAGGATTTAAAAATATCGCCAAGCTGTTCCTGACCACTGCGGAAGCCGAGCGGATACATGCAGAAGGGCATTTAAAGGCCCTGGACATGATTGCGTCCACTGCGGACAATCTTCGGGCCGCCATTGCCGGGGAAACAGAAGAATTTACCCATATGTATCCGCCCATGGTGGACAAGGCGGTGGCAGAAGATCACAAAGCCAAGACCATGTTTCAATTTGCCGTTGCGGCAGAAGCGGTCCACGCCGACATCTATACCAAGGCCTTGGAGGCCGTTCAAAAGGGAATTGACCTGGATGTGAGCGAATTTTATCTTTGCCCGGTCTGCGGCTATATTGAGGTGGGAGCGGCGCCTGATAAATGTCCGGTCTGCGGTGCAGGGAAAAAGGTTTTTCAGAAGGTGGCCTGATGGCCTTCAGGGCATGATGACGGAGTTCCGGGGGTTGGGGATTCACAGACAATCCTGTCCCGGCCCTGTTGCTTGGCCAGGTAAAGGCGCTGGTCCGCCTTCCGGATCAGGGCTTCCACCGTCATCTCCAGTTCCGGTTCATGGGTGTTGGCAACGCCGGCGCTGAAGGTGAGCCGGATCTGGACGCCGTTAAAATCAAAAATCCGGCCCTTGACAATATCCCGAAGCCTTTCCAGCATGTTAAGGGTCTGCCGGATATCGGTGTTCATGGTGACAACGATAAATTCTTCACCCCCGTATCGCCCCACAAGGTCGTAGGGGCGGAAACTTTCAGACAGAATGGCGGCAAATTCCCGGAGAATATAGTCCCCGGCCGGTGGCCATGGGTGTCATTGATTTTTTAAAAATCCAGGTCCAGGATGGAAAGGGAAAAATCCCGGATCTTCCTTTGATGCTCTTCAACCATGGCGTTAAGCCGTTCAAACACATACCGCCGGTTGCAGATCCCGGTCAAATGATCGTGGATGGCCACCTCATAGAGTTCATCCTGGGCCTGTTTGCGGCCGGTGATATCCTGGATGAATCCCTCATAGTAAAGCAGGTTCCCCCTGTCATTTCTGACCGCCCGGGCGTTCAGGCATACCCAGACCGGGGTCCCGTCCTTTTTCAGGAGCCGGGTTTCAAAATCCGTTAGGCTACCTTTTAACTCAATGGCTTTTTTGAATTTCTCCCTGTCTTTTGGATCTGCATACTGCCTTTTGATATTCTTAAAATGCCTGACCAGCTCCTCCTGGGACCCGAACCCGAAAAGCCTTAAAAAGGAGGGATTGACGGAAAGATACCGGGCATCGGGAGAAGTCTGGAAAATGCCTTCAACGGAATTCTCAAAAAGGAGCCGGTATTTTTCTTCGCTGGCTCTTAAGGCGTTCTCGGCCTGCTTTTGCTCGGTAATGTCGCGGATATTGAAAAGAATGAGGGTCCTTCCTCCCAGAATGATCCGGGTCAGATAAATCTCCACATCAAACAGGGACCCGTCCTTGGGACGCCGGGCCTGCCAGGGAAAGAAAAGATCTTCTCCGGCCATGACCCGGGCCCAGTTCCTTTGAACAACGTCCATGCTGACCTCGGGCCCCGTATAATCGTCAACCGTATAGGTCAGGGCCTCATTATGGGAAACATCGAACATCCTGAGCATGGTTTTGTTCACGTCAATGAGGCGGCCGTCGGGCTCATGGATAAAGATGGCGTCATAGGAATGGTCAAAGACCGCACGGAATCTGGACTCGCTTTCATGAAGGGCATCCTCGATCTTTTTGCGCCTTGTGATATCCCTGCAGATGCCCTGGCGGAAAAGAAGGGTTCCATCCTCTTTTTTAATATACCGGGCATTGTCTTCAACCCAGATGATCCTTCCATCCTTCTGTTTCAGCCGGTAGGTTTCCTGGCCGTCAATGCACCCAGGGGTTTGGCGCCGGTCCGGGAGGCCGTCCGGTTCCGCCTCAGGGACACAGACGCGTGCCGGGATGTGAACCGATTTGAGTTCTTCCAGGCCGGCATAGCCCAGCATTTTGATAAAGGCAGGGTTTGCGTCAATATAATATCCTTCCGGGGACGAGGTATAAAATCCGTAGGGCACGGTATCGAAAAGGCCCCTGAATTTTGCTTCGCTTTCCTGAAGCGCCTTTTCAGCCCGCTTTCGCTCAATGGCCGCGGCAATGAATTCAGCCACTGAATTTAAAAGGGCCAGGTCTGTCTTTTTAAAGGCCGTTTCAGACCGGTAACTCTGGACCACAAGGGCGCCCAGGACCCTGCCCCGGACCTTAAGCGGGGCCCCGGCCCAAACCTTGCAGACTGATCCGAGGGGAGTTGTCACCCTATCTTCCCGCCTCATTTGAAGGATGTCCTCCTCATGGAATATCAGGGGTTTCCCGGCATTGATCACCTGGGCCGCCAGGGATTGTTTCCTGCTGATATCCGGTATTTCCCCGGGGTTTTGGTCCTTTTCATCCACAAAATAAGGAAAGGTGACGGCATCCTTTTCTCTATGATAGATGACCACGGCAAAGTTTTCCAGGTTCAGGATGTTCTTCAGGGAGGTGTGAATGGCGGGATAAAGATCATCAAGGCAATCCATGGTATTGACTGTATTGGATATCTCAAACAAGGCCCTGACCGTGGCCGTCATATCTCCAGTGTCTTTTTCAGGGTTCATAAAATTCCTTTCCTGTTCGTCCGGCCTTCCTGATTCATGGCGTCAGGCCTCTGAAAGCGAATCATCTTTTCAAAAAATTCAGATCAGGGCAAGCAGTTTTTCCGATAGGGCCATAAGATTTTCATCCAAGTTTCTTTTAATGTGCCCGCTTTGTTCCGGCCTTCCGAACCGCCACCGGTTATGCTGATCCAGAACCTGAAAAAGCTGCTCCGTCAATGCCGGGTTTTCCAACTGCGGGGAAATCCGTTTCAGCCATGCGGCATAGGTTTCGTGGGCATGCCGGGGCCGGCCTTTTTCCGACAGGATTTCTTCAATCCTGTAAAATCCCTCCGCCTTGGGCCCGGGCCTTGTTTTCCGGCCCGGCCGGCCCGCATCCCGGGTTCGTTTGATCTGACCGGATTTTCGAAGCCTTACCAGCAACATCAGGCCCAGGGGCAGCATGAGCCAGAATCCGTAGGTCTCCATGAGTCTGGCCCCGGTTTCATGGCGAAGCCGGGACAATCTGAAGCCGAAAAAAGAAAAAAGGTCTTCCAGAAAAGAGGTGGGGATCATTTCCCCGTCAACATCGAGAAAGGATGGCGGCGTGGTATCAAAATTCCGCCATTGCCCATTGACAAAGACCTTGGTCCAGGCGTGGGCATCCCTGAGCCGGACCACCAGGCCGTCTTCCAGGCGGGAATATTCATGGGCCATGAACCCGGTGGCGTACCGGGCCGGGATCCCGGCCTGCCGCAATAAAAGCACCGTGGCCGTGGCAAAAAACTCACAATGCCCGGCCTTGGTGTGAAACAAAAAATTTTCCAGAGGGGTCTGGGCTTGGCCCTTGCCCTTCAGTTCCAGGGAATAGGAAAATCCGGTTGAAAAAAAGCCGTGGACCATTTTCAGAATTTCCTCTTCGGATTTGTCCTCAAGGCCGAGCTTTTGAGCCGCAGCTTCAAAGACCGGTTTTTCTTTGGCAGGTACGGCATAATCATCGGGACCGGGCAAGGCGTCATAGACGGAGGCCCCGGTATAGGACACCACGGCCTTGATAAGGGAGGGACCGTCCTCGACCCGGATGGCCTGGACCGCATTCTTCTCGCAATCCCCGGCTTTCATTTCAGAAAGGTCCACCACGCCGGGGGGAAGGCTTAAAACCGCCTTGCCTTTGTGGAGCCTGAAATACTGGGTCATCTTCAGGGGGGTTTTCACAGGCGGGTTTACCTGCCAAAAACTTCCGTCCTTTTTTCCTTCAATCCGTTCAAATTCGTATTTTGCAAACCAGTTGGAAGAGGCAAACCGGTTATAGGTGGCGCTGTGGAGCAGATAGCTTTTTCCCGGCGCATAATCTTCAAAAAAGGCCCTGAGCACAATTTTATCGGATAATTTCAGATCCCCGATTTCGCCCAGGGCCGTATAGGTTTTAAAGGGGTCGCCGTAGTACCCGGCATAATAGGACATGACCCAGCGGCCCACGGCCCTGCCGGCTGCCCGTGCCGCCACCTGGCCCTCATAGCCCAGGGCCGCCGCGGCCACCAGGCAGAGGACCCATCCTGCAAGAGGTATCCGCGGGGAACGGATCTGCCAAAGTCCCCAGGCAAGGAACCCGGCCATACTGAAAAAATAAAGACCTCCCTTTGCATTGGCAAAGGCCGAAGACATAAGACAGAAAAAGGCGTAAATATAGGACACATCCACTTCCCTTGCCGAGTAAAACCGCATCTCGGTCTTTTTCCGGGCGGCAAAGAAAAAGGAGGCAATATCCATCCGGCCCCTTGCCGAGAATTCCTGGGCCCCGATAATGGGGAAAAAGATCAGGGGCAGCCATCTTAAAAGGATGAGATTGGCTTTTTGCGTCTCCGTGGCCAAGGCCAGAACGATGGTTCCGGCCAGAAGGACGGTGCTGATGTCCACGAATTTGTTAAAATCCGAAGCTTGCAGTTCAAACTTAGTCTTCACCATCCGGGCTGATTCAAGGACAAGGCCGAGGCCAAGGCCGGTCCACAGGAGTTCCGCCTGCCACCCCCAGAAAGCAAGGGCCGCACCCAGATAAAACAGCGGGGTTTTCATGGGGCTGAAAGCCCCTCTGAAATTTTTCCGGTTTGAACCACCCTGACCCTGTGATCAAGATTCCGGGTCTTTCGTTCCAAGGCCGCCTTGTGTGATGCGTCGGCCGCGATGACAACGACAAAGACCGGCACAAGGGCCTCCCGGATCATCCGGAGTATTTCTTCGTGCGCCCTGTCCCAACCGGAGAAAATACAGACCGCGCCGGATATTTTTTTTAAACCGGCTTCAAGGGCGGGTTTCAGTTCCAGGAGGGTTTTATCCGGGCAGGGTTCAATGCAGGAAAGGATTTCCAGCATTTTTTCAGAACTACCAAGACCTCTGCCCGAGGAAAATGAATACATATTTTTGCCCGCCACCATGAGATCCAGGATGGCGTCATGGGGCTCCACGGCCGCGGCATAGGAAGCGGCAATGCTCACCGCGTCTTCGAAAACCGCTTCTCTTTCCGGGGACACAAAGGTATCCAGGATCAGGGCATATCTCACAAAAAATTCATCTTCAAATTCCTTGATCACCAGTTCGCCGGTCCTGGCAAAGCTCCGCCAGTGGATATGGCGCAGGGGGTCCCCCGGACGGTAATAGCGCAGGCCCATGAATTCATCGGAATTTCCAATGGAGGAGGCCAGGCTGACCCCGCCCGGATGGTATTGGCGTCTTGACCTCAGATCCGGAGGGTGAAGGGGGTATCGCCGGGGCAGGACCAGGAGTTTTTCCGCTTTTGGTATCCTGAAACATCTCATGAAGATCCCCAAGGCATCGGGCCGGGCCAGGGTAACCCCGGTAAAATGGAGATATCCCCGGAAACCGGGGGTAAAATCCGATGTCACGCGGAGGGTTTCCCCGGCCGGCAGGTCCGGCAGGGGGATGGATCTGAGCCTGGCCTTTCCTGACTTAAGGATGAGCCAGGCCCACCGGTAATAAAGGATTTTCCTGTCCCAGGCATTTCTTAGGTGTTCATAGGGCTCTTTCCGCGCCAAGAGGGTGGTCAGATCCGGCCGTGGATCGGCCGGGTCTTCATAAAGGATGATCCCCTTTTCCGGTTTCAGGCCCAAATTGGTGATTTCGATTGAATATACAAGCTTCTCCCCCACGGTTCCATAGACGGGAAAAAGATGCTTCACCCTTATCCGGGGCCGGAAGGGAACCAGGCTCAGAATAGCGGAGACAACAAGGACGAAAAGGCTCAGGGCCATGGCCTGGTAAAGGGTGGTCCTGAACATGTTGAGCCCGAATAGGCCTGTCAACAAAAGTATCCCGGCCATCAGGGCCCCGGCCGGCGTGATATGCCGTTGCAGCCAAAAGGAAATGGAATGAAAAAGAGAATAGGAGCGGTATAAGAATCTTGCCGTCGCCCTCATTCACACCCCCTTCTCATACGGGCGCCGGGATGGAGGCCAGGATCTCTTCCACAAGGGTTTGGGCCGACACACCGGAAAATTTCAGCCTGGGGTCTAAAATCAGCCGGTGGGCAATGACCCGGACCGCGATCTCCCGGATATGATCCGGACTCACAAAGTCCATGTTGTCAAAAAGCGCCAAGGCCTGGGCTGTTTTCATAAGCGCGAGGGAGGCCCTGGGACTTGCGCCGAGGAGCACCCCCGGTTTTTCCCGGGTGGCCGTCACCAGGGCCACCATATAGTTTTTTAATTCCCCGGAGACAAAGACTTCCCCGGCCAGCCCGCGGAGTTTGAGCCCCTCTTCCAGGCTGACGCAGGGCAGAATGGAATGAATGGGATGGGCCAGGCTTTGCTCGGAAAGGATCAGGGCCTCGGTTTCCCGGGTCACATACCCCAGTCCAAGCTGCATGGCAAACCGGTCCATCTGGGCTTCGGGTAGAGGATAGGTTCCCCTGGACTCAATGGGGTTCTGGGTGGCGATGACAAAAACAGGTCTTCCAGGTGTAACAGATTGCCGTCAATGCTCACCTG
>JAAUSZ010000176.1 GCA_012031875.1 Desulfobacula sp.
GGGAAAACGCCTTTGTTTTCTTTTAACTTTGCGAATACGCCTTTGTACTCGGTTAACGATTCACCCTTAAAAGGTAAAATTTTCGATTGTCAAGGATTTTTTTATTCCCAAAAAATATAAAAAAATCAGATTCCTGGCCCCGGGACCGGGACATGCCGGCCGGAATGCGATTCGTATGCTGGGCCGCTTCAAGCTCAAATTCTTGTTGTTTCTTCATATTTTCCATGGTATCGAATACGAAAACCGGAATACGGAAAATTCTGTGTAATATTTTCCGTGCTTACTAATTTGTTATCGCCAGAGGTGGAATTTTTTTTATTGTATATTATAGGCAATGCGTAGAAAGTTTTCCATTTATTTAAACAGTTAGGCGCATATAAATCTGGAAACGTATGGATAAGAGGTATCAAGTATTTGTCAGTTCAACATATGCAGACCTTAAAGAAGAAAGGCAGCATGTTCTTCAAGCTCTGATGGAAATGGATTGTATTCCTGCCGGGATGGAACTATTCCCAGCAGCCGATGAGGAGCAATGGGAATTTATCAAGAAGGTGATAGATGACTGCGACTATTATCTCTTAATTATCGGCGGCAGATATGGCTCAACCACTTCCGACGGTATTAGCTATACAGAAAAGGAGTTTGATTACGCAGTAAATAAAGGACTAAAGGTAGTTGCTCTTATTCACGGCGCTCCTGAAGACATTCCGTTCGGTAAATCTGAGCAAGATCCTACGCTCCGAGAAAAGTTACTTAAATTCAAAGATAAAGTAATGGATGGAAGGCTTGTTAAATTTTGGAAAAGTGTAGAAGAGTTGCCTGGATTAGTGGCGCTAAGTCTCACCAAAACAATTAAAACCCATCCTGCTGTTGGCTGGGTGCGCGCCAGCAATGTTGCAAGCGAAAATCTACTTTTGGAGATTAATGAATTAAGAAAGCTGAATTCGGATCAACAAACAAAAATAAGCGAATTAGAAAAGAAGGCCAACAATAAGCCAATTATCGATGGAATTGCACACATTGATTCGAACTACACCATACATGGCGGATACAAGATACATTACACTGGCTATCAGACTCGAGAGTATAATTTTGAGTGCACAATAAGCTGGCGTGAAATATTTGCACTTATAGCGCCTTACTTGGTTGAGCATCCCAGTGATTCAGCCGTGAAGTTGCGACTTGCCAGTATATTGAAAGGACGGAAAACAGGTGATGATGGTGGGAGTTCAATAACTATCAATGACCAAGAATTCAAAACAATCACTGTCCAGTTTCAAGCATATGGATTAATCAATACTCTATACACACAAACTACAAAAGGTGGAATGGCCCTTTTTTGGTCATTAACTCCTAAAGGTGAGCGACTAATGATTGAGTCACGTGTAATTAGAGGGGGTGCCTAACCATTGGGTCAACCAGGACGCTCCTTACGTCGCGCCTGTTACCCAAAACGTTAGCCAAAGAATAAAAAATGACCATGTTTTTAAAATCCATTCCACAAAAATTAAATTTGTTGGCTGCGTCAACAATCTCTCTGTTGGCAGCAAAAATTTTTTATTTCAATAATCTCCCAGAGATTTACAAAGGAGCACATGATGTTGGTCTTGTTGTTGAAGGGCTATTAGGTTCAATACTAGCAAGCTACATTTTTTACTTAATAGTCGTGCATGTCAAAGAAACGAAAGATAGAAATTTGATTTATCCCCATATTAAAAGATGGGCCAGCATAATAGTTGGCACATGCTCATCTCAATTATCTGATATTTCTAAGGCCACTGGAGTGCAACTGAACTTGAGCAACATAACTCAAAATCAAATTGTTCAAGCCATGAATATTCTTAATCCGCATAATCAAGCGCCTCTAATTATTGGTTTTCCACAAAATTATGCAAATTGGCTGCAATATCTCCAATATAATATCAATAGAACAAAATCATACATTGCCAAGATCATGTCGCAGATGATCTATATTGACAGCGAATTGGTTTCATTAATCACGGCTATAGAAGAAACCACATATTTCTATGTTATTACCCAAGCATTTCAATATCCAATGAGAAATACTAATATGAATTTTGTTGCAAAAAATTTTTTTGAATATTGCCAAAGGTGCTTACAGTTAAAAGCATACATGGAAAAAATATAATGCAACTATTTGATATAATACAAGAAAGTAAGAGCTAACAAGGCGCTCCAGCGGACGCTGGGAAGTACGCCGAGGCGCTACGCGGCAAGGTTCTTGGCCAGCGCCGTTGAGCTTGGCCGTTCTATTTCATATGAGGCAAAATGAAAATTTGCCCCATGGTTTTTCATCCGCTTTTAGATAAACCCGAAAGCCAAGACTGCGACCATCCTTGATTTTGTAAAATCCAAAACAAATGGAAAGCGGCAATCAAAATAATTTCTGTTGTGGGCGGGGCCGGATTTCTGGTATGAGGTTTCGGAAAAGACAACCTGGAAAAAAGAGATGAAACCTGGAAAAATAGTCAACCGCTACCTGCTGCTGCCCTACGGGGCCCCGTATTTGCCTATGTGGGCATTGCCGCCTTCGGCCAGGACAGGATCCCCGATGAAATCGGGTATGTCCTGAAGATCATCATTGTTTCCCTGGCCCTGGTCTGGGCCTGGAAATGGTATACCCCGATAACCGGGCCGAGAAGCATCCGGGGCTCCGTGGTTTCCGGGGTTCTTGCAGGGCTTCTGGGCCTTCTGGTCTGGTGCCTGTTGCTGGCCCCGTTTATCGACCCGTCCGGCGAGCCCTGGTCCGTCACAGGCTTTGCCCTGAGGCTCCTGTCCGCCTCTTTGATTGTTCCCGTGTTTGAGGAAATGTTTATCCGGGGCTATATTCTCCGGGCTGCCTTTCAATGGGATGTGAACCGGAAAAGCATGGGCGCCCGGGCCGGGCTGAATCAGACCCTGGATCATGACAGCGTGGGGGATGTGGCGTCCGGCGCCTGGAGCATCATGGCCGTGGGCATCTCCACCCTGGCCTTTACCGTGGGCCATACAACCCCGGAATGGCCGGCGGCCATTGCCTACAGCCTTCTCATGTCGGCGCTCTGGATCATCCGGAAGGATCTTTTGTCCTGCATGGTGGCCCACGGGGTCACCAACCTGACCCTGGCCCTCTATGTGTACATTTCCGGCAACTGGGGGTTCTGGTAGGAGAAGAGCTTATAAAACTCATTCATAATTATTTTGCCATGAAGCACCTGCGGCACATGAAGACATCGACATTCTCACGGACACGCAATGCAGGTTACCGGCGTGCGGCTTTTTTATGTGTCTGATGTGCTGGTTTGTGGGCGGACAATAGTTTTTCATACAGGGTTTCCGGCGCTATGTCTGCTCCGGTTGGCCAGGAAATGGTTCCACCTTCCACTGTAGCTTTTGAAAAATTTTATCATCTTTAATGGACTGAAAGACAGGGCCTCGCGACAAATATTCTGAAAATCAATGTCTCCCTCAATGCCATCATCGAATTTGATGCTATAGACATATTTTCCACGATATTTGATATCTATTACTTCATTAAATTCCCACATGATTCACCTCATTCCAATGGTGGTATTTTTTTAATTTGCTCGCCCTTTTCTGCCAAATTCCAGTCTTCATTAATCTCATCATAGTGCAGATCAATCCAGTCCCTTACAAGTTTTAGCGCTGTCCTAGATTTGAGGTCACCTTTCAGAACATTACCTTGAAAATCTAAGAGTGCCTTATTACCTTGATACTCTGCATGGATGTGCGGTGGATTATGTTCATCATAATACATTCTGATAATAATGCCAAAAAATATTGAAATAATAGGCATTTTGTTTTTCCCCTTTTTTATACCGGCCCATTGCATTTTATGAATTGTTCAAATACATGTCTTTACATAAAATTTGGAATCACCCTGAACTTCCGGGACAAATTCTTATTGAAACAGTTCGTTGGACAGGATGACGGCCTCGGCCACTTCCCGGATGGATTTTCTCGAGTCCATGCTGCGTTTGCGTATCCAGCCATAGGCCTCATCCCCGGTCATTTTCCGGTTGTGCATGAGTACTTCCTTGGCCTGTTCGATTTTTTTCCGGGCCTCCAGTTCTTCCTGGATGACCCGGGTTTTGACCATGAGTTCGGTATTGACAATGGCGATGGCGGACTGGTTGGCCACGGCCCTCAGGAGATTGACTTCCGTGTCGGAAAATCATGGGGAGAGGCGGTAAAGCAGTTGAGGACCCCGATGACCTTGTCTTCCTTGGCCATGAGGGGAATGCCCACCATGGAGACCAGGCCCAGCTTCCGGGCCATGTCCTTTTCCTTGAACCGGTCGCATTCCAGGACGTCTTTCAGGATTAGCGGGGTTTTATGGGTGGCCACATAGCCCACCACCCCTTCATCCAGGTTCAGGGCCCGGTCCTTGATATAGTCCGGGGAGATGGACTGGGTGGCTTTGAGTCTGATCTTGGGCGGTTTTTCCTCTTCATTGATGATCCACAGGGAACAGATTTCAACGCCGGTGACCTTGGCCGTGACCATGACGATGAGCTTTAAGAGGTCCTCGATGAACAGATCCGAGGTGATGGCCCGGCTGATATCGGTCAGGGCCTTGATATAGCCGTCATATGTCTGGTCTGTTTTTTCCATGGCATTTGTATCCTAATCAGAAATGATGCGCCGGCGTCAATAGCAAAATCAATAATCCCTTAAAATTTACAGGGCCGCATTGGGGATTAAATCCCAGATTCCGCAGGGGCAGGCCCCTTTGCAGAATCCGCAGCCGATGCACAGGTCCGGGTCCACCCGGTATTCAAATCCCTGCCTGTCTTTTTCGATCCTTTCAATGGCTCCCTCGGGGCAGATGGCGACGCAGATGCCGCAATCCCGGCATTTCCCGCAGGAGGCGCAGTCGCTGCCGCAGTCTTTCAGGCTATCGGCCCGGTTCTTGGGGTTATAGTATTCCAGGCTGATGCGCCGTTTATCGATCCCGGGCCGGGGGGCCTCCAGATCCGGGTTCTTTCCGTCAATGATGCGGTCAATGACCAGGGCGGCCTTCCGCCCCGCACCGATGGCGTCGGTGATGAGCCCCGGGCCCACGGCGTCCCCGATGGCGAAGACCCTGGGGTCCGAGGTCCGGTTATAGGCATCCACAAAGATAAAGCCCTTTTCGGTTTTGATGGACTCGTCCAGGAAGGCCAGGTCCGGGACATCCCCGATGGAGACCACCACGGTATCGGCCTTCAGAACCTCGCCGTCGCTCAGGACCACCCCGGCCTTGGTGATTTCTTTGGTAAAGCAGGGCCACCGGAAAGTCGCGCCCGCAGCTTCGGCATCCTCTTTTTCCTTGCCAAAGGCCGCCGGTTTCTGGATATCGATGAGGGTGATGGTCTTGGCTCCCAGGCGGTAGGCCTCGGTGGCCACGTCGCACCCCACGTTTCCGGCGCCGATGATGACCACGCGTTTTCCGGGTTTGGCCTGGTCTTTCTTGGCCGATTCCAGGAAATCATTGGCCGACACGGCATGTTCGATGCCGGGAACCGGCAGCATCCTGGGTTTCTTTGCCCCGGCCGCCACAATGGTGAAATCATAATCGTATTTGATTTTTAAAAAATCTTTTTTATCCATGGCCTGGCCCAGCCGGATATCTGGGATGAATTCCTTCACCCGTTTCAGTTCAGCGTCCAGGGTATCCCTGGGGATCCGGGATTCGGGGATGACGGAGGAAATTTTCCCGCCGATGGCGTCCCCGGTGTCGAACAGGGTTGCGGTATGGCCCTTCAGGGTCAGTTGCCAGGCCGCCGAGATGCCTCCGGGGCCGGCGCCGATGACGGCGATTTTTTTCTTGCTTTTGGGGGCTGTTTTGGGCAGCCGGACATTTTCCCCGGCTTTGCCCAGGAGCTTCACATTAATGGGGGACATATAGTTCTGGTTCCGGGTGCAGGAGGCCATGCAGGGGCTGGGGCAGAGCCAGCCGCAGACCGTCGCCGGAAACGGGGTGTATTGGAGCCCCATGGCAATGGCTTCTTCCACATTGTCCTGCCTCACCATGCTCCAGCGTTCCTGGACCGGAATGCCGGTGGGGCAGGCGGCCTCGCAGGGGGCCATATACCGGCCCTGTTCCCAGACCGGGATATACCGTCTTAAATCCCCCCGGGTAATGATGGGGATGGCGCCCCGTTCAATTTCTTCAAGGTCGCCGATGAGGCCTCCCCTTCCCAGTTCCCTGTCCCAGACCTGGGTTCTGAACCAGGCCAGGGAGGGTTTTTCCGGGCTGCTGGTTTTTTCCCTTGCAGACCTGGCTTCGATGAGCTGCCAGTCCTGCCGGACGGAAAGAGAGGGCAGCAGTTCTTTTTCTGGATTTTTGAAAGAAACACCTCAAGGCCGGTCATGAGCCAGTTCCAGTCATCATCGGACAGGCTGACCGGTTTGGCGTCTTTTTGGGAAAATCCTTCCGTGTTTCCCCGTGCAAAAACCCTTCCGCCCACCATGCCCACCAGGGGCCGGTATCCCAGGACGGATGCCTTGGGGTCCTGGTTGTGGCCGCAGATGACGGCGATCCCGCCGGCCATGAATTCACCGAAATAATCCCCGCAGGACCCCAGGACCCAGAGTTCCGGGGGTTCAAATCTCGGGTTCCGCTTGGTCATGGTCATGCCCCGGGCCCCGATGGACCCGCCGATATAGACCTTTCCCTGGGCCGCCCCGTTCATGGCCCCGTTGGAGGCATTGCCGTGGACAATGATTTCCGCCCCGGCATTGAGCCAGCCCACATCATCGGAGGCCGGGCCCATGATTTCAATCTTTGTGCCGGTATGGCCGAAGGACCCGGCCCTCTGGCCCGATTGGCCGGTGATCCGGATATGGGTCTCATCGGCCCCGGCGTCCCAGAGCCGTCCGCCGATACCGTGCTGGCCGTAGCCTTCCACTTCAATATTTCTGCGTCCGTTTTTGATGTGCTGGTGGATGATTTCTTCCAGCACCCGGGACGGGATTCTCTTATTGTCTTTTCTTCCTGATAATTTGATAAAGGCCTGGTTTTTCATGGCTGATCCTTCCTATACCACATATTTTATACTGAGGCGTTCCGCCGCTGCAAAATCGTCAATGCCCAAGGCATCGGACATCCCGATGGGAAGGGAGGTGGAACGGCCCAGGGGCGCCACGATTTTTTTAAGTTCCGTATCAAAGGACACAAACAGATCCACAATCCGCTGGGCCACATCTTCGGGGTCCAGGCGGCGGTAGAGCCTCGGGTCCTGGGAGGTGATGCCCTTGGGGCAGATGCCCAGGTTGCAGACATTGCACCGGTCCTCTTCGGTGCCCACGCACCCGGCTGCGGCCTGCATGGCGTATTTGCCGATCTGGACCCCGCTGGCGCCCAGCATGATCAAGGCTGCGGCATTGGCGGACAGGTTTCCGTTCTTGCCCACGCCGCCCCCGGCAAAGATGGGGATTTCATTCTGCTTGCCGATTTTGATCAGGTTCAGGTAATTGTCCCGGATACAGGAGGCAATGGGGTGGCCCATATGGTCCATGGACACGGTATAGGCGGCCCCGGTGCCCCCGTCTTCGCCGTCAATGGCCAGGCCCGAGGCGTAATCGTTCCGGGCCAGGTTGTTGAGCACGGCCAGGGAGGTGGAGGAGGCGGAGATTTTCGGATAGACCGGCACCCGGAAGCCCCAGGCCATGGACATGGACAAAATCATCTTGGCCACGGATTCCTCAATGGAATACTGGGTCTGGTGGGTGGGCGGGCTGGGCAGGCTGACGCCCTGGGGAACCCCGCGGATGGCGGCGATGAGTTTGTTGACCTTATGCCACATCAGCAGGCCGCCGTCGCCGGGCTTGGCCCCCTGGCCGTATTTGATCTCAATGGCGCAGGGATCCTCCTTCATATGGGGGATGGCGTGGATGATTTCATCCCAGCCGAAATAGCCGGAGGCGATCTGGAGGATGACGTATTTTAAAAACCGGGACCGCAGCAGCCGGGGCGGGCATCCGCCCTCTCCGGTGCAGATGCGGACCGGCATGGACAATTCTTCGTTCAGATAGGCCACCCCCATCTGGAGGCCTTCCCACATGGTGGGAGACAGGGCCCCGAAGGACATGCCGCCGATGATCAAAGGATAGATTTCCCGGACCGGCGGAATCCAGCCCTTTTCCTTCAGGCGTTTCATATTTTCCCGGGGGGACAGGACCCGGCCCAGGAGGGTTCTCATCTCGAATTCATGGCGTCCGGCATCCAGAGCCGGGTCCGTGAGCATGGAAATCCGGATGAATTTGATCCGGTCCAGGATGGATTGGGAGGAATTTCTTCTGCCGCCCCGCCGCCGGGGGATCCCGTTCTGGTTGATATGGAATTTGAGCCGGTCCAGACCCGGATTCTTCATGGGTTCGATGGCGTCATTGGGGCAGACCATGGCGCACATGGCGCACCCGATGCAGGCGTTTTCCACCCGTGTTTTCTGGCGGATGCCGTAAAATGAGTCATACTGGTTGGTATGGGGTTCCTCCGGCTTGACGGAGGTCTTGATGATTCTTTTCTGGAAAACCTTCAGTTCAATGGCCTGGACCGGGCAAACGGCCGTGCATTGCCCGCAGAGGGTACACCGGTCATTGCTGTACCGGATCTGCCAGGGCAGGTCATTGAGGCTTAAAGCGGAAGGTTCAAGGCTTCTGTTTGACGACATATATTTACCTCCTGGCGGTCAGGGCCGACAATGGCTGTATCAAGGTGCATGGGTTGAATATCCTTTGTTTTGTCCCGGTCCGGGATCACGGCGTCCAGGCCGCAGATTTCGGAAGAAAAGCCGAAGAGGCCGGGTCTTCCGCCCACCACGCCGGGCCTCAGCTTTTTCCGGTCCTGGACCATGAAAAGGGAATGATCCGGCAGGGTGCCGATGACGCAGTTGGGACCGTCAATGATCAGGGGACGGCAGGTTCTTTTCAGGTGGGAGAGAAAGCCTGCGTCCGGATGGGTCTGGAGATCCTCTTCCTGGAGGGGGGTGATGACGTGCTTATAGGCGTCAATGCCCAGCCCCAGACCTGTCATGGAATAATGGAGAATATGGGCAAAGACCTCCGAGTCGGAGGCATAGCCCACATATCCGGGGAAGCCCCGGGACAAAAGGAAATCCTTAATGGGGGTGAAGGCCGTGTTCTCGCCGTTGGTCATGGTGCAATAGCCCTTGATGAAAAAGGGATGGCAGGCGTAGAGATTGATGGCGTAATTGGTGTTCTGCCTTCCCTGGGCCATGATGATGCGGGCCTGGAGTTCTTTCCGGTCCAGGCCCAGGTAATCGGCCAATTGCATGGGATCCCCGATTTCCTTGATCATGATGGTGTCGGGCCAGAAGGAAAAGACCATCATGTCCTGTTTTTCCTCCCCCATTTCCCGGATTTTCAGCCGGACCATCATGAGCCTTTCGGCCAGTTCTTCCGGGCTGAACCGGTCCCAGCCCTCGGGCAGTTCATAGGCCCGGATCAGGTAGAGGTTGCGTTTGGGGATTCCTTCCACCTGGGTTTTGGGGGTTTTGAGGGAAATCTTGTATTTGGTCAGAAACCCCTGGTCCATCATGAACAGATCCAGACGCCGGATGCCTTCTTCGGTGAAGATGCCCGAAAGGATGGGCGCATCCTTCATTTCCTCAAAGGGCCCGCCCAGGCCCTGGAGCAGAAGCCCCACCCCGGAGCCGTCATGGCCTTCTTTCATGACATCCAGGGCTTTGATGGCCAGCATGGGGGAAACCGGATCATGGCTGGTAAGTGCAAACAAACGACACATTGAATTTAAGTCTCCTTTGGTTTCAATTGATTTTCAATGGGTATCATCTTCATGCAGCAGGGTTGCCCAGGGGGATGGAAAATCCGTGGGCCTCATAGAGCGCTTTGATTTTCTGCAGGTCTTCTTCAAGGCTTTCGCCGGGATCAATCCGGCTATCCAGCGGGTTCTTTTGGAGGCATTGTCCAGGAACCAGCAGATGATGGGGACATCGGCTCCCTTGGCAATATGCCAGAACCCGGTTTTGATGGAGGTGACATTCTTCCGGGTCCCCTCGGGCACCAGGGCGAGAATCAGGCTTTTCCGCCTTTCAAACTCCCGGACGGCGCTTTCAACAAATCC
>JAAUSZ010000177.1 GCA_012031875.1 Desulfobacula sp.
CCAGGACATTGCAACGGAAAATCCAGGATGCGGGTCATGATCAATTCCCTGAGCGACGGGGTTTTGACCACGGATAACCAGAAACGGATCGCCCTGGCAAACCCGGCATTTTAAAATGATCGGGTGCAGGAAAACCTCGGTCATCGGCCATGACATATCCGAATTCATCCAGGAACCGGGGCTTCTGGACATGATTGAAAAGGCCATCCATCAGCCCGAGGACACCTTTGCGGAAATCACCGATGAATTGATCATGCCCGCGGCCAAGGGAAGGGAGGAAATGATCATCGGTATCCGCTGCATCCCGTTCAGGGACCGGCTGAGCAGGAATCTCGGGTCGGTGACGGTTTTTCATGATATTACGGCCTTAAAGAAGATCGATCAGATGAAATCGGATTTTGTTTCCATGGTGGCCCATGAAATCAAAAGTCCGCTCAATTCCGTTCTCATGCAGTTGAATGTGGTTCTGGACGGACTGGCCGGGGAATTGACGGAAAAGCAGACAGAGATCCTGAATCGGATTTCCGATCGTATTACCTCCCTGACCGTGCTTTCAACCGAGCTTCTGGACCTTTCCAAAATTGAATCCGGGCTCATTAACCAGGACCGGGAGGATTTAAACGTATACGAGCTGATCCGGGACCAGGTGATCTCTTACAGGGAAACCGCGGATGCCAAGTCTATCCGCCTGGTCCTCAAGGAGACCGGAAAAGGGGCCCGGATGATGGGCAACCGGGTCAATATCGAAGAGGTGGTGTCCAATCTGATTTCCAATGCCGTCCGGTATAGCCCCAACGGCGGAAAGATTGAGGTTTGGGCCCATGAGAAAGACAATTGTGTGGTCATCCAGGTGTCGGATACCGGGTTTGGGATCCCGGCCGCGGATCAGGAGCATATTTTCGACCGGTTTTTCCGGGTAAAAAATGAAAAGACCCGGTATATTACGGGCACCGGCCTGGGACTGGCCATTGTCAAAAGCATTGTGGAGGCCCACCACGGCGCCATTGAGGTTGAAAGTACCGAGGGAAAAGGCTCCTGCTTTAAGGTGGTCTTCCCGAAATCCGAATATCAGATTTAATTTGTTTTTTTCATTTTATATCTGAAGGTATGGTGATTCATTTTCAGGAGCCGCGCAGCCTTGCTTTCATTGCCCCGGGTCAGCAACAGGGCCTGCTCCATATATTTTTTTTCAATATTTTCCATGAGTCCGGCCAGGTGCAGCCCCTGTTCCGGTATGGTTACGGCCATGTCTTTCATGCCGGCCGAGTCCGGGGATTCAGCCGGGAAAGGGTCCTGAATTCCCAGGTCTTCTCCGGTGAGGGTGTCGGTTCTGGCAATGAGCGCGGCCCGTTCAATGATATTTTTGAGTTCCCGGACATTGCCCGTAAATGGGTGGGAGAGCAGCAGATTCTCCGCTTCCGGGGAGAGGGCAAGGACATTTTTTTTAAATTTCCGGTTGAACTGAAATAAAAAATACCTGGCCAGGGCCGGGATGTCTTCTTTTCTTTCATTCAGGGCCGGAATTTTGGCCTTGACCACGCAGAGCCTGAAAAAAAGGTCCTTTCGGAAAAGGTCCCTTTCCATCAGCTCTTCCAGGTTTTTATTGGTGGCCGAGACAACCCTTACCGAAACCTTGAATTTCCGGGTGCTGCCGATTTTATAAAATTCACCGCTTTCAAGAAACCGCAGGAGCTTGGCCTGGCCGGCAAGGCTCAGATCCGCCACCTCATCCAGAAACAGGGTGCCCTTGTCCGCTTCTTCAATGAGTCCTTTTTTGCCTTGCTTTTTCGCGCCGGAAAAAGCTCCCTCGTCATAACCGAACAGTTCGCTTTCAATCAATTCATCCGGAAAGGCTGAACAGTTCACGGCAATAAAGGGGCCTTGAAACAGGGGGCTTCGGGCATGGATGGCCTTGGCGATCAATTCTTTCCCGGTTCCGGTCTCCCCCATGATCATGATGGGGGTGTCCGGGCTTTTGGCCACCATATGAATGAAGTCCATGATATCTTCAATATGTTTGCTTTCCCCGATAAAAACAGGCTCATGGTCTTTCAGGTATTTTTCCTGGAGAAGCTTGACCTCTTTTCTCAGGGCAATGGAGGCCACGGTTTTTTTAAGGGTAAGTTCAAGAATATCCGGATTCATGGGCTTTAAAATAAAATCAGCGGCCCCGGCCTTCATGGACCGGATGACCATCTGGATATCCTCAAAGGCCGTGATCATGATGACCGGAAGGTCGGGAATTTTTTGTTTGATAATATTCAGGGCGTCCATGCCGCTCATGGCCGGCAGGCCGATATCCATGAGAACCAGATCCGGAGATGATTTTTTCAGGGACAGCAGAAAGGATTCGGCATCCTGGAAACAGGACAGGTCATAGTCCTGGGCCAGGATCATTTCAAGGCTGTCACGGATGGTTTCCTCATCATCCACAAGGGCGATGGTATAACGCATCACGGGCGCCTTTCATGCTTTTGAAGGGGCAGTTCAATAATAAACTGGGCGCCTTTTTTAAGGCCGGCATTGAACCGCAGGGATCCGCCGTGGTCCGTAATGATCCTGTGGCAGATGCTGAGCCCGATACCGGAGCTGTTGGTCTTGGTGGTATAGAAGGGGTCAAAGATCTTGGACTGGCTGGATATGGGGATGCCGGGCCCGGAATCCTTGATGGAGATGGCAATGCAATCATTTCCCCGGTAGGTCTTCAGCTCAATGGTTTTTTCGCCTTCAACCCCTTTCATGGCCTCGGCCGCATTGGTAATGAGATTCAAGACCACCTGCTCAATGAGATGGGGTTCGTTCCAGCATTCCGGCAGGGCCGGGTCCAGGTCCTTGATGAAATTGATCCCGTTTTTTCGTAAGGTAACGGCCGTCAGCTTGGAGACCTCATCAATATTTTCATTGATATTGGTCATGATAAACCGGGGCTTGCCGGGTTTGGAAAAATCCATGACCCTTTTGATGATGGATTCGATTTTATTGGCGGCCAGTTCGATTTTGTCGATGATGGACAGAACGGTATTGATATCCCCCATATTGTTGTAGATATTTTTTACGGCTTTCAGGTAGATATAGATCCCGGACAAAGGATTCCTGATCTCATGGGCGATTCCCGCGGTGACCCGGCCCAGGGAGGTCATTTTATCCTGGATCCTCATAAAATTTTCCACTTCCTTGGAATCAGTGATGTCCATGATATTGGTCAGGATGGATTCAATGCCCAGGTAATCTATTTTACGGGCGCTGACAAGGGCCCACCGGATCTGGGAATGTTTTTCAAAGCCCTCGGGATGATACCGGAAATCCGTGTCGATATGCTGGATTTCCCCGGATAAAAGATCCTTGTAATTTTTTTTAATCCGCTCCCGGTCCTCGATATAGACATTGTCAAAACCGGGCGGTTCAAAGGCCCTGGTGATGAGGCGGTGAATTTTCCGAAGACCCGGATTCATGTAAACTTTTTTATCGTTCTGGAAAATGGAGATACAGTTCAGGGCATTGTCGATGAGGGTCTGGAACCGCTTGTTGCTTTCTTCCTTTTCCCTTTCCGCGGTTTTCCTTTTTTCCTCCAGGTCAATCCGGTAAAGCCCCAGGGCAATATCATCTGAAATTTCCTTGACAATACCTTTTTCCGTTTCATCCTGGTTCAGGGCCTGGGGGATGGACAGGACTAAAAACCCATAGTTCTTTCCTTCATGGGTGAGCCGGACCGCCATGGATCCCCGGCCGGAATAGTTTTTTGACAGCATGCAGTCCGGGCATTCCGTGACAGGGTCGGCAACGGAGAATACTTTTTTTGACTTCAGGGTTTTCCGGATGCAGCGGATAAATTTTTTTTCTTCAAGCAGCTTGCGCATGGAGTCAAAATGACTGTCAAACCCTTCCCGGGCAATCATCCGGACGGAACCTTCCTCATCCATCAGGCCGATCCAGGCATTGTAGTACCCTCTTTTTCCACCAGAATGCTGCAGATCCCGTCAATGAGTTTCTGTTTGTCATCCTGCTGGGTGACAAGGAGTCTGCCGATATCTCTGAAGGCCCGCAATACAAGGTTTAGGCGTTTGATTTTTTTGATGTCAAGGTCGTCATTCATGCGTCACCCCGAAGCATGTTATCCATATGAGGCTTACTTAAAAGTTTTTTTGAACAATAACAAGAAAAAATATCTTTAATCCCCTCATATCATGGTTGAGATTTTAACCAGAAAGGTATCCAGTTTTTTTTCGGAAACTTTTACCATGGTTTTAAGTTCAGGAGCAAATAAAGATATTTTATATTCCTCCAGAAGCCAGAAAAATTCTTCCACCAGAGAGGATTTTTCCGGCGTTGAATGGGAGGAAAGAGATGAGAGAAGGGCTGGAAGCCGGCGGCTGTATTTTTCCATCTGCATGATTTTTTTTCCTTCCTTCGCGGGGTCGTCCGCGGCTCTTTGGGCCCTGATCCGGAGACAGGCCACAAACCGGGGCAGGTGGCGGATCCTGTCATGGGTATAAAGATCGGGAAAGTCCGGGGGCACCAGATTTTTCAGATCATTGAAAAGGCAGGTCAGCATATCTGCTGTTTTCTTCATGGCGCTGTGCCGGAATGACAGTTTCTGGATCAGATCAAAACAGGAGCGGTATTCCTTTCCCAGGTCTGTTATCATTTTGATAAATTCCCGGCCGTTTTTGTAAAGGGCCGGAATCTCATGACGGGCATGGGATTCAAACTCGTCCTTCCTGCGGATATTTTTTCCGAAAAAGGTAGCTGTGATCCGGTTGAAAACAGAGGCCTGAAATTCGGCCCGGCCATTGAAAACAGGGGCCATCTGCTTTATTTCCGGGGAGGACTGGATGTCTTTTTTCAAGGCTTTGAAATCCTCGGGAAACAGGAGGAGGAAAAGATGTCTGATGCCTTCACAATGGCTTGTTTCTGCCTCTTTCTCCGATTTGAACAATCTTAAGGAAAGGGTCTGCCTGTTCTTTTCCGGGCCGGGTTCAACCTTAAGGCCGGGATAGGCTTTTATGATGGGATGATCTGTCCGGGACAGGGGAATGAAGTTTTCAAGGTCCGGGAAATCCCATTGCCGGATGTCCCGGATTTCAAATGTTTCGCGGGCCTCGTCAAAGGCTTTATCCTGAAAAAGAGGCCGGGCCGAGGGAAATTGGCCTAAAACGGCTTTGTCCCGGGAGGCCTTGATTTCTTTGCCCTTTTCATCCCGGATGGAAATCCTCATTTTAAGGTGATCCGGCAGATCCTGGTCCGACCAGAGGGTTTCCGGGATCAGGACCTGGAACCGTTCCCGGATAAAGGCAGACAAGAGGGAGAAGAGGGGCCGGTCTTGTTTCGGCATTTCCGCGGCGATGAGGGCGGCCTTTTCTGATATGGGAAGCAGTTTTACCCGAAAGGCTTTGGGAAGGGCCTTGATGAGTCCGGCGATTTTTTCTTCGAACAGTCCGGGCACCAGCCTGTCCAGGCGGTTTCCGGAAATCAGGGGCGCAGAAGAAAGCGGAACCCTTAAGGTAACCCCGTCTTTTTTGGAACCGGGGTTGAATTCATATTCCAGATTGAATTTGCCCTGGGCCAGGGTCAGGGTATCGGGGTATAAGGAGAGTTCATGCGCATCAACATCGGATTTCTGAAGATCGGCCAGGGTCATTTTTAAAAAATCAGGGTCATTCTTTTCTTTGAGGAACCGGGCAAAGGACCGGATATCGGAAAAGGGTTCAGGAAGTTTGGACTGGTAAAAAAGAAAGATATCCTCTTCCGAGGCCAGGATGTCTTTTTTCCTTGTTTTATGTTCAAGGGTTTCAAGGGTTTCCATCAATTTCCGGTTATGGGCCATGAATTCGAATTTCTGCTGGATCTCCCCCTGGACCAGGGCGTGGCGGATAAAAATCTCTCCGGCCTCCCCGGGATTGATTTTTCCGTAGGCGATTTTCCGGTCATTGACCAGGATAAGCCCGAACAGGGCCACCTGCTGAGTTGCAATGACCTCTCCCCTTGTTTTTTCCCAGTGGGGGTCAAAACAGGTATAGGTACAGAGATTTTTTGCCAGGGGTTCCAGCCATTCAGGATCGATATTGGCCGCCGTCCTTGCAAAGAGCCGGCTGGTTTTAACAAATTCGGCCGCCATGATCCAGTTCCCGGCATTGCCAAAAAGACCGGAGCCGGGGAAGATCATGATCTGCTGGCCCTTTGCCGCGGTAAAAAGATTTTTTTCCTTTTTATGGGCGATCCCGGACAGATATCCGCTCAAAAGGGATTGGTGCAGGGCGATATAAAGGGGTCCGCCAATGTCGAAGTCCTTGGTTTTCAAGCCCTTTGTGCCGGAAGGAAGGGCCGGTCCCGTTTTTTCCTCAATGCCGTGTTCCCTGAGGATATTCAGGATCTGGCCGTGGATATCTTCCCATTCCCTGATCCGTTTGAAACTCAGGAAATGGTCTTGGCAAAAGGACAGGAGCCCGGACCGGGATTTTAATTTTTTTTGTGCAGCCTTGACCGCGTTCCAGATATTGAGGAGGGTGACAAAATCCGAGGTGGGGTCTTGAACAGCGCATGCTTCTGATCTGCGGCCTGGGCCTTGTCCAGGGGCCGTTGCCTGGGGTCTGAAACAGCCAGGGCCGTGGTGATGACCGCGGCTTGGTCCAGGCAGCCGTTTTTGTCTGCCTCGATTAAGATCCTGGATAATTTGGGGTCCATGGGCAGTTTGGCCATGATCCGCCCCATGGGGGTCAGGCCGTAAGATTTTCCGCCTGTCCTTTTATCCGGGATCTTTTTTTCTTCAATGGCGAGAAGCTCCAGAAGGGTGGCAAACCCGTCCTGGATGCTTTTGGATGACGGGGGGTCAATGAAGGGAAAGTCTGAGACATTTCCAAGATGAAGGGAGATCATCCTGAGGATGACTTCGGCGAGATTGCTTCTCAGGATCTCCGGTGAGGTGAAAAAGGGTCTTTTCTTGAACTCATCCTCATCAAAGAGCCGGATGCAGACCCCGTTTTCAACCCGGCCGCACCGCCCGGCCCTCTGGTTGGCGGAGGATTGGGAAATGGGGCTGACGGGAAGGGCCGTGGTCCGGGTCCGGGGAGAATAGCTGGGAATTCTGGCAAGCCCCGTATCCACTACATACTTGATTCCGGGGATGGTCAGAGAGGTTTCCGCCACATTGGTGGCCACGATGATTTTCCGGCCGGCCTGCCGGGAAAAGATCCGCGACTGCTCCCGGGCCGAAAGCCTTGCAAAAAGAGGTAAAGCCGTAATGCCCGGAAGCCGGCGGCTGCGGATCAGATCCAGGGTCTCGCCGATGTCCTGCTCTGTCGGCATAAAGACCAGGATATCTCCGGACCTGGAGGTTGAAAGAATGTGGAAGACGGCCTCCGTCGCCGCCTCAACATATCCCTGGTCTTCGGCTTCCACGGCATCCTCATCCTTGTTTAAATAGGGCCGGTAAAGGATTTCCACCGGGAACATCCGGCCGGAGACCTCGATGATGGGGGCATTGCCAAAGGCCTTGGAAAATTTTTCCGTGTCAATGGTGGCCGAGGTGATGATGAGTTTTAAGTCCCTTCGCTGTTTCACCAGGCTTCTGAGTATGCCCAGGGAAAAATCGATGTTCAGGCTTCGTTCGTGGGCCTCGTCCACGATAAGGGTGTCATAGGCTTTCAGGAACCGGTCGGTCTGGGTCTCCGCCAGGAGGATGCCGTCGGTCATGAGTTTAATGCAGGCCCTGGGGTTTATTTTATCGTCAAACCGGATTTTGTATCCCACGGAATGCCCCAGGGGTTCCCCCCAGTTCCTCGGCAATCCTCGCGGCCACCGTGACCGCGGCGATGCGCCTGGGCTGGGTGCAGCCGATGCGCCCGGTGATCCCCCGTCCCGCCTCAAGGCAGAATTTCGGGATCTGGGTGGTCTTGCCTGAGCCGGTCGCCCCGGAGATGATGACCACCGGGTGGTTTTTGATGGCCTGGATGATCTCTTCTTTTTTGCCGGTAATGGGCAGATCCGGGTTATAGGCGATATGGGCGGGTTTGAAAAGAGATCCGGCCCGTCCCTGCCTGTCTCTCTTCCCTGCTTTTCCCCCCGGGGTGGCGTCTGGTTTATTCATAGATTCAGCATAGTAACTCAAAGTTTAAAAAAGTCAAATCCTGAATCCGCGTCCGTTTTCTGAATGAACAGCCGGGTCTTGAACTCCTCTTCCATTTGTGAGATAAGGAAAGATATCCGGCGAAAATATTCTTTCTCCCGGCAAGATGCTGAAATCATACAGGAGATGATATGAAACAATTCATGGCCCTCTTTACCATCCTTTTTGTATCCGGACTGTCCGGCATCAGCTCTCTTGCCCGGCCGGAAGATAGTTCCCGGCCGGAACCTCGGGTGGAGATGACGGCCGCGGGGTCGGGGGTAAATTTAGGGATTACCCGACTCCTGGCAGCGGCCTTTATGGCGCAGCATCAGAATATCACCCTAGATGTTCCCGGCAGTATCGGCACCAAGGGCGCCATCAAGGCCGTGGCCGACGGAGCCGTCGCCCTGGGTCTGATTTCCCGCGCCCTTCAGGAGGAAGAGAAGGCCCTGGGTATTGTTTCACACCCCTATGCCCGGGTGGCCATCATTGTCGGCGTCCATTCCGGGGTTCCGGAAGACACGATCGCCTCCCGGGAATTGATTGAGGTTTTCAAAGGGACCAGGGCAACATGGAAGGACGGCAACCCCATCATCGTCCAGGCCAGGGAAAAAAACGACAGCGGGTTTCTGGTTCTCCAGGAAGCCATCCCCGGATTCAGGGAGGTGTATGCCGAAAGCCACCAGGCCAAACGCTGGACCCTTTATTTTAACGATCAGGACGCCAATCGGGCCCTTTCCAATACCCCTTCTGCCATTGGTGTCACAGACCTTGGGATGATCTCCACGGAACATTTGAATATCAAGGTGCTGAAGCTGGACGGCATCTCCCCGGACCGGGAAAATGTGGTCACGGGCAAATATCCCTTGAGCCGCACCCTCTCCTTTATCTATCGCCCGGAAAACCTTTCCCGCGAAGCAAAGCTGTTCCTCGGGTTTGTCGCCTCCGAGGCGGGGCAGGGTATTTTGTCGGCCAACGGCTATATCCCTTTGCCTTGAAGGGAGGCCCATGGTTCAATCCGATAAACAGATCAGCATCAGCCGGGAACTCTCCAAAAAACTGTTTCCGATGACCCTGGGCATCTGCCTGGTGATTGCCTTTATTTTTCCCGGGACGTATTTCTATCTTGAATTCAACCGGCTGAAAAAAGAGTCGGGCCTGTATTCCAGGCAGCTTGCCGACAGTATTCGGCTATTGGCGGCCGGTTCTCCGGACCTCTGGAAATACCAGGCCACCAAATATTCGGAAATCATTGACGGGTTTGCCCCCAACAAGGGGATTTTAAACATTGCCGTGCTGGATGAGCAATCACACCCCATCAGCCAGTTCAGTCATAGCGAAAAGACCCAGGGGCTTTTCAGGCAATTGGGGATAAGCGGGGCCCCCGGGCAGATCCTGTTCAATAACCATAAAATCGGTGAGATACGGATTCGCCTGGCTGCCGATGATTTTCTGGCCAAGGGCCTTATGGTTTTTGCAGTCTGCTTTGCAACCGGCGTGAGCCTGTCCGTTCTGGTCTATAGAATGCCCCTGGGTGTGGTGACACGATTGGAGCAAAGGGTCCTGGACCGCACCCGGGAGCTTGAATCACAGGTTGCCGCCAAGGAAAGGGCTTTGGCAGACCTGGCCTCGGCCCAGAGCGCGCTTTTGGAGATGTCCCGGGCCGAGGGCATGGCCGAGGTGGCCACCGGGGTGCTTCACAATGTGGGCAATGTTCTGAACAGCGTTAATATATCCTGCAACCTGATCATGAACCAGGTCCATGAATCCCGCATCGGCAACGTGGCCAAGGTGGCGGACCTGGTCGCCGGAGCCGGGGAAGGGCTGGGCCGGTTTCTTACGGAAGACCCCGGGGCAGGCAGATTCCGGCCTACCTGGTTTCCTGTCCTCAGCGCTTAAGCAGGAGCAGCAGCTTAGTCTTGGGGAATCC
>JAAUSZ010000178.1 GCA_012031875.1 Desulfobacula sp.
AGGACCCTGATTTTTTAGAATCTTTTTTGAAGCGCCTTTTTCCTGTAAGGCCACTTTGAATTCAACCTGAACAGCCGGATGACCGAGCTTTGAAAACTCTTCGACAAACAGCGGCAGGTAATTCTCTTTCAAGCGCTTGACGGAATATGAATTCGGACTGGAGAGCCTGATATGATGCCCGTCATGCTCCAGAAGTTCCACCGGGTCAATCCACATTCTATAGCTGTGATCCGGCAGTGTTTTTTTAATTTGACTTTTTACTTCTTCCCAGAACAATTCTAATTCTTTCAAAGAGGGCCTCTTTCTTCCAATTACAAATTGAAATACGGGTTAATAAATCAAATTTAATAAATTTTATCGGAAAACAACAGATAATCAAAAAGTACTGCCTTTTTTATTTAAATATCCGCCCGCGGTCAAACCTGATCTTAAGGGTTGGCAAAATCCGAAATCCATCACTGGCATAATTTTTTACTTATTTGATTTTATTGAATTTTGTTTGTGAAACAGACAATTTTTGAAAAATTCCAGTACCTTCGACAACCCCCTAGTTTTCCAAGGTTTTTTAAAATTTTGAAAGCCGGCCCCCTTCTTAAAAAAATAAATTCTCTCTGATTTTTTTCGATTTACTTTGAATTCCGTCAAATTTAATAAAAATCAGGGTTTTATTCTAATCTGAATTTAACAATAGTTTCACAATTTCCCGGTACAAATTGTATTTACTCTTTTTTTCCCCAATAGTATATTGCTCCTAATTTTATAATCCGGGGAATAAGACCATCATCATGAAACCGCCATCCTCCCTGCCGGTCATCGGCATTTCCATGGGTGATCCTGCCGGAATAGGGCCCGAGATCCTTCTAAAAGCACTCAATGATCCCGGAATCTATGCCGTTTGCCGGCCTCTGATCATAGGAGATTCCCATATCCTGAAAAAAGCCCTGGATCATCTTGGCTTTCCGCATCACCTTCATATCATTGATGAGCCCGGACAGGGATATTTCAGATTCAACACAGTGGATATGATCGATATTCCCTTATTGAACAGACTGAACTTCACCCCGGGCCTAGCCTGCATGGAGACGGGAACAGCCATGCAGGAATATGTCATCAAAGGGATTGACCTTGCCCTGGACGGAAAAATAGACGGCCTTGTCACCTGCCCCATTACCAAAACCGCACTTAAACTTGCCGGCTCCGACTTCCATGGCCATACGGAATTACTGGCCCATAAAACAGGGACAAAAGACTATGCCATGATGCTGGCCGGAAAAACCCTCAGGGTTGTCCTAACGACCATTCATATCCCCCTGGCGCAAGTCCCGGCAAGCCTGACCCGCGAGGGCCTCATCAGAAAAATCAGACTCACCCATACGTCTCTTAAAAGCCGTTTCAATATCAAGGAACCCAGGATTGCCGTGGCAGGGTTAAATCCCCATTCCGGGGAAGCCTCCATGTTCGGGCGGGAGGAGGAAGATCTCATCCTGCCCGCAGTCCGGGCTTCAAACGCAGAAGGCATGAATGTTCACGGCCCCCTGCCGCCGGATACGGTTTTTTACCATGCCGTCCAGGGCCGGTATGATGCCGTGGTCTGCATGTATCATGATCAGGGGCTCATTCCCTTTAAACTTATTCATTTCAAGGACGGGGTGAACACCACCCTGGGGCTTCCCATCATCCGGACCTCGGTGGATCACGGGACTGCCTATGATATTGCCTGGAAAGGAATTGCCGACCCTTCAAGCCTCATGGAAGCGATTAAAATGGCTGCCTTTCAAGCGGATAATGCAAAGACCCTTCAATGAATCCGGATAAAATCATTATTCAAGGGGCCAGGCAGCACAACCTTAAGAATATCCATGTCGAACTCCCCAGAAACAGTTTTACGGTGATCACAGGGCTTTCCGGATCTGGAAAGTCCACGCTGGCCTTTGATACCCTCTTTGCAGAAGGCCGGAGAAGATATGTGGAATCTCTTTCCACCTATGCCCGTCAATTTCTGGGGCAGATGGACAAGCCCGACGTGGACGCCATCATCGGACTCAGCCCGGCCATTTCCATCGAACAGAAATCCGCGGGCCATAACCCTAGATCCACCGTGGGCACGGTAACGGAAATTTACGACTATCTCAGGCTTTTATTTGCACGAATAGGAAAACCCTATTGCCATCAGTGCGGCCTTCCCATCGCTTCCATGACCATCGACCAGATGGCCGACCGGGTCATGGGCCTGGAAGACGGTTCAAAAATATTGATTTTATCTCCCCTGATCGCCAATCAAAAAGGCTCCCATGAAAAGCTTCTTTTAAAAATAAAAAAAGACGGGTTTGCCAGGATCCGGGTGGATCAAAAAATTTATCTCATGGAAGATCTTCCGGCACTTGAAAAAAATCATAAGCATACCATTGATGCCGTGGTCGACCGGCTCGTGATAAAGCCGGGGATAGAAAAACGCCTTTCCGACTCTCTGGAGCTTGCCCTGTCCTTATCCGAAGGACGGGTCATCATTCTTGATCCGGACCATAAAGCGGAAATCCTTTTCAGCGAATCAAAATCCTGTCTTCATTGCGGCATCAGTTATCCTGAATTCACCCCGGCCTCTTTTTCATTTAATTCCCCCCAGGGCGCCTGTCCCATCTGTGATGGTCTCGGTACGGCAACGGAATTTGACCCGGATCTCATCATTCCCGACAAAACGCTTTCCCTGCGCCAGGGTGCGGTCCTTCCCTGGGAAAACCGGGATTCGGTTCAATTTATGGAATTTCTGGATGCCCTGGTTACCCATTACCAGGAAACCATATACAAACCCTTTCGCGAACTATCCCCCCGGTTCCAGGAGGTTTTGCTCCATGGTTCGGGCAAGGAGGAAATCCCTTTTTATACCGAGAGAGCAGATAAAAAAATTGTCTATCAAAAATCCTTTGAGGGAATCCTCCCTATTTTAAAAAGGCGCTTCCTTGAAACAGACTCCGGTTCCATGAGGGATGAGCTTAAAAAATTCATCAATTTTAAAACCTGTCCCTCCTGCGGGGGAACAAGACTGAACAAAATCTCCTCATCGGTCAGGGTCGGGGACAAAACGATTTCTGAAATCACTTCCCTTTCCATCCAGCATTCCCTTTATTATATCTCATCTCTTGAGCTGAAGGATAAGGATCTCCTGATTGCCGAGGCCATTCTCAAGGAACTGAGGGAGCGGCTGGGGTTTTTGCAGAATGTGGGTCTGGACTATCTGACCCTGAACCGCTCCGCTGCCACACTTTCCGGCGGGGAAAGCCAGAGAATCAGGCTGGCCACCCAGATCGGGTCCAAACTGACCGGGGTTCTCTATGTCCTTGACGAGCCCAGCATCGGTCTTCACCAGAAGGATAATGCAAGATTATTAACCACGCTGATGAACCTGCGGAACCTCGGCAATACCGTACTGGTGGTGGAACATGATGAGGACACGATTCTATCGGCCGACCATGTCATTGATATGGGGCCCGGCGCGGGAATCCACGGGGGTGAAATCATGTTTTCAGGCTCTCCGGAAGACCTTCTGAAATGTGAAACCGCTTTAACCGGATTATATCTTTCAGGCAAAAAGCAGATCCCTATGCCTGAGAAAAGAAGAAAGGGCTCGGGCCAATGGCTGACTCTATATGACGCCCATTCCAATAACCTGAAACATATTGATGTCTCCTTCCCCCTGGGTTGTTTTATCTGCATCACCGGTGTTTCCGGGTCCGGGAAATCAACCCTGGTGCTTTCCACCCTCTATCAAGTTCTGGCAAACCGGATCAACCGGTCCAAAAAGACCCCGGGACTCCATAAAGAATTAAAAGGGCTTGAATACCTGGACAGGGTTGTCCATATCGACCAGACCCCCATTGGGAAAACCCCGAGAAGCAACCCCGGCACCTATACCCAGATTTTCAACCATATCCGGGAGCTTTTTTCCCAGACAAGAGAGTCAAAAGCAAGGGGCTATGGCCCGGGACGATTCAGCTTTAACGTCAAAGGCGGCCGGTGCGAGGCCTGTGCAGGGGACGGCATCATTAAAATCGAAATGCATTTTTTACCGGATGTCTACGTGGTCTGTGACGTTTGCAAGGGGAAGCGCTACAACAGGGAGACCCTGGATATCTCCTACAAAGGAAAAAATATTGCCCAGGTGCTCGACATGACCATCTATCAGGCTGTCCGGTTTTTTGAAAACATCTCTTTTATTGCCGCCAAACTGACAACTCTGGTGGAAGTGGGACTGGGCTATATGAAACTCGGCCAGCCGGCAACGACTCTATCCGGAGGGGAAGCCCAAAGAATCAAATTGTCAAAGGAGCTGTCCAAAAAAGGAACCGGAAAAACCATTTATATCCTTGATGAGCCTACAACCGGGCTTCATTTTGATGACATTAAAAAATTATTATCCGTCCTCAATCAACTTGCAGACTCAAACAACACGGTGGTTGTCATTGAACACAATCTGGATGTGATCCGGTCTGCGGATCACATCATTGATCTTGGGCCTGAAGGAGGTGAAAAGGGAGGTGAAATCATAGCCTGCGGCACCCCTGAAGAAGTCGCAAAAAATAAAAAATCCTATACCGGCTATTATTTGAAAAAAGCCTTAGACAAAAAATATCCAACCCAAATGTAATCGATGGAAAGGAGTCCCATGATAAAGGTAGGCATTGCAGGAGTAACAGGGTATACAGGGATTGAGCTTGTCAAGCTGATCTCCAATCATCCCGGGGCAAAATTGTGTACGGTAAGTTCCAACAGCTATAAGGGGAAGGCTTTAACAGAGGTTTTTCCTTCCATGAGGGGATTTGAAACGCTCATTTGCGAAGACCTCTCTGTCCAGTCCCTAGCCCGGAAACTGGATGTCATTTTTCTGGCGCTCCCTCACAAGGTATCCATGCAGCATGTGCCCCAGTTCTTTGAGAGCAAGATAAAAATCATTGATTTGTCTGCGGATTTCAGGTTTTCCGATGCCCTGGCCTATGAATCGGCCTACCAGGAACATACGGCCAAACACCTGTTAAAAGAAAGTGTCTATGGACTCTGTGAAATATATAAAGATAAAATCAAGGCGGCCGGGCTTATCGGAAATCCGGGCTGTTACCCGACCAGTATCCTATTGCCGCTCATCCCGCTTTTAAAAGAGAATCTGATCCAACCTGCCGGTATTATTTCAGATTCAAAATCCGGTGTCAGCGGCGCCGGCCGGTCCTTGTCCCTTTCTTCTCATTTTTGCGAGGTGAATGAATCCTTTGCCCCTTACAAAATCGGGAATCACCGGCATACTCCCGAGATTAACGAAATCCTGAGCCTCCAGTCCCGGCAAAAGATTTCCATCACCTTTGTTCCGCATCTGCTGCCGCTGACCAGGGGGATGTTATCCACCATTTATGCCGATGCAAAAAATGATACCTCTGAAGATACCATCCGGGAAGCATACGCTTCATATTATGGGGAAGAGCCTTTTATAAGAATTCTTAAAAAAATGCCTTCCCGGCAATTTCCCATGTCAAAGGAACCAATTCCTGTGATATCGGAATTCATTTTTGTAAAGAAACAAATAAAATCATCCTTGTTTCCGCCATTGACAACCTCTTAAAAGGAGCGGCCGGACAGGCCGTTCAAAACATGAACCTCATGTTCGGCCTGAAGGAGGATACCGGCCTGAACTCGGTTCAGGTGCCCTTATGATGAATATTGTTCTTGACAGACAGGCAATATCTGAATAAAAAAAAGGGACCATGAAAAATAGAATCAAAATATGGTATCACGCAGGCAGCACCTCCGGTATCCGGGAATTCTCCATACACCGCACCCTGTGGCTTTCCCTGTTCATCGGTATTGGGTTTTCAATTTTAGGGGCTTGCTATATCGGATACGATTATATTCAATTGAAGCGCCTTTTAATGAACAATGGCGATTCCAATCATACGGTTCATGCCTTAAACGGTGAAATCACAACCCAGCGAAAGCAGATCCAGCATTTTGCCGAAGAAATAGAAGGATTAAAACAACAGGTGGATAACCTGTCGAAATTCGAAGATAAGGTCAGGCTTATCGCGGATATCAAGCAAACCAGCGACTCAAGCGGGCTCATCGGCATCGGCAGCATTCCCACCGATGCCCTGGACCCGGATATTCCCCTGGCTCAGAAACACAGCACCCTGATCCGGGAAATGCACCAGCAGGTTGCCCAGACAAAGGTTGCAGCCCAAACGCATACCCTTGACTTTGAACAATTGATCAAACAGCTTGAACAAAAAAGGAACCTTTTAGCGGCAACGCCTTCCATCAGACCGGCCAACGGCTGGGTCACCTCGGGATTCGGGACCCGGGTCTCCCCCTTTACAGGGCAAAAAGAATTTCATTCGGGCCTGGATATTTCCAATGCGCCGGGCACAAAGATCATTGCGCCGGCAAACGGCCGAATCTCCATTGCCGCTGAAAAACTATATATCGGGAACCTTTTGGTCATTGATCACGACCACGGGCGCGTAACCAAATACGGCCATTTAAAGGAAATCCTTGTGAACCCGGGACAGGAAGTAAAAAGAGGGGATGTCATCGGCCTCATCGGCAATACCGGAAGAAGCACGGGGCCCCATCTGCACTATGAAGTCTTAATCAATGGAATCCCCGTCGATCCGTTGAAATTTATCCTTAACTAGCTTCTCCCATCCTTATTTCTTCCAGACCAAATTTAATAATTTTTTATTTTGATTTATAAGATTAATGCTTATATGTTTGACTTGAAATATTAACCAGGTTTTTAAAATAGGTAAACTAACCAATGGTACTGAACTTTCTCACCAAGATATTTGGATCCAGCAATGACCGGATACTAAAACAGCTCCAGCCCCTCATCGAAAAGATCAACCAGTTAGAATCGCAAATAAAACCATTATCCGATGAAAAAATGAGCCGGAAGACCTCGGAATTCAAAGAGCGGCTTAGCAACGGCGAACCTCTTGATAATTTACTGCCTGATGCCTTTGCCCTTGTCCGGGAAGCTTCCGTCAGGACCCTTGGCCTGCGTCATTTTGATGTCCAATTGATCGGCGGCATTGCCCTGCACAAGGGCACAATCGCTGAAATGAAGACCGGTGAGGGAAAAACCCTCATGTCCACCCTTCCCGCCTATCTGAATGCCTTGACGGGCAAAGGGGTTCATATCGTGACGGTCAATGATTATCTGGCCCGGCGTGATGCGGAATGGATGTCCAGAATCTATCATTTTCTAGGGCTGGACGTGGGTGTGATCCTCCATGACCTGGGGGATCAGGAAAGGAAAACCGCCTATGGCAGGGATATCACCTACGGCACAAACAATGAGTTCGGATTTGATTATTTAAGGGATAACATGAAATTTGATAAACACTCCCTTGCCCAGAGAGAACTCAATTTTGCCATTGTGGATGAAGTCGACAGTATATTAATTGATGAGGCCAGGACCCCATTGATTATCTCAGGCCCGGCCGAAAAATCAACCCATCTTTATACCCAGGTTAATATTATTATCCCGGCCTTTGCCAAAGATACGGATTATACCCTTGATGAAGAATCCAAATCCATTTCCCTGACAGAAGCCGGCATTGCCAAGGGTGAAGAGCTACTAAACATTGAAAACCTGTATGATCCCGCCAATATCGAAATCCTTCACCATTAAACCAGGCATTAAAAGCCCATAAGGTTTTTAAACGGGATACGGATTATATTGTTCAAAACAACCAGGTCGTTATTGTGGATGAATTCACCGGCCGTCTCATGACCGGGCGAAGATACAGCGAAGGACTGCACCAGGCCCTTGAGGCAAAAGAAAATGTAAAAATTGAAAACGAAAACCAGACCCTTGCCACCATCACCTTCCAGAATTATTTCAGGATGTATGATAAATTGTCCGGCATGACGGGTACGGCATTGACCGAGGCCCCTGAATTCAAAAAAATCTATAACCTGGATGTGCTTGCCATCCCGACCCATCAAAAGATGATCCGCCTCGATCATCCGGACCTGATTTATAAGACCAAAAAGGAAAAATATGACGCCGCCATCCAGGAGATCATCCGCCTTTATAAAAAAGGACAGCCTGTTCTGGTGGGAACGATCTCCATTGACGTGTCCGAAGATATGAGTGAAAAACTCAAGAAAAAAGGGATCCCGCATACGGTCTTAAATGCCAAGCACCATGAGGCAGAGGCCCAGATCGTGGCCAACGCAGGCCAAAAGGGGGCTGTGACCATTTCCACCAATATGGCGGGCCGGGGTACGGATATTGTTCTGGGGGAAGGGGTCATCGAACTGGGCGGTCTTCATATCCTCGGGACCTCCCGGCATGAATCCAGGCGCATCGACAACCAGCTCCGGGGGCGTTCCGGCAGACAGGGGGACCCGGGGTCCTCAAGGTTTTATCTTTCCCTGGAAGACGACCTGTTGAGAATTTTCGGCGGGGACCGGATCCATGCGGTCATGGACAAACTCGGAATTGAGGAAGGCGAACACATTGAGCACCGGTTCATCAGCAAAGCCATAGAAAACGCCCAGTCCAAGGTTGAAGGCCATAATTTTGAAATCAGGAAACACCTGCTGGAATATGATGATGTCATGAACCAGCAAAGGGAGGTCATCTATCAGCAACGGCGCAAGGCCCTGGTGGAAGAAAGCCTCAAGCCCCTGGTGATGGAAATGCTGGAAGACAAGGTCTATGACCTGGTGGATGAATTCGCCGTGGATAAAACCCCTCCTCTTCAATGGGATCTGGAAGGCCTTGAAAACAGGTTCCGGCAGGCTTTCAATTACAGCCCCAACCTTGAGGCGGATGCCGCAGATCATGATTCCGCCCAAGCCCTGTCCGAACTTTTATTTGAAAACCTGAGAACGATCTATGATCAAAGAGAAACTGCCTTTGGGGAAGAGATCACCCGGGAAATTGAAAGGCATATCATCCTTCAGACCGTGGATACCCGGTGGAAGGAACATCTTTTATCCATGGACCATCTTAAAGAAGGCATCGGCCTGAGGGGATACGCCCAGCAGGACCCTCTGCGGATTTACAGGAAAGAAGGGTTTGATATGTTTCAGGCGCTCATGGACAGGGTCAAGGATGAAATCGTTGAAATCCTGTTCAAAATCCAGATTTCAAGCCCCTCCCAGGTGGATACCCTGAAAAAGAAAGAGCAGCAGAACCTGACCTTTTCCCATTCCGACGGGACAAGCACCAAACAGCCGGTGAAACGGTCATCCGAGAAAGTGCAAAGAAATGATCCCTGCCCCTGCGGAAGCGGAAAAAAATATAAAAAATGTTGCGGGGTTTAGGAATACCGATGACATCAACCGACTCTAAAACAAAAACAGGCAGCTCGGCCGGATTAAAAACCGATCCTCCGTCCATGTATAAAGTCATCCTGCATAATGACGATTATACCACCATGGAGTTTGTTGTGGAGATTCTATTGAACGTTTTTGGAAAATCACTTGAAAAAGCAACACAAATCATGCTTAATGTACATCATAAAGGAAAAGAAGTCTGCGGAATTTATCCCCGGGATATAGCGGAAACGAAAGTTGAGACCGTCCATCATCTGGCAAGCAGCAAGGGCTTTCCTTTAAAGAGCACAATGGAAAAGGAGTAAGGTATGATCAGCAAAGAACTTAGCACCGCTCTCGGTTTTGCCGTCAGAGAGGCAAAAAAGAGAAGGCATGAATATGTGTGTGTGGAACACGTTCTTTATGCAATCCTTAACCATGAGACCGGCGTTGAAACCATTGAAAAATGCGGGCAACCCGGAACAGATCAAAGAAGAGCTTGAAAAATTTTTTGAAGAAAAATTAACCAAGATAGATTCCAAAGAAGAATATGTCTTGCAGCAGACCATCGGTTTCCAGCGCATGATTCAGCGCGCCATCAACCAGGCCAGATCAGCGGAAAAAGTGAGGTCAACCTCGGCGACATCCTGGCCTCCATCTTCCAGGAAAAAGACTCCCACGCGGCCTTTTACCTTGGAATCGGAAGGGAT
>JAAUSZ010000179.1 GCA_012031875.1 Desulfobacula sp.
GGACCGTTCAATTAAACAAAAAATAACGGAAGAGATATTCTGGAGGCCGCCAAAAAACTGGTGGATGCCGGGATCATCAACCTCAAGCTCTATTTCATGATCGGCCTCCCCTTTGAAGAGGAGGCGACATCCATGCCATTGTCGACCTGACAAAAAAATCAAATCGGAATTTCTGGACGCCTCGAAAAAACAACGCAAGATCGGAACCATCACCCTGAGCACTCAACCCCTTTATCCCAAAACCCTTCACCCCTTTCCAATGGGCGCCCATGGAAAGAGAAACAGTCCTGCGCCGGCGGGTGGACATCATTCATGAGGGCCTGAAAAAAACAGCCAATGTCAAGGTCAACGTGGAATCCCTGCGCCAGGCGAAAATCCATGCCCTCCTGTCTCTGGGAGACCAGAAAGCCGCAGATGTGCTGGAATCTGCCGCAATCAACGGATGGCCCTCGGCCATGAAGGAAAACAAGGCCTATTGCGATGAAATTGTCTATGGGGAAAAATCCCCGGACTCCCCCCTGCCCTGGGATTTCCTCGACAATAGAATTAAAAAGGATTTCCTGGCCGGGGAATTTAAAAAAGCGGAAAGGGAAAAAAGTTCGGCATCCTGCCCCATGGCGGACTGCCGCATTTGCAAAACCTGCATGTAAAACCCCCTGCCAAAGATTCCCCCGCGTTTAAAGAAAATAGAGCAGACAGGCAAATTTTGAAATTTTTCCTTGTTTATCTTACCAATTAATTTTATAAGATATTGCGGTTTTTTGCGCGGACACAGGGAAGTAAAACTTTAGATGATCGATGAAGATCATCACATTATAAAAACAAGACCATTAATCAGGAGGTTTTATGACAGCATTAGTATTCGGCCACAAAAATCCAGATACCGATTCCGTTTGTGCAGCCATTGCACTGGCGGACCTTAAGAAAAAACTGGGTGAAGATATCGCCGCAGCAGTTCAGGGCGAGCTGAACCCGGAATCCAATTTTGTGCTGAAGAAATACGGGGTTTCCGCACCCAAGGTGGTTACTTCTTATGCAGGACAGAGCGTTTATCTTGTGGATCATTCCGATCTTGCCCAGAGCCCGGATGACCTTGGACAGGCCAATATCCTCGGCATTGTGGATCATCATAAACTGGGGGACGTCACCACTTCCCAGCCGCTTGAATGCTGGATCTGGCCCGTGGGTTGCACCTGCACCGTGGTTGCATCCATGTACAAATACTTTAATGTCGCCATCCCCAAAGATATTGCCGGGATCATGCTGTGCGCCATCCTTTCCGATACCGTTATCTTTAAATCCGCCACCTGCACCGATAAAGACAAAGAAGTCTGTGCCTACCTGGCTGAAATCTGTGGTGAAAAAGACCTTCCGGGTCTTGGCATCCAGATGTTCAAGGTTAAATCCGCTGTTGACGGCACCCCCATCCGTGAACTGGTTTTCCGGGATTACAAGGATTTCAAAATGGGCGGAAAAGGCGTGGGCATCGGACAGCTTGAACTGGTTGACCTTTCCATCGTTGACGGGATTAAGGCAGCTCTTGAAAAAGACATCCAGGCCCTTAAAAAAGAAAAAGGCCACCACAGTGTTTTCCTCATGCTGACCGATATCATGAAGGAAGGCACCGAACTCTTGATCGCCTCGGATGACGAATCCGTGGTCCAGAAGGCTTTCGGCGTTGCTCCGTCAAACGGAAAAGCCTGGCTGAAAGGCGTCATGAGCCGGAAAAAAGAGATCATCCCCCCGCTTGAGAAAGCCTTTGCATAAACGCATATAAAAGCTAAAAAAAAACAAGGCCCGGGAATTTTCCCGGGCCTTGTTTTTTCCCAAACACAAGGATCATCTGTCCGGTTTGCCTAGACCTTCTCCCGGATTTTCAGAACCGCGTCGAGTTTTTTGGAGAGCGTTGACATGTCAAAGGGTTTGAGGATATATCCGTCGCATCCCTTTTTCACCATTTTTTCGATTTCCTCTTCCCGGCTGAAACCCGAAGACACCACCACCTTTATATCCGGGTCAAGGGCCTTTATTTTTTCAAAGGTCTCCTGGCCGCTCATCCGGGGCATGACCAGGTCCAGGATAACAAGATCCATCCGGTTCTTTGCCGAGGTTATGGCCTCAATGGCCTCTTTCCCGCTGGAAACGGCGGTTACCTCGTATCCAAGGCTTTCCAGCATCTCGGAACAGACTTCGATGACCCCTTTTTCATCATCCACAAGAAGGATGGATCCTTTTCCACTGATGATGGTATTTTTTTCTTCAGGTTCGCTGGGCATTGCCGCACGGGTTTTTTTCGCGGGCAGAAAAAACATAAACGCGCTGCCTTTTCCGGGCTCACTTTCCACCTTGACCATACCCTTATGGCTTTTAATGATCCCATAGGTGGTGGCAAGCCCCAGCCCGGTTCCCTGCCCTCTTTCCTTGGTGGTGAAAAACGGATCAAAAATCCTGGACATAATATGCTCTTCCATTCCGATGCCGGTGTCCGCAACCGTGACCTTGACATAGGTCCCCCGGGACTCAAGCCCGAGTTCATCCACCAGGGAATCATCCAGTACGGTATTCTCCGACCGGATAATGATTTTACCCCCATGGGGCATGGCCTGCCAGGCATTGACAAATAGATTCATGAGCACCTGTTTAATCTGGCCCTCATCAACAACCGCTCCCCAGAGGTCCTTTTCAAGGTATTGTTCAATCAATATATCTTTTTTTGTGCGGCCGAACATCTTGGCAGACATCTTGAGCAGGTAATTCAAATTGATAAGAGAGGTTTCCCGGAGGCTTTTCTGGGCAAACCCCAGCAGGTGCCGGGCCATTTCCGCACCACTGAACACATATTCATCAATACTGGCCAGCCGCTTGTATTCATCGCTTTCCTTGGGAAATCCGCTTTTGACAAGGGAGGCATAGCCCTGGATCCCCATGAGGATATTGTTAAAATCATGGGCAATGCCGCCGGCAAGGGTTCCGATGGCTTCCATTTTCTGGGCCTGCCGCAACTGGTTTTCAAGGTTGACCCGGTCCGTGACATCCCGGGCAACCCCGTAGATCCCTTTGAATTCTTCTTTTTCATCGCTGGCCGGCAGGTGCAAAGGAGAGGTTTTAAGCTCAATATAGGCGCAATCAGAAAAATCCTGTTTTGATCTATATTTTTCCATCTTCAGGAATCTGAAATGAAATTCCTTCCCGTCATCGGCGGGTCCTCCGGTTTTATCAGAATTTATAAGGGCCTCGACTTTCGGCAGGTCCCCCTTATGGACAATATCTTCAAACCTCTTCCCCGTCAGGTCCTGGCCTGAAAATCCCAAAACCTTTTCAAACTGATGGTTGACAAAGGTGAAACACCCGTTTTGATCCAGGATGAAAATCAGGTCCGGAGAATTGTTCACCATATATTCAAATTGTCTCTCAGAGGCTTCAAGCCTTAAAGATACGGCCTTTTTGGCCGCGATCAGCTTTTTCTGGAAAAGGGCGTTTTTTACTGTCTTGATGAGGTCTGCGTATTCAAAGGGTTTTTTAAGATAGTCCCAGGCCCCCAACTTCAAGGCCCGGACCGCCGACTCAACCGATGCATACCCGGTAATAATAATGATCAGGACCTCATCATCCAGACCGTAAATATGCTCCATGACCTCATACCCGTTCATTCCGGGCATGCTGATATCCAGCAGCACCAGATCAAATCTGTTCCGGCCGAAAAACTGGATGGCCTCATCGCCGCTAGATGCTCCCACGGCCCGATACCCCTCTTTTTGCAAACAAAGGGAAATGTTCTCAACTATCCTTTTTTCATCATCAACAATCAGTATCTGTTCTGGCTTCATGGATCATCCCAAGCGGATTAATATGGCGGCATTGATTAATTTTTATATGACTGCCTTTCCTTCCGATTTTGCCTTTTCATAACAGACAAGACCGCATCTTAGACACCTGTCTGCCTCTCTCCGGGCCTCTTCCGGCAAAAACCCCGTTGAAAATGCGTCGGGAGATCCATGGGGGGGCTCTTCCGGTTTCAAAAGGGTCCTGGGGACGGCATTCACATGATTCAGAAAGGTTACATCCTGAAGCCTGGAGGTTTCCGTGATCATCAGGGAAGGATCCTGGAAGCCCGCCCCGGCCATGAGATAATGAAGGGCCGCGGCCGCTTTTCTGCCGCCGTTGATGGCCGCGACGGCAGACGCATATTCACTCACCACGTCCTGGTCCGATAAAAGACCGGCTTCCCGGTTCCCGTCCGGTTTCTTCTGGAGTTCATGGCCTTCCCAGAGCAAGGGGCCCTGATCTTTGGATGGGGAGGCTTCCATGTCCGGCTCATCCTTGGCTTCAGGGATAAATACCAGTTCGGGACATCTTCCCGAGCCGATAATCAGGAGATCCGCATCCAGAATGCGCCGCTCCCCTGTGGCAAATTCCGTATATTCAACCGCGGTCAACCGGTTGTCTTCCCCCTTCACCTTGGTAATCCCGGCCCCATAGACAATCTTGGCCCCTGTTTTTAAGAGCCTCTCCGATACTTCAGGGTCCAAGGGGGACTCCGGTTGGGTCTTTCTTGAAATAACGAAAATGTCCCTGGCCCCGTTCTCCCTCAGGATTTCTGCGGCCTCCGCCGCCATGCCTTCTCCTCCTGCGAGGACAGCCTTTTTCCCGGAAGGAATACGGATCCGCTCATCAGTTCGGCTTCTCAGAAGATCAATCAGGAGGTAGGCCCCCGGAAACACATTCTCTGCCTGGGCCATATCACCCCTCAGAAGCCTGGAGTCCCATCCGCCCGTGGCTGTAAAAACCCCATGAAATCCCTCCCGGAGAAGGCCGGCAATGGAAAAATCCTTCCCCGCCCTGGCCCTGGTCCGGGTCTCAACCCCCATCTGCCTTATGCCTTCGATATCCCAATCCAGGATATCCATGGACAGCCTTTCCCTGCTGATGGCCTTCCTGAGAATCCCGCCCAGGGTGTCTGTTGCTTCAAACACCGTGGGCTCATGCCCGAGCCTGGCGCTGAAAAAAGCAGCAGACAGTCCTTCAACCCCGCCTCCGATGACGGCCACCTTTTTGCCCGAAGCCGGGGCCTTATAGGGAAGGGACCGGCGGTTCAGATTCATTTCATAATCACAGACAAACCGTTTTAAGCCGTTAATGGAAACGGATTCATCCTGTAAAAGCCTTCTGCACCTGGATTCGCATACAGCCGGGCAGATCCTGGAAATAACCGTCGGAAAAGGGTTTCTTTCTTTGATCACCTGGAGGGAACCTTCATAATCCCCCTCACGGATGAGCCTGATATATTCCTTGATATCGATGCCTGTGGGGCAGGCCCGCTGGCAGGGAGTCGTACACTCCTCCCGGGTATATTCCCTTAAAATCCGCCGGGCCGTGGAGGTCAGGCGGATGATATGCTTGGGGCAAATCCGTTCACAGGCCCCGCACCCCGTACATTTATTCCGGTCAACCTTGGGCAGGCCGTCCGGGCCCATGGTCAAGGCGCCGAACATACAGGCCCTGACACAGGTCCCCAGCCCCAGGCACCCTATCCTGCAGACCTTCATCCCGCCGAAAAGCATTTCAGCAGCCCTGCAATCGGTGATCCCGTGATACCGGTATGCCATGTCGGCCTCGTCTTTGCCGTAATAACAACCGGGGCCTGCAAATTCAGGTTCCTTGTCCGATACGGACACGCCCATGATGGCGGCAATCTGAAGGGCCACCTCAGACCCTGCAGCCACGCAGGAATTAACAGGGGAAAGGCCCTTGACGATGGCCTCGGCATTGGCATTGCACCCCGGATAGCCGCAGCCCCCGCAATTGGCCCCGGGCAGGGCGCCGCCCACGGCCACCACCATCGGGTCCTCATAGACGTAAAATGCCTTTGAGGCAATGGCCAGAACCGCGCCGGTAATGATACCAAGCCCCCCCATCAATAAAAGCGATTGTAACATGAATATTTCCTTACCTGATTGGTGTTTATTCGTCCACTCTTCTATACCTCCCTCAAAAACGAAAAGTCAATAATATCAATAAATTTTTTTACAGCGATTCATTGACATTCAGGCCTCCGGAGTGTACTAAACAGGCTGTTGTCAGGACAAATGAGTAAAACTTGTTATCCATTATTCCGGAAAAAAATTATGGAACACAATACCATCACCGTCAACGGAAACCATCTGGCCTTTGAACCGGGTGAGACCATTCTTGAAATTGCGCGGCGCAACTGCATTGATATCCCAACCCTCTGTCATTTAAAAAACACCCTCCCCACCCATACCTGCAAGGTCTGCCAGGTGGAAATAAGAGGCGGGGGCCTGGTGGAGTCTTGTGCTGCCGAAGCAACACGGGGCATGACCATCCTGACCGAATCCCCAAGGGTGGTTGATGCGAGAAGGGAGGCCATCAAACGGCTTCTTGCCTCGGGCCGCCATAATTGTGCGGCCCGGGAAATGGATGCGAAAGACTGGACCTCCTTTCAACTGAATGCCCTGAAAGCCGAAGACAAAGAAGACCTCTGCCCGGTCTGGGGGGACTGCGAACTTCAGGACCTGGCTTACCGGTACCAGGTCAAAACCCGGTATGTTCCGTCAAAGGAATGCCGGTATGAGACCGAAAGGGCCAATCCCTTTATTATCAGGGATTTTTCAAGGTGTATCCTCTGCGGCAGATGTGTCAAGGCCTGCCGGGAAATCCAGGTCAACAATGCCATTGAATTCGGATACGCAGGGGATGATCTCAAGATCATTGCAAAAAATGACTCGACCTTAAAAGACTCTGATTGTGTTTTCTGCGGAGAATGCCTTCAGGCATGTCCGGTCGGTGCGCTGGTGCCGGATAAGGCCTTCAGGGACCACCGCTTTACCGATACAAAAAAGATCAGGACCACCTGCTCTTTCTGCGGCGTAGGCTGCCAGATGGATGTCTTTGTCCAGGATAATCAGATTGTCAAAATCGACGGGGCCGACACCGATCTTGCCCCCAACCACGCCAGTCTTTGCGTCAAAGGCAGGTTCGGGTATGAATTTGTCGCCTCCCCGGAACGCCTGGTCCGGCCCCTGATCAAAAAAGACGGAAAACAGGTGGAAGCTTCATGGGATGAGGCCCTGGAGCTTGTGGCCCGGACCCTGTCCACGGTTAAATCGGAATCCGGGCCGGACAGCATCGGGGTTCTCACCTCTGCCCGGACCACCAATGAAGACAATTATATTGCCCAGAAGTTCACCCGGGCCGTGTTGAAAACCAATAATATCGACCATTGCGCCCGGCTGTGACACAGCTCCACCGTAGCCGGTCTGGCTGCAGCTTTCGGAAGCGGTGCAATGACCAATACCATTGCCGACATTGAAACCTCGGATCTGATCCTGGTAACGGGCTCCAATACCACGGAAAATCACCCGGTCCTTTCAAGCTTTGTCAAACGGGCCACCCTGAAAGGCAAAGCACTCTATATTATTGATCCGAGAAAAATCAAACTCGCCGAATACGCGGACAAATGGCTCAGGCCTTTTCCCGGCACCGATATTGCCTGGATCAACGGACTGATGCACATCATTATAAAAGAGGGGCTCCAGAACTCGGCCTTTATAAAAGACCGGACGGAAAATTTTGAGGCCCTGAAAACCCTTGTGGAAACCTATACGCCGGAATATGTGGAAACCCTCACGGGAATCAAGGCCGGGGATCTCATGGAAGTGGCCAGGGCCTTTGCCAAGGCAGGGGCTGCATCCATTCTCTATTGCATGGGAATTACCCAGCACACCTGCGGCACGGACAATGTCAAATCCCTGGCCAATCTCTCCATGCTTTGCGGGCACCTGGGAAAACCCGGCGGCGGGGTAAACCCCCTGCGGGGCCAGAACAATGTCCAGGGCGCATGCGACATGGGCGGGCTGCCCAATGTGTTTACCGCGTATCAGCCCGTCGGCAATGACGAGGCCAGAAGCAATTATGAAAAAGCCTGGAAGGTCACAGGATTGTCCAAGACTCCCGGCCTGGTGGCCACGGAAATGGTTCAGCGAGCCCATGAAGGAAGCCTCAAAGCCCTTTTTATCATTGGCGAAAACCCCATGGTCTCGGACCCGGATCTGAACCATGCCCGAAAGGCATTTCAAAACCTGAATTTTCTGGTGGTCCAGGATATTTTTCAGACGGAAACCTCGCAAATGGCGGACGTGGTTCTCCCGGCCTTCTGTTTTGCCGAAAAGGACGGAACCTTCACCAATACGGAGCGCCGTGTCCAGCGGGTCAGAAAAGCCGTGGAAGCTCCGGGAGAAGCCCGGGAAGACTGGAAGATCCTCTGTGATATTGCCGGACGGATGGAATATGAAATGTCCTATGCCTCCAGCCATGATATTTTTAAGGAAATCGCCTCGGTCACCCCTTCCTACAAAGGCATCACCTGGGAAAGGATCGATAAGGCCGGCATCCACTGGCCCTGCCCCACGGAAAACCATGGGGGAACGCCCATCCTGCACACCACCGGGTTTACCCGGGGAAAAGGGCTTTTTCACGCCATTGACCACCGCGCCCCGGCCGAACTGCCGGACAAGGACTATCCCCTGATCCTGACCACGGGCCGGGTGCTCTACCATTATCATACCGGAACCATGACCATGAAAACAAAAGGGCTCAACCTGCTTTCTCCTGAATGTTTCGTGGAAATTTCCGATGCAGATGCAAAAAAACTGGTTCTGGATTCCGGCGCGATAGTGGATGTTTCTTCCCGGAGGGGTAAAATCAGCGCCAAGCTCAAGGTGTCCCCGAAAGCGGTGGAAGGAACCGTATTCATTCCCTTCCATTTTGCAGAGGCGGCCGCCAACGAACTGACCAGTTCAAAACTGGACCCCACGGCCAAAATACCGGAATTCAAGGTTTGCGCGGTCAAGATTGAAGCGGTATAGGAAGCTCTGAATTTTAAATTTCTGATTCCAGCAGGCCCAGAACCCCTAAAAAATCCTCGGGCAATTCAGCCTTGAATTCCATTCTTTGGCCGGAATAGGGGTGCCTGAAGGAAAGGCGGTGGGAATGGAGCATCTGCCGGGGGGCCCGGCTCTTTTTCTTTCTGAACCTTCCGGGCTGATACACCAGATCTCCCAGAAGGGGATGGCCGGTTTCATAAAAATGGACCCGGATCTGATGGGTTCTCCCTGTTTTCAAATCGATTTCAAGCAGACAACTCTCCCTGAACCGCTTTTTGACCTGCCATAGCGTTATGGCGGGTTTTCCGGTCTCATAATTGACGGCCATGAGTTTTCTTTTCACCGGATGCCGGCCAATGGGAAGATTGATTTCCCCCCGGTCTTCAGGCAAATTTCCGGTCACTAGGGCCAGATACGTTTTCTCAACCCGCCGCGCCTTGAATTCTTTCTGCAAAAAAGCCAGGGCCAAGTCTGTTTTGGCGACCACCATAAGCCCGCTGGTATCCTTGTCCAGGCGGTGAACAATGCCGGCCCTGGTTTTTTCCTCGCCAATCCCCCGGATATCCGGGCAATGGTGCAGTAATGCATTCACAAGGGTCCCGGAAAGGTTTCCAGGGGAAGGATGAACCGCCATCCCGGCTTTTTTATGGATCACCAGGAGATGGCCGTCTTCAAACACAATGTCCACAGGAATGTCTTCGGCCGAAACCTCCGCTTCAGCCGGGAATTCGGGAATATGGCCGGTGACAAGGTCCCCCGGCTTAACCCGGTATCCGGGCTTTTTTGTTTTATTGTTGACAAGGATTTCACCGGCTTCCATCAGCGCGGCCGCCCTGCTCCGGGACAGCGTCTTGTCATGGGCGCAGAGGACGGCATCTATCCTCTTGTTGTGCTGATCGGCGGATATGGGAATACGGAGTTTCATAAATAAAAAAAAACCGGCGGATTCTTCAATACCAGTACCCGCCGGTTTAAACCTTGGTTTGGAACAATTAAAATTAAATAAAAAAGGCTTTACGATCTCCTGCATCATGGATTTTTCATCCACATCCTTGGCCATGGACAG
>JAAUSZ010000180.1 GCA_012031875.1 Desulfobacula sp.
CTTCGGGGCCGGGGGAATGGACTATTTGTATTTGTCCTTGATAAAGGCCAAAGACTCGTCAATGGCTTTCAGGGTCAGGTCCAGGTCTTTCTGGGTGTGTCTGTAACTGATATAGCCGTGGTGAAAGGGTGTGAAGAAAAAGCCTTTGCGGATGAGTTCGGTGTAGAAATCCGTTCGTTTGGCTTTGTAGGCCCCGGATTCGTCGGCTGCAAAGGTGATATAGAACATGGGCGGGATGCCGGTGAGTTCGGCGCCCACGCCGTGCTTGTCGATGAGGGCCTGGATGCCGTTCATAAAGCCTTTTCCCTTTTCCCAGATGTTTTCGAGAACCTTGTCCCGCTCCAGGATTTCAATGGTCTTGAGGGCGGCGACAAAGGATTCGCTGTTGGGGAAAAAAGTGGACGAGATGAAGAGCTTGCTGGCCGCGGCCATCATGATCTCTTTTTTGCCCGTGACCACAGAGATGGGATAGCCGTTGGCAATGGCCTTGCCGAGAACGGTCAGGTCCGGGGTCACGCCGTAGTATTTCTGGGCTCCGCCCATGGAGACCCGGAACCCGGTGCGGATTTCGTCATAGACCAGGACCGCGCCGTATTTGTGGGCCAGGGCTTTTACGCTTTCCAGGAAGCCCGGGGCCGGAACCTGCATTTTCTGGTGGTTGGGATGGCCGAAGGGCGTCATGATGACGGCGGCGGTGTCGCTGCCGTGGGCGGCCATGAGTTCTTCCAACTGGGCCAGATTGTTGTACTGGAATTCATAGACGTCTTCAAAGAATTTTTTCGGAATGCCGCCCTTCATTTCCACGCACCAGTCATGCCAGCCGTGGTAGCCGCAGCGCATGACCTTGAGCTTGCCCGTATGGGCCCGGGCGATGCGGATGGCGGCGCTGGTGGCGTCGGACCCGGTCTTGAGGAAGATGCTCATCTCCGAGGAGGGCACCAGTTCTTTGAGCTTTTTGGCCAGAAGGTTCTGAAATTTCTGGGTCAGGGTAAAGCAGAAGCCTTTGTCTCTGATCTGGTCGTGGACAGCTTCGTCCACTTCGGTTTCCCGGTAGCCCAGGATGACGGGGCCGTAGCCGCAGAGAAAATCGATGAATTCGTTTCCATCCACGTCGGTGAGGCGGCAGCCTTTCCCGCTTTCCAGGAAGATGGGATATTCTCCGTTGATGAAGTCCGTGGGCTTTCTGGCCCCCAGGACCCCGCCGGGCACAAGGCCGAGAGCCTCTTCATACATGGCAAGGCTCTTGGATATATTCAGTTTGGGTGTTTCTTTCATGGGTGTCTCCTTATTTCCCGGTTTCAAACATGGAATCGATTTTATGGGTCTGGTGGATTCGGGCCCCGCGTTTCAGGAATTCGCCCAGGAAAATATCCGCGTCAATGCAGCCTTCGGGGGCCACCACGCCCTTGACCGTGACAAGGCCGTCGGCCATCATCATGGCGGCGATGGCGGCGGGAAGGCCGGTGCCCGGGGCCATGCGGCCGGCCATGTCGGCGGTATAGGTGACTTTCTTTCCATCCTTTTCGCCTTTGACAATGACTTTCAGGCCCGAAGACTGGGGACCGTTGTCCCGGCCCTCGGGGATCTTCTGCCAGAGTTTCAGGGCCAGGTCATAGGGCGTGATCTTGACACCTTTGACCTCAACGGGTTCCGTGGACAGGAGTCCCGTGTCCTTCTGTTCTTTGATGAGTTCATCCACCCAGAGCGGGATGAGGGCGCCTTGATGATGACGTTTTTGACGCCTTTGATGTATTTCGGGAGGGTCAGGGGCTGGGGATGGCCCACGTAGCGGACATGGCAGACGCCCAGGGGCGGGAGGAACTGCTCGGCGACCACATCGGTGCCGCCTTCCACGGACACCAGTTCGCCGTTGATATACTGGGGGATTTTGCCCAGGGTCATGTGAAGGCTATGGTCCCAGGCGGCCCCGGCCAGCTCGGCAATGCTGACCACCCAGTAGAGGTAGATATCGTCCACCTTGTCCAGGCGGTCGGCATACCATTGACCAGGATATTGTTGGTGCCGGGGTCGGAGCCCATGCCTGTAAGAACGGTGATGCCCGCTGCCTTGGCCATTTTGTCGATATCGGAATTAAAGAGGATCTGGGTGCCCTCATAGTCGTCGCAGATGTCGATATAATTGACCCTGGCTTCCACGGCGGCCTTTGCCACGGGCACGGCGGTCTTGTAGAAGGGGCCGGCGGTGTTGATGACCACGTCCGTTTCTTTAAAGGCCTTGACCATGGCCCCGTGGTCCATGACGTCCATTTTGATGAGGGATATTTTTTCGCTTTCCTTCAGCTTTTTGGATACCCTTTCCGGGTCCGGGTAAAGGTCCGCCAGGATGACCTGGGTGATTTTTTCCTGTTTGATGAGGTCCCTTGCAACGCCCTGGCCCATTCCGCCGACACCGCCGATAAGTAATGCACGCATGTTTTTTCTCCTCGTCTATTGAAAATGGTCTTTTATCTGTTGGTTATAAATATGTTTTAATTTCCGATTTTTAATTCCCGATCTTTAAGATTAAGGCTGCCCCCGTATCCCCGGCCGCACACCCGGTAAAGAGCAGGTACCCGCCGCCCTTGACGGCCAGTTCCTCAATGCCTTCGATGATGAGCCGTCCGGCCGTGGGGGCCTGGGGATGGCCGAAGATGAGGGAGGACCCGAAATGATTGAAGCTGTTCACGTCGATGCCCATCTGGTCCGCCAGGTAAATATCGTTGGCGGCAAAGGGATTGTGGGTTTTGATGACTTTCACGTCCCTGATGGAAATCCCGGCATTGTCCAGGGCCATCCGGGCCGCCGGTACCACGGCCATGGCCATGAATCCCTTTTTGGCCCGGGAATATCCATAGGATACGATCCTTGCATCCTTTGAAGGATCTTGGCTCAGTTCCCCGGCCTTTTCCTTTGAAGCCACGATGAGGCCGCAATTGCCGTCGGCCGGGTGGGTCTGGGCCCCGAAGGTGTGGACCCCGCCGGGCAGGACCGGTTTCAGCCCGGCCAGGCCTTCTTTTGTGAAGGGCATGACGCCTTCGTCGGCCTCGACTGTCACGGTCTTCTTTTTGGAGACCGCCACGGTCACCGGGAACATATAGTGTTTCTGAAAGGCCCGGTCGTTTTTCAGGGCATCGAGATATTGTTCATACCGCCGCAGGGCCAGGTCGTCGCAGGCCTCCCGGGTCACCCCGGCTTCTTTGGCCACGTTTTCCGCGGTCTGGATCATGGCGTTTTTGGCCCAGGGATCATTGCCGAAATGGTCCATGACCCAGTCTTCCGAAACCACCTGTCCGCCGGGGCCGTTGGGGTTGGGCCAGATGGTGTGGGGGCCGTTGGAGCACCGGTCCGTCATGAGGGTGAAGACGGTTTTATACAGCCCGGTCTCTATGCCCATGGCGGCCTGGTGAAGGACCGTGGTGGAGGTGGAACAGGCCTGGCTGATCAAAAAGCCGCCCAGGTGTTCGGCCCCCAGCATGGCCGAGGCCCAGGGCCCCCCGTAAAACATGGCCGGCTGGCCCACGGTAAGGCCCAGGATCAAATAATCAAAGGCCTTGGGGCTGATGCCTCTGGCAGACAGCCAGGCCCTGGCCGTGCCTGCGCCCAGTTCAATGGCGTTCTCATTGGCCAGGGTTCCCTGCCACCGGGCAAAGGGGGTGGAATAATAGCCTTTGTAGGGGATATATGCGTTGGTCAACATGGTGGTTTCCTTTATCCGGCAGGTTCTGTGACCCCCGGTTATGAATTGTAATGTCTTAAAATGGCCTCCAGCACGCTGCCGCCGATGGCCCTTGCCTTTTCAGAAATGGTGGTGCAAAAGGCCGTGTCCGACCGGGGATCCACATCCCCGATTTTAAGGCCTGTTCTCACACGGGTCCCTGGCCGGATGAGGCCCCGGATGACCCCGTCGATGATGGTGATGACCGGCTCCGTGTCCACATGGCCCACGACATCTCCCTTTTTGACCAGGGCCCCGATGTCCAGGTGGGAGGTGAAAACGCCGGGGCAGGGGGCCCGGAGCACCCGTTCGCCTGCAAAGCCGGCAATGGTGCCGGGGATGCCGGTATTGGGCTCGGGGCTGCCCTTGAGGATGATCCGGCCCAGGTCGTGGCCCCGGTTGGTCTCCACGGCCATGTGGACATCCTTTCCCGCCGTGAATCCGGGGCCAAGGCCGATGACCAGGGCGCTTCCGTCAGGACGGTGCCCAGGTTCCGCTTGGCGATGAGGGCGTCCACCACGGCATGGGGTTTCAGGATGTGGAGGGTTTCCCAGGAAGGGTCCACCAGGATCGGGATCCGGTTTTCCTTCCACACCTCGGGGATCATGCCGGGATGGGAAATGCGTTTTGCCTCTATCCCTTCCACCCGGGCCAATCCGTCATGGACGGCTTCGCAGAAACTGACCCGCCGCCGGACCGCCATGGGGGCCTCGATTTCCATCATGAAAATATGCCGGATATGGGCGTTGAAAAGCCGGCAGGCAATGCCGGTGGCCATTTCGCCGCCGCCCTTGATGCCGATGACCAGCTCCCGGACCGGGATTTCCAGTTCCTTAAACAATGCGGTTGTCCGTGTTTCCGTCATGATGCTTTCTTCCTCATTTGTTTTTGCCATGCAGAGGGTTTATTTCTTTTTTTTAATGGCGGCCAGGATCTTGTCCGGGGTCACCGGAAAGGAATCCATGTACACGCCCACGGCGTTGCTCACCGCGGCGGCATAGGCCTGGGCCGCGCTCATGGCGATGGACATGGCCGCTTCCTTGGCCCCGTAGGGCCCCTTGGGCTCCATGGATTCCACGATGATATTGTGGATGGGCGGCATATCACAGGCCAGGGGCAGTTTATAATCCAGCATGGTGGGGTTCAGGCACCGGCCTTCCCTCCATTCGTGGTATTCCGTCAGCATGCCGCCCTGGCCGCCCATGGCGACAGACCCTTCAAACTGGCCTTCCAGCACCAGGGGATTCAGGGCCTTGCCCACATCCTGGCAGGCCACGCAATTGAGGACGGTGACCTGTCCCGTTTCCGGGTCCACCTTGACCTCGATGATGGTGGTGCCGAAGGAAAAGGCTTCGCACATCTGGCCATAGGGGTTGGACACCCATTCGCGTTTCATATCCACCTTGGGCCAGTAGCCGCCTTCGGCGTTGACGGAAATGAAATTCGTCAGGGCCACCCTCACCACTTTTTTAAGGGGGACGCATTTTTCAGGATCATCCTGGACAAAGATCATGCGGTTTTTGGCGGCCAGGGTGTCGGCCGGAACCTTCAGGATTTTGGAGGCCACTTCAAAGAGTTTGGCCTTGCAGTTGGCTGCGGCATTTTTTACAGCCTGGCCGCCTACAAAGGTGGAGACCTGGGAATAGGAGCCGGGGTCCGAGGAGGTGGTTTCCGTGTCCGCATTGACGAGATGGATGTCTTCGGGCAGAAGGCCCAGCTCTTCGGCGGCAATCTGGACCAGCATGTTTTCATTGCCCTGGCCGTTGTCCACCACCCCGGACATGACCGTGGCTTCCCCGTCCTCATTGAATTTGATAAAGGACTGGGACCCGCCCCGGATGCCCATGGGGAACCCGGTTTGGACGGAATTGGTGCCGATGCCGATGCCGTGGAAGGGCGGCAGTTTTCCCCATTTTTCCTTCCACCCGGATTTCTCCGCCGCCTTTTGGATGGTCTCGTCCATGGCGCAGGACCCCACCAGGGACCTTGTGCTGGTATATTCGCCGGGCTGGCGGGAATTGCGAAGCCGCATTTCCACCGGGTCAATGCCCAGGTGTTCGGCAATCATGTCCAGTTGAGTGTCGAGACCGCAGGCAAAGCCCCGGCCGTGGGTCCGGATCATGCCCCGGATGGGTTTGTTGGTGTAGACCCGGTATCCGTTGTACCGGACGCTGCCCATGCGGTAGGCCTGTTCCATGGACAAAAAGGGAACGCTGGTGGCAATGGGGCCGGTGGAGGAATAGGCCCCGCCGTCCATATAGCAGGTGGTTTCCCGGGCCAGGACCCGGCCTTCCCTGTCCACCCCGGTCTTGTGGGTGGTGATCATGGCATGGCCCTGGCGGGGTGCCGATGGTGTTTTCTTCCCGGGTGAATTCGATCTTCACCGGGCACCGTTTTGGCCAAAGGGCGCAGATATAATCGGCCGGACAGATCTCGCTCCGACCTCCAAAAGCCCCGCCAATGGCGATTCTTCGGATTTTGACCTTGTGCAGGGGAATTTTGAAGGAATTGGACAGGGGCTTGGATTTCATATGGGGCCCGCCGTTGGGGCACCAGACTTCCAGGCAGTCATCGGAATCGAACCTTGCCACGACAGCATAGGGTTCGGCCTGGAAATAGGATTCTTCCGGCGCGGTAAAGGTGTCTTCCCTGATATAATAGGCCTTGGCAAAATTGTCATCCACCTGGCCCGTGTCAATGTTCACATGGATATTGATGTTGCCCGGGTATTCCGCATGGATGAGTTCCGTCTCCGAGGCCATGGCCGCCATGGGATCATAGACCGCCGGCAGTTCTTCGTAGGTCACATCGATGAGATCCAGGGCTTTCTGGGCCGTGTCTTCGTCCACGGCTGCAACGGCCGCCACTTCATCCCCGATATACCGGGCCTTGTCCGTCTGGAGAAACTGCTGGTCCCGGGTATAGGCGAATACCCCCCATTTCACGCCTTCGGTATCCTTTCCCGTGACCACGGATTTGACGCCGGGCAGGGCCAGGGCTTTTGAAGCATCAATGCGGATGATCCTTGCATGGGCATAGGGGCTTCGTTTGATTTTTCCCACCAGCATGTGCGGCAGTTTCAGATCGGCCGTGAATTTGGCCTTTCCCATGACCTTGGCCCTGGAATCCACCCTGGGCATCCGTGTTCCGATGATATTGTATTCCGTCATGTCTTACTCCTTTGTCTTGCAGCAGGATTTGACGCCCGACGCGCAATCTGGGCATTGATCCTGGGGATGGGCCGCATGGGCCACGGCTTCCACGATTTTGGCATAGCCCGTGCACCGGCAGATATTACCGGAAAGGGCCTTTCGGATGGTGTCTTCGTCCGGGTCCGGGTTTTCTTTTAACAGGGCGTCGGCGGTCATGAGCATGCCCGGCGTGCAAAACCCGCACTGGACGGCCCCGTGGTTGACAAAGGATTCCTGGAGCGGGGAAAGGGTGTCCCCGTCGGCCAGCCCTTCAACGGTCCTGATGTTGGAACCGGAGGCTTCCAGGGCCAGGGTCAGGCAGGACCGGACCGGCTTTCCGTCCAGTTGGACCGTGCAGGACCCGCAGACCCCTTCACCGCAGCTTTCCTTGGACCCAGTCAGGTCCAGGTGGTCCCGGAGGACTTCCAAAAGGGTGTCATTGGGGGAAATCCGCACATCAAAGGCTTTATGATTGATATTCAGGGTAAGATCTATCTTTTCCATATCATTTTGCTCCATCATTCTCATATTATGCCTGGATGGCCCGGGCTGCGTCGTTCAATGCCCGGACCACCATTTCACTCACCATGGCGCACCGGTATTCCAGGGTTGCCCCCACATTGTGGACGGCAAAGGTAGAGGCAGAGTTCATGGCCCCGTTCCCGGCCTTGTGAAAGGCCTCTGTATCGGTAAAGGTTTTTCCCTTAAGTTCGGCAGATTCCTTTGCGAGAAACAGGGGAGACCGGGCCATGGCGCCCACCACGATGCGGGCCTCGCCGATGGTATCCGTTTTGCCGGCGTCTGCCTTCAGCAGGACCCCGGCGCAGACAATGGGGTAGTCAATGGCGGACCGGTAGGCCAGTCGATGATATGCACTGGCCCCGCCTGATGCCGGAATGATGATTTCCTTTAACAGCTCATGGGGTTCCATGGCAAAGGGCTGGATTCCGTCGGTGGTGTAAAAATCCGTGAGGGCCACAGTTCTTTCATTTCCCTTGCTTGCCAGGACCAGGCGGGCATCCAGGGCCATGAGAGCTGCGGCCCCGTCGGACTGGCAGGTGGAGTTGCACCGGTCGGATTCGTCCCTGGCATAGCAGATTTTCCCGCCGTCCTTGTGGCAGGCCTGGCGGCCGGACCGGTGAAAGGCCGACTGGTTGTAGTGGAAGCACCGGTTGTCCTGGAGAATATTGCCGCCGATGGTTCCCCGGAAATGCTGGATGGTGGCGGCCCCGACCCGTTGACAGGCCGTTGCCAATGCAGCAGCTTCCTTTTGAACCAGGTCCGAGGCAATGATATCGGCCAGCGGGGTCCGGGCCCCGATCCGGATGACATCCTTGTCTTTTTTGATATAGGCCAGGTCCTTCAGGGCCTTGAGGCTGATGAGCATTTTCGGGGCCAGGAGGCCCTTTTTCATCCTGACCAGGAGGTCTGTGCCGCCGGCCAGGATTTTGGCGTCCGGGCCGTGCCCGGCCAGAAGGTCCAGCGCCTGTTCAAGCGTGTCCGGTCCTGTATAATTAAATGGTGGTAACCGCACGGGTGTTCTCCTTTGCTGCGTTTACATATTATTTCAAAAGGCCCGGCAGATATAAAACAATCTCCGGGAAAAGCATCATCAAAATAATGCAGACCACATAGGCCGGCAGAAAATACATGACCCCCTGGAACACCTTTTCCAGGGGAACGGTTTTGGCCATGCCGCCCACCACATAGGCCGTAGCCCCCACCGGCGGGGTGACGGCCCCCAGGGTGGTGATGACGGTGATGACCACCCCGAACCAGATGGGGTCATAACCGAGCTTGACGGCCACGGGAAAGAAAATCGGGATGGTGATGAGGAGCAGGGCCAGGGAATCCATGACCATGCCGCCGAAGGCATAGATGAGAAAGATGATGGCCAGGATGGCGGTTTTGGAAAAGGGCAGGCCCGACACCCAGGCGGCGATGTCAAAGGGTATCCTCGTGATGGCCAGGAACCGGCCGAAGACCATGGCGCCCGCTATGATGACAAAGACCATGCAGGAGACCTTCAGGGTGTCGAAAATGGTATTGTAGAATTTTTCCCAGGTGAGGCTTTTCTGGATCAGGGTCAGCAGAACCGCGGCAAAAGAGCCCACGGCTCCGGCCTCGGTGGGGGTGAAAAGCCCCACAAAAAGGCCGATCATGACCACGGCAAAGAGGATGAGCATTTCCACGGCCCCGGCCAGGGAGGATATTTTCTTTTTGAAGTTGGTTTTTTCTCCCACGGGCCCCCAGGAGGGGAATATAGTGCAAAGAATATAGACGGTAAGGGTCAACAGAAGGGCCAGAAGAAGTCCGGCCCCGAATCCGCCGTAAAAGAGCTTGGCAATGGACTGTTCCGTGGACAGCCCGTAAATGATGAGCACCACGCTGGGGGGGATGACCACTCCGAGGGTGGAGCCGCAGGCAATGGCGCCGGTGCTGAGCATGGGATTGTATTTGTACCGGGTCATCTGGGGCAGGGCCACGGTGGTCATGGTGGCGGCGGTGGCGGCATTGGACCCGCAGATGGCGGAAAAGGCCGCGCAGGCCATGACCGTGGCCATGGCCAGGCCGCCCCGGACATGGCCGATCCATGCATAGGTGGCATTGTAGAGTTTTTCATTGACCCCGGAATAATAGGCGATCTGGCCCATGAAGATAAAGAGCGGGATGACCGTGAGCCCGTAACTGGAAAAGGTGTCCCAGGTCACGGTGGCCAGCATGTTGACACTGGCGCCGTAATTCATGATATAGGCAAACCCGAGAAAGCCGACCAGCCCCATGGCAAATCCGACAGGGATACCGAAGACGAAAATAATAAACAGCAGGAACAGGATGCCGATAATGCCGATGAGGGTGAGGCTCATTTCCCACCTCCCTTTCCAGCCTGAACAGCCTTGAGCAGGTCCGTCAGCAGGGCCAGGGCCAGGATGAAAAAGCCGAAGGCAACGGCCAGGATAAAGGGGTAATAGATGATTCTCAGGGTTCGGAGAGTTCTCCGGTATTTTTCAGGGTCAGGGCCTTCTGAATCATAAACCAG
>JAAUSZ010000181.1 GCA_012031875.1 Desulfobacula sp.
CGGCGACGGAGACCTCATGGAAGGGGTGGCCCTGGAGGCCGTTCCCTGGCCGGGCACCTGGGTCTCGGCAGGCTCATCCTGATGTATGACGACAACGGCATCACCATTGAAGGAAAACCAATATCGCATTTACGGAAAATGTACGGGTAAAATTTGAAAGCCAGAACTGGCATGTGGTGACGGTGCAGAACGGCAATGATATGGATGCGATCAGAAAGGCCATCCAGGCCGGGAAGGATGAGGCGGCCCGTCCCACCCTGGTGCAGATCAAGACCCATATTGCCTACGGCAGCCCCCATAAACAGGACAGTTCCGACGCCCACGGCTCCCCCCTGGGGGCTGAAGAAATCAAACTGACCAAGAAATTTTACGGCGCGCCCGAAGACAAGGATTTTTACGTGCCCGAGGAGGTCCTGGAAAACTGCCGCCGGGCATTGTCCGCAGGCCAGGCCCTTGAACACGCCTGGCAGGAAGGCTTTGATGCCTATAAAACAAAATATCCTGAAGCAGCCGGGCAATTTGTGGATGCGGTCAGCGGATTCCTGACCCGGGGCTGGGATTCCCAAATTCCCGTGTTTAAACCCGAAGACGGGCCCGTGGCCACCCGGTCCGCCTCGGGCAAGGTGATCAACGCCATTGCCGACAACCTGCCCACCCTCATGGGCGGGTCCGCCGATCTTGCCCCGTCCAACAATACCTATATTAAAAATGCAAGTGATTTCCAGAAAGGGGCCTGGGAGGGCCGCAATATCCGGTTCGGGGTGAGGGAACACGCCATGGGCGCAGTATTGGCCGGCATGTACCTTCATTCCGGGGTTCGTCCCTATGGCGGGACCTTTCTGGTCTTTGCCGATTATATGCGGCCGGCCATCCGGCTGGCGTCCCTGATGAAGCTGCCCCTGATCTATGTCTTCACCCATGACAGTGTGGCCGTGGGAGAAGACGGGCCCACCCACCAGCCCGTGGAGCATCTGGCATCTTTGCGGGCCATCCCCAACCTCACCGTCATCCGGCCGGCCGATGCCAATGAGACGGCCCAGGCCTGGAAAAAAGCCCTTATCACCCTGGATTCGCCCACGGCCCTGATCCTGAGCCGCCAGAACCTGCCGACCCTGGATGTGTCCAAACGGGATGGGGAATTCATGTACGGGGCCTATACTGTGGAAAAAACGCCTGATCCGGAGCTGATTCTCATTGCCACGGGTTCCGAGGTCCATATCTGTGTGGAAGCGGCCGGGAGGCTTGAAAAGGATCACCGCATCCAAACCGCCGTGGTTTCCATGCCCTCCTGGGAACTGTTTGAAAAGGCCCCCGCGCCCTACAGGGAAAGAATCCTGCCTTCGGATGTGAAAAAAAGGCTGGCCGTTGAAGCCGGGATCTCCATGGGATGGGAAAAATATGTGGGGGATGGCGGCAGGATCATGGGTATTAACCGCTTCGGGGCCTCGGCGCCGGGCGGGAAAGTATTAAAGGAATACGGCTTCTCGCCGGAAAATATTGTACAAACAGCCCTTGAGATGTTTAAAAATTAGGGAGTCTCGTTGGAAATCCGCCGGGTGTGGTTTTGCCGCCCGGCTTTCTAAAGAGGAGGCAGGCCATGCAGATCCGCGTCAAAACCACGGATAGAACCCAGATGATCGATATTACCGCCGAGGTCAGGGCCGCGGTCCGGGAATCCGGGATAGAGAACGGTCTGGTCCATGTTTTTCCATGCATACCACGGCCGCAATCACCATCAATGAAAACGCCGACCCGGACGTGACCACGGATATGCTGGCCTTCATCAACACGGTGGTCCCCTGGGATGACCATTTCAAGCACATGGAAGGCAATTCCGCGGCCCATATCAAGGTCAGCCTGTTCGGGCCCTCGGAGATTATCCCGCTGGAAAAGGGCGCCCTGGTTCTCGGGACCTGGCAGGGGATTTATTTCTGCGAGTTTGACGGGCCCCGGGACCGCCGGGTCCAGATTACCGTCATGCCCGGTTAGTGGAAGTGCTGCGGGTTTGGTAAAAAATTAGTTATCTGCCAGCTCTTTTTTAAGTTCTTCCGGAGACATGGTCCAGAAGGGCTTTCCGTTGCTGGTCAACCTGACCTTGATGGATTTTTCACCTTTTTTGATCTTGGCGGCCATGATCTCTTCCTCTCCCTTAACTTCGATCCAGCAGCCCCTCAGATCGATTTTGTCCCCTTTTTTAAGTCCGATGGACCCTGCATCTTTATAGGCCAGGGGGCAGATATGGACCAGGTAACGGTCCCCGCTCTTATCTTCGATTTCCATGCCCAGCCCCGGCGCCATCCCGGGAAGGGGGGTGATTTCTTTTATGTCGCGGATAACGGCCTTGATGGTGTCAACCTCCTGAACATCATACAGGCGGTTGTAAGGGTCGTCTATTCCCCATCCGGCCAGGCCTTTTTCCTGGGCCGGGCACAGGGTAGCGTTTGAAACAGACAGCGATAGAATGACGATTGAAAACATCAGCCAACGGGTTCGAAATTTTTTCATGGGATTTCTCCTTGGTTATTTTGTATTAGAGCGTTCTTCAGAGGGTTTTAATTCCCTTATTTTTCTTTTTTCCTCGGCATATTTGAATTCTTCAGGATAATGCTTTTCCATACAGGACGGGCAGACGGAGTGGCTGAACTTTGCATCGGTATATTGGGCCACATAGGCTTCGACCCGGTTCCAATACCCCTTGTCATCCCGGATCTGTTTGCAGAAGGAGCAGATGGGAACAATGCCCCTCAGGGTTTCAATTCTGTTTTGGTAGGCGGTGACGGCCATATTGACAAGGGCCAGGACCACCAGGGTAACGGCAAGGCAGATGGCAAGGTTCATCAAAAGAGTGGAGTGGATCGGTTTCAGGGTTTTTGCTTCTGCCTGCTCAACCGCCAGATACCAGCCGAATTCCTTGATATAACGGATATTGGCATGAATGACGCGGCCATCTCTCACATAGGAAAAGGAGCGCTCGGAGGTTTCATTGCCCTGAAGATAATCCGGCCCAAGAGCGGCAATATTGGTGACGGCTTTGTCAAATCCTGAACCGGTCAGCCGGATGTCCCCGTTTTTGTCGATAAAATAGATCGTCCGTCCGTATTTTTTCTGGTAATATTCAATCCGTTCATTGACGGCATGAATGGTCAGGCCCACACCGGTTACACCAATAAAATTTTTGTCAAAATCAAAGACCCGGTAATTGATGAAGATGGTCATGGCGTCTTTGTTGGCCAGATCCGGGTCCACATTGATTTCGTAATTTTCTTTCATGTCCTTGACCCTGAAATACCAGGCGTCCCTTTCTTCATCCCCGGAGACCTTTTTGAGGATCCCGTCAAAATGATAATAGGTCCGGGTTTTTTCTGAAACAAAGAAGCTGGTGAAGGTATTATACCGGGTCTTGATTTCCTTCAGATACCTTGTCATTTGACTCTCATCGACTTCTCCGGCCATGACCCAGTCTCGGACAAAGGTGTCGGCGGCCATGAGGGAAGAAATGAAGACCGGAGAAAGAAGGTCCCTCTGGATTTCCGAGTAGATATTATCGCTGGTCAGGGGCAATTCATTGAGAGAAATTTCAGCCCGGAGGGAATTTCTGGAGACAAAATAGCCGGCAAGGCTGGTGATTAAAAATCCTGTCACCAGAAGCACACCCACAGCAGCCATGAGTTTGGTTTTTTTCACGGTTTTAATTCAGGCCTTCATCGGGTTTTTTTACCATGGGCACCTTGAGAACGGGGACGCCTTCCTTTTCAAGGACCTTATCCTCTTCCGCGGTGGTGGTGCCTCGGATGCTTCGGAATTCTTCCACGCCATAGTGCATCTTCAGGGCCTGTTTTGTGAAATCCGTACCCACATTCTCAAAGTTCTTATCCACATAGTCGGCCACTTTTTCCATAAATTCCGCCATGGCCTCCTGGCTTGCCTGCAAGGCTTTCCGGGAAACAGGGCAAGCGGATGATTTCCTGATGGAGATGGCGTGAAGTTTCTGCACCACATGGGTGCTTTCGCACACCGGGCAGGTCAGGATTCCTTTTTCCTGCTGGCTTTTCAGGTCTTCCTTATCTTCAAACCAGCCTTCAAAGGCGTGGCCGTTCAGACATTCAAGATCAAATACTATCATTTTATAAAGTTCTGTCCACCCCGGTTGCGATATTGTAACAATAGTCCCCCATTTTTTCATAGTGGGAAACCAGAGAGATAAAAAAGACCCCCACATCCACGGAGCAGTCCCCTGCCCTGAGCCTTTCAATATGCTGGTGTCTCATATTTTCCCGCATCTGGTCAATCAAATCTTCAAAGGCCAGGGCCTTGGGGTAAAATCCTTCGGTTTTTTCATGCAGTTCCGCGGTAATCAGGTTCATGAATTTATCGACCTGCTCGGACATGGCCACCAAGTCTTCCTTGGCTTTCTCGCTGAATTCAAATTTATTGTCATAGATCCGTTCAAGGAGCTTGGACACACTTTCCATGGAATCACCGATCCTTTCAATATTATTGGTGATTCTCATGAGTTCGGAGATTTCAAGGGCTTCGGGCTCATTGACTTCGCCCTGGTAGATGGTGGTCAGGTATTTGATAATCACCTTTTGGCAATCATCCAGGTGCTGCTCAATGGCCTCCCTTTCCCCTAAAATATCATCATCTCTGACGGTGAGGCATTTTGAGGTTTTTTTCAGGTTCATCCGGGTGAATTCAAGGATTTTAATGATCTCGCCCCTCACTTTGGCCAGGGCGCCGATGGTGGAATCAATATATCCCGAGTCAAATTTCGGGAGGGCATATCTTTCCTTTGATTTTGAAAGCTTGGGGGAAATCAGGAGGGTCAGTTGAATCAACTGCGGAAGGAAAATCAGAAAAATCACGGCGTTGATGACATTGAAAAGGCTGTGGCCGTTGGCAATATACCGTGAAACATTCACGAATTCACCGTTCAGGATGTCCTCGCTGGGCCCTGCCCCCATGGCCTGGGTCACAGCCGCCACGATTTCCACAAACCAGGGAAAGATCAATAGGATGATACAGACGCCGATAACGTTAAAAATGGTATGGGCATTGGCCGTGTTGTGGGCTTCTGAATTATTGGACCCCAGGGTGGACAACTGGGCCGTGATGGTGGTCCCGATATTTTCACCCAAAACAAGGGCCAGGGCCGTGGGATAGGCCAGGAGACCTGAAGTCGCCAGGGCCATGGTCAAGCCAATGGTGGCGGAAGAAGACTGAACCGCCACCGTCAATGCCGTGCCCATGAATACGCAGAGGAGTACGCCGCCCAGGCTGTCCGTATTAAAGGTCGTAAAAAATTGAATAAACTGGGGATCGGATTTGATGGGGGAAAGGCTGTCTTTCATGACCTCCATGCCGTAGAATAAAAGGCCGAAGCCCAGAATAATCTCACCGATATACCGGTAATTTCTTTTTTTGGAAAAATATTTCAGGGTAACACCCAGGGCCACGGCCGGCAGGGCCGCTTCCGACAGGTTAAAGGCAATGAGCTGGCCTGTAATGGTGGTCCCGACATTGGCCCCGATGACCACGCCCACGGCCTGTTGGAAGCTCATGATCCCCGCGCTCACAAAGCCGACCAGCATGACGGTGGTGGCGGATGAAGATTGAATGATGGCCGTGACCCCGGCCCCGGTTAAAAAGCCCATGAACCGGTTGGAGGAAATGGCTTCCAGGATGCGCCGGATCTTTTGCCCGGCCGTGGCCTGGAGGCCGTCAGTCATCATTTTCATCCCAAGGATAAAAAGCCCGAGGCCGCCGAGAGTTTGAATGAGAATGCCTGCTATGTTCACGTTTTAATCCTTTTTAGGATGCACATCATAAAGCCGTCGTTGATAAACCTAATAAAATTCTAACAAAGCAAAAGGGTTATAGCTTAGTTCTATAAATTTTTCAATTGTGAAATACGTTTCAAATCAAGGTCTGAACCGACACAGGGGAAAAGAGTATTGTTTGTAAAAACAGGATGTTGTAGAAGATCGTATCTTGAATTTTGAATGGCTTCCGCCCACAGTGCGGTGTGGGGGATGGGGGTATAATAGGCAAGGACGGGCAGGATGCCTGCTTTTTTTACAAAGCCTATGGAGGATTCAAGGACGTCAAGATTCTGGCCCGGCAGGCCGCAGAGCAAATAGGCCCCGATCTGTTGTTCCTTAAACCCGGCCGCCTTGAGATGCCGGGCGGCAAGAACAAATTCCTCCTCCGTTACCTTGGCGTCATAACTTCTTTTTTTAGAAAACTCCGTTGTTTCAAGGCCCAGCCGGATGGTTTTAAACCCGGCCCTGAACATCAGCTCGGCCGCCTTTTTTGTGACGGCCCGGATATGGAGGGCGTTGGGCGTGTGAAAATGAAGATCCAGGCCGGAAGCAATGATCCGCTCAAGCAGGGGGAAGGCATGGGCCTCGGCGTTGACCAGAAGGGCGTCGTCATAAAAGGCGAAATTTTTCACCCCCTGGGTTTCATGCCAATGGGTAAGTTCGTCATATACGCCTTCCGGCGACCGTCGTCTCAAGACCGGCTCAAGATAGGAGGAGGCGCAGTATTCACAGGAAAAGGGACATCCCCGGGAGGTTAACACCGGGGCATAGGGGATGGCGCGCTGAAGATCCAGGGCGGGAAAGGGCAGGGAGTCCAGGTCTATGGGCGACTTAAGAAGCCGCTCATCCTCTAAACCAAACCCGGTAAACTCCTTTAAGATCCCTGCCAACAGCGGTTCTCCGGGGCCCTTGACCACGAGGTCGGCCCCGCTGGTCCGGACGGCGTGGTCATGGCAGAGGCCGGCGTAAATCCCGCCCAGGACAAGGGGAACATCCGGGTAAACCGTTTTAATGAGGTCAATGGTTTCCTTCACACCCGAAGCCCAATAGGTCATGAGAGAGGTGACGAAAATAAGGTCGGGTGTTGAGATCCGGGCTAAATCCGCCAGGAACCATTCCGGAAGAATGCCGTAGCGGGAAAATTTCCGGTTCATATGCTCAAGACCGGCCGGCAACGGGATCGGTGTCTTTCGAAAGGGTCCCCGGCCATCCCGGAGAATTTTCAAGGGCCGGGACTCCCTGGGATGAAACCGGTCCAGGCAGTCGATATAACTCATTTTTACCCCGTTTTCCCTCAGGATGGCGGCAAGAGACAGAAGGCCCAGGGGTTTTGCCCAGAAATCAAAGGCTGCAAAATCATGGATCCAGGGATTGACGCACAGGATATGGGGCGGATCAGTCTTCAAAATAATTCATGGAGGTTTTTTTCAGCTCTTTCCTGCTAAAGAGGATTTCGTAATCCCCTTCTTCCACGGCTTCTGAAATCCGTTTCACTATGGCATGGACAGCTTCTTCGCTGGCGGCGTGAACCATGGTGTAAAGATTATACCGCCACCCCGGAGCCGGGTTTCTCCGGTAGCAATGGGTGATCTCCTGAAAACCGGCCATGATGGTCCCGGTCTGTTCCACCCGGTCTTCCGCCACTTTCCAGGCCACCATGGCGTTGGCCTTGAACCCGGATTTCTGGTGTTTCAGGGTGGCGCCGAACCGCCGGATCATGCCCCTGTCATGGAGGTCCCTTAAGACCCGCAGAAACTCCTCTTCCGTGATCCCGATCTGTTTTGCCATTTCAAGAAAGGGCCGCTCCACCACCGGAATATCGGTCTGCAAAAGGGCGATGATTTTTTTTCAAGGTCTGTAAACCCGGGTGAGGGGTTGTTTTCATGTGTCATAGGGGTATCAGATGTCCTTTGAAATTTTATGGAGTGCCGCATCCAGGTCCTGCTTTAAATCCTCTGGATCCTCAAGTCCGACAGACAGCCTTAAAAGCCCGTCGGTCACCCCCACCCGCTTTCTTTCCCCGGCCGACATTTTTGCATGGGAGGTCCGGGCCGGCGGACAGATGGTGGATTCGATCCCGCCCAGGCTAACGGCCGGGCGGATGAGGCTGAGGCCGGCAATAAACCGGTCCGGATCATGGCCCCGGATCTCAAAGGAGAGCATGGCTCCGAACCCTGTCATCTGCCGTTTGGCGATCCCATGGCCTTCAAAATTTTTCAGGCCGGGATAATACACTTTTGCAACGGCCGGGTGGGTTTCCAGGAAGCTCGCGACTTCCATGGCGGTCTGAGTCTGGGCCGTCACCCGGAGAAAAAGGGTTTTCATGCTCCTTTCCAGAAGATGGCAGAGCCTGGGATCCAGGCTGGGCCCCAGGACCTTGGCAAGGCTCAGGATCCGGGCCATTTTCTCTTTGGAACAGGCCACCATGCCGCAGCACAGATCGGAATGGCCGCCCAGGTATTTGGTGCCGCTGTGAACCACGATATCCATGCCCAGATCCAGGGGGGTCTGGTTCACGGGGCTGGCAAAGGTATTGTCGATGATGGTGGTGATCTTTTTCTCTCTGGCGAATTGGGCGATCTTTTCAATGTCCACCACGGCCAGGAGGGGGTTGGTGGGGGATTCGATGACAATCACCTTTGTTTTGGGCGTCACTTTCCGGATCACGTCTTCGGCGGAAGCCAGCGTAAATGTGCAATCAATACCGAAATGGGAAAACCATTCCGTGGCAAAGTGATGGGTGCCGCCGTAGAGGGCGTCCAGCATGACCACATGGTCCCCGCTCCCGGCATAGGCCAGGATGGAAGTGGACATGGCGCCCATGCCCGAACTGAAGACCAGCCCGGCTTCGGCATGTTCCAGGGCCGCCAGTTTCCGGGCCACGGCATCCTGGTTGGGGGCGTTGAAATAGCGCGGGTACACGGCTTCTCCCCGGTCCATATAATTGCAGGCCGAAGAGGTATACAAGGGGGTGTTCACCCCGCCGGTGACCCTGTCTTTTAAGGTGCCTTCATGGATGGCCAGGGTATTTGGTTTCATTTGTCTCCTGATGTTCATGGTTTATTTTGTTACGGGTGTCTTTTCCGGAAACAGGGACAGGATGCCTTCCTCGGTGGCCCGGCAGACCCCTCGTTCCGTGATAAACCCCGTCACCAAGCGGGCCGGGGTCACATCAAAGGCATGGTTGGCCGCGGGGCTGGTTTCCGGAGGCACCAGGACCTTTTCCGGTTTGCCCTTGTAAAGCCCCTGGACATACCGGATTTCATCGGGGTCCCGCTCTTCAATGGGGATGCCCGTGATTCCGTCGGTGAGGCGCCAGTCAAAGGTGGAAGACGGCAGGGCCACATAAAAGGGAATCCCATTGTCTTTTGCCGCCAGGGCCTTTAAATAGGTCCCGATCTTATTGGCCACATCCCCGGTCCGGGTGGTCCGGTCCGTCCCCACGATGACCAGGTCCACTTTTCCGTGCTGCATCAGATGGCCCCCGGCATTGTCCGTGACGATGGTATGACGGACCCCGTGTTTTCCGAGTTCCCATGCCGTCAGGCGGGACCCCTGGTTCAGGGGCCTGGTCTCATCCACCCAGACATGGACCGGGATACCGGCGTCAAAGGCCGTATACATGGGCGCGGTGGCCGTTCCGTATTCAATGCAGGCCAGCCACCCGGCATTGCAGTGGGTCAGGATGTTGACGGGGTCGCCCTTTTTTTTCCGGCTGAGGGCCTCTATCAGGGGCAGGCCGTATTCGCCGATTTTCCGGCAATTGACCGCTTCTTCCTCGATAATGGCCAGGGCCTCGTCCAGGGCGGCCCTCACCCTTTTTCATAGACCTCGTATTTCAAGGCCGCAGCCATGACCCGGTCCACTCCCCATGCCAGGTTAACGGCCGTGGGCCGGGCATCTTTGAGCCGCCGGCATTGGGAGATGAGATAGTCGTTTTCTGCGCCCTTATGGCCCGTCTGAACCAGGCTGATATACACCCCCAGCGCGCCGGTGGCCCCGATGAGGCGCCCCCTCACCACCATTTCCTTGAGGGTAAAAATCGTCTCATCCACCGTGGCCAGGGTGTTGATCACCAGTTCATGGGGAAGGAAC
>JAAUSZ010000182.1 GCA_012031875.1 Desulfobacula sp.
TGCCCCGGACTCACCATCGGCATCCGGGCCTCGGAACTGGCCATGGAAAACTGGACATAATTAATTCCACTGATCCGGTCTGCGTCACGGAAACCGATATGTGCGGCGTGGATGCCATCCAGTTTCTGACCGGATGTTCCTTTGGCAAGGGCAATCTGATCCATAGGGATTTCGGCAAATCCGCCTTTACCTTTTATGACCGGGATACCCAAAAAGGATTCCGGGCCGTATTTAAGAATGAGTTTGCAAGGGATGAACAGGACCGCAGCATCAGGATCAAAAAGCTGTTGGAAGCAGACTTAACCGATCTTTTTGAAACATCGGAGGTCACCCTCCCGCCGGTCAGACCGGCCCGGATCATGAAGAGCATCCCCTGCGGCGATTGCGGGGAAATGACCATGGAATCCCGCATCCGGCTCTTTGATGGGAAAAACCTGTGCATTCCCTGTTTTCAAAAGGTGGAACAGAAAATCTGATCCAAAGATGACGGACAAATATAAAAATTTTGCGGAACTGGAACAAAGTGAAACCGCGGATGAAGATTATACCATTCTCTATCGCGGGCTTGATTCCAGGCTGGCCGTCATGGCCCCCCACGGAGGCGGGATAGAGCCCGGCACCAGTGATATCGCGGATGCCCTGGCCGGAGGCGAGTTTACCTTTTATGCCTTTAAGGGACTGAAAAAAACCGGGAATAAAACCCTGCACATCAGCAGCAATGCCTTTGATGAAGCCCTTGGGGTAAAGACCTCCCGAACTGCCCGTATCGTCATTTCAATTCACGGATCAAAGGACAGGACGCAAACGGTTCAGATCGGCGGGCGGCATCAGGAGTTGAAGCAAAAGATCAGGGAGGCCTTAAACGCATCCGGATTTCATGCCGAGCTTACGGACCTGCCGGGCCTTCGGGGCATGAGCCCTGAAAACATCTGCAACCGCTGCACGAGCGGAAAAGGGGTTCAACTGGAAATTCCAAGGGGATTGAGAGAGAAACTCTTTGATCAGTTGGACCACCGCTTTTTGAGGAGAAAAACCATCCGCTTCTATCAATTTGTGGATACCCTGAGAGAGGCGCTGCTGAATTTTAAAGGCCGGCTTTAGACGGCAGGGTGTAATTCTTAAGCCCGAGATAGGCTTTTTCAAAAGCTTCAAAAGCCTCGGACCCGTGTTCAAACTGCGCTGTTTTCCCAATATCTTCAAGCGCTCCGGCTGCTTCCGACAATTCATGGGCCGTGAGGTTGACGGCTCCCCCTTTGATGGCATGGGCCTCCTGTTTCAAGGTGTCCGCGTCTTTTAAAGCAAGGGCCCCGCGGATTTTCGGGACCTGTTCTCCCACGGTCCGGATGAATTCTTCCAGGACCTCTGTCAAAAAGTCCCGGTCATTTTCAAATTCTTTCAGGGCCTTTTCAAAATCCATGGGGTCAGGTGCAGCAGGCCTGTTTTCTTCCCGGGGCCTCAGGCCTGTTTTCAGGGGGGCCGCGGATGCCCCGGTGTTTGAACGGATCCATTTGTTGATCATGGCCATGAGGTCTTTTCTTCTTAAGGGTTTGGATATATAATCATCCATACCGGCCTCAAAGCATCTGTCCCGGATCCCGGAGACGGCATGGGCCGTCATGGCGACAATGGGGATTCTCATTAAACCGGGATCAGCCTCGGCCCCTTGTTTTTCATAATCCCGTATCCGCCGGCATGCCTCGTATCCGTCCATGACCGGCATCTGGATATCCATGAGGACCAGGTCAAATTTCCGGGTTTTGAACCTGTCCACCGCTTCTTTGCCGTTTTGCGCCAGGACCATGTTAAACCCTGCCTGGGTAATGTTTTTTTCTGCAATTCTCTGGTTGGTGGGGTAATCTTCCACCAGAAGAATCCATAGGGTTTGCCGCTGTTCGTCGGCAACGGAGTGCCGGGTCACCAGGTCTTTTGTATCGGCCGGTGATTTTTCAACGAGCCCGAGAACCGAGGCAATGGTCATTTTCAGATCATTTCGCTTGACCGGTTTGGACAGGTACCCCTGGATTCCGATGTCCCTGCATATCCGGCTGTCCCCGGTCCTTCCCATGGAGGTGAGGATGATAATGGGGACAGGGCCCAGGTCCTTGTTTTGCCTGATGGTCCCGGACAGCTCAAAGCCGTCCGTTCCCGGCATTTGAACATCCATTAAAATCAGATCCAGGTTTTTTTCAGGGTGTCTTTTTTCAAGAAAGGCCAGGGCCTGTTCTCCATTTTCGGCAGAGAAGGCGGAACACCCGAAAAACTCCAGGTATTTTGTAAAAATATACCGGTTGGTGGGGTTGTCATCCACAATGAGAATATTCAAGCCCTTTAAATCCACGGCTAAGGATTTTGAAACCGCGGTATCCCCCTTTTGCAGGCCGAAGGGGACGGTAAACCAGAAGGTGCTTCCTTTTCCGGGTTCGCTTTCTATTCCGATCTCCCCCCCCATGAGTTCCACCAACTGCTTGGATATGGTGGTGCCAAGCCCTGTTCCCCCGTATTTGCGGGTGGTTGACCCGTCTGCCTGGGAAAAGCTTTCAAAGATCAGGCCCTGTTTGTCTTTTGGAATTCCGATCCCGGTATCTTTGACTGAAAATTTTAAAAAAACCTGGTCAGGCCCTTCCTTTACTTTTTCACCCTTAAGCAGGATTTCTCCTTTATGGGTGAATTTCAAGGCATTTCCCGCCAGGTTCATGAGGATCTGCCGCAATCGCCCCGGATCTCCCGATACCTGGGCCGGGACATCCGGTTCAAGATAGGAAATCAGTTCAAGACCTTTTTTCTCGGCCCTGACGGCAAGGGAAGAGGCCAGAGACTCTACGGTGTGGAACAGGTTAAAGGGGATTTCTTCCAGCTCCAGCTTTCCGGCCTCTATTTTTGAAAAATCCAGGACGCCGTTGATAATTCCCAAGAGCGCATCCGCCTCATTGGAAATGGTTTTCAGATAATTTTGCTGCTGATCATCCAGGTCGAAATCCATCATCAGTTCGGCCATGCCGATGACCCCGTTGATGGGGGTGCGGATTTCATGGCTCATATTGGCCAGAAATTCGCTTTTGGCCCGGGTGGCCTGCTCTGCCTGGTCCCTGGCCTTGCTCAATTCTTCCTCGGCCATGACCCGCCGGGTAATATCGGTGATAAAGGCAAAAGATCCCCGGACCTCCTTGTTTTCATCAAAAATCGAGGTCGAATCCAGATTGGCATAGAGCTTTTCCTGATTCTTTTTGATAAAGGTCAGCTCATAGTTACGGGACCGGGTCAGGGTCATTTTTGCGAACTGTTCCTGAAGAACCTTCTGACTGTCCTCATCCACGAAATCTGCGGGAGAGGCGCGGAGCAGCTCCTGCTCGTCATAGCCCAGCATCCTGCAGAGGGCCTGGTTCACATCCGTGGTCTGCCGGTCTTTCCCGATCTGCCAGTATCCCACCGATGTGGTCTCAATGAGCCGCCGGTATTTTTCTTCCCGGATCTTCAGATTGTCCAGGGCCTGTTTTCTTTCTATGGCAATGGCGATCTGGCTGGAAACAGCGATGAGGATATCCAGGTCCTTTTTGTTAAAATAGTCGGGATCGGAATAGCTATAGGCCGATATCAGACCGATGATCCGGTCCTGAATTGCCAGCGGAACCCCCAGCCAGACCAGGGGAACCGTCCCGATGACGGTCTTTTGTTCGCTGCGCAGTTCCAGCATTTCCCGGGTCAAAAGCAGAGGTTTCCTCCCGAAAATCACCTCGCCGGAAAGGGATTTTAAACCGGAAACCTCGCGTATTTCCTTAATCTCTTCGGAAAGTTCGTCCACCTCATAGGCAATACGGATCAGGTCCCTTTTCTCATGATAAATGCCGATGAAGAAATTGGACAGGCCCATGATTTCATTGAGGCTTTTATGAATGGAGCTGTAAAGGGCATCAAGGCTGGGCGTGGTGGTGACGGCATTGGAAATATCAAAAAGCACGGCATTGATTTTTTCTGCATAATTTCTTTCATTGGCCTCGATCATGAGGTCGATATTCGCCTTCTTAAGCTGGGAAGTTCTTTGTTCGACCATGAGTTCCAGGGTGTCCCTGTGGCGGGCAAGCTCGTCCTCCAGCGCTTTTTTATCGGTCTTATCCCTTAAAAGCCCCATGAATCCGATGATCTGATGGTGCATGTCCTTTTTCAGGGAAATGGATACTTCGCAATAGAGCCGCCGCCCGTCCTTATGGATCAATTCACACCCGAACGCCTTTTCAGGACTGTGGTTGGAATATACCCGGTTGAACACATCCATAATTTCGGCAGCAGAGGCCGTTGCCACAAACCGGGCATAATTCATGTGCGTGAGTTCATGGGCTGAATATCCCAGCAGGCTGGACAGGACCTTGTTAAAAAAGACCAGGTTTCCCTTCAGGTCCACTTCATAATAGGCATCTTCTATGTTTTCCAGAATCGCCCTGTATTTTTCTTCACTCTGCCGGAGGCTCTGTTCCGCGCCGGCCCGTTCTTCAAAAATGGTATCCAGGTCCTTTTTAACAATATTCAGGGCCAGAAATACTTCCTTGTAGGGATGGTCTTCCTGGATCTGGTCGGAAGAAATCCCTTTTTCATCCCAGTTTAAGGAGCCGATATGTTTCAGCAGTTCATCCCTGAGGTCATCGGGCCTGAAGGTTTCGCCCGGTTTTCCCGCCAGGGTGTCTGCCGGGTCAAAACAGACCAGATCCTTGCCGGGAAGTTGTTTTTCCTTTTCAATGATCTTTAAGGCCTGGTTCAGGTTGTCGGCCACAATGACCTTAAACGGGACCAGCATGCGGCTCATATTGATCACGGTTTTCATCAGGGGATTCATCCCGAAAAGAACCGTCAGCCTGCAAGGGGTTTTTTTTATTAAACTCCACCAGCCGTTTTTTATAAACCTGCCTGGCCTTCCAGGTGGTATTTTCGAGTTTTTCCCAGTTCATTATTTTATAGTATCCGGTTTTTTGGGAAAGCCCGGCCTCGTTGATCACCTTTTCATGAAGGGCAAAAAAATCATCAATATATTCTTCTTTCAAAATACCGTGGGCATTGCTGTAAAGAATATCGTCGCCGATGAGTTCAAAGTCTATGCCGTAATCGCCAAATTCTATTTTCCAGTCTCCCCCGGCGTGTCGTCTTTTTCCATCTTCAGGAAGGCCTGACGGGATGGCTTTCAGATTGAGAACGGCAAGGGCGCGGGTAACGGCAGTGACATAATCATCCACTGCCTTCATGGGGATGCCGGGTTTTTTCAGAAGGATCCCCACATTATAGACGTTCTTTAAAATCATGGGGGTATTGAACAGCCAGAACCCGCACAACCATCCCTTATCGATTTCTTTCAGGGTCAGGGTCGAATGCCGGACCCGGACTTCTCTCGAAGGGATGCCGGTGACCCGGCTGTTATCCCGGATTTCAACATAGGGCTTGCCTGAAAGGCCGGCGGCTTCCAGGTATTTTTCATGCATGGCGTGAAAAGCCGTTATTCCCTCAGGGCTCACAGGGCCTTTGGGAATGGTATAAACGATTCTTTCGCCAATCAGGGAAAAGGTTGAATAATACTTATTGCCGAGAAAGACCTCTGCCCATTCAGGATCTGTTTTTAGCGGAAGCCCTGTGACCGGGCATATGTTTTTTGGGGTAAAACTGTTTTTTTCCATGGCTTGGAAATTTTGCCTATTTTTTAAAGCCGGCACTGGATTTCTGTTGTGAATGGGCAACCATAGCACATAAAAAATCGAAAAAACAGCAGGAATTAGGGATCTCTGAGCTTTTCACAGAGGGGAGGCCTTGAACCGGGGAACTGTTTTTTAATCTTGACACGGGCCCCTGCTTTTTATACATAGGGATCAATTTACGGGTTGCCCAGGGCCAACGGAACACGGTGAAATTCCGTGGCGGTCCCGCCGCTGTAACCGGAAATATCTGTTTGCGGATATGCCACTGTGAAAACGGGAAGGTGATACAACAGATCCAAAGCCGGAAGCCAGAAGACGAGCCGGGCAATTTAAAGCGTGGAACCTGATGGCAAAAGGTTTTGCAAGACATAGGGTCTTGCAGAACCTTTTTTGGTTTTGCAGGGGCCTTCATAGCGAGGAAACTATGACCACCCAACTGGAACACGCCCGGAAGGGCATTTTGACAAAAGAAATGCAGGCCGTGGCAAAGGCTGAAGGGCTTTCGGAAGCCTTTGTCCTGGACCATACGGCAAGGGGCGAAATCGTCATCCCCTGCAACCCCGGCCGCGGCGGCAAAAATCGTCGGCATCGGGACCGGCCTCCGGACCAAGATCAATGCCTCCATCGGCACCTCCTCGGATATCTGCGACCTTGGGCTTGAAATTGAAAAAGCAAGGGCGGCTCAGGAAGAAGGGGCCGATACCCTCATGGAATTGTCCACGGCCGGAAATCTGGATGAGATCCGGAGAGCCATCCTTTCCTGCACCGACCTTCCCGTGGGAAATGTGCCCCTGTACCAGGCCTTTCAGGAAACCATCCGGAAATACAAAAATCCTGCAAAACTCGACCCTGAATATCTTTTTGAGCTGATCGAGCGGCAATTGGAGGACGGCTTAAGCTTTATGGCCATCCACTGCGGCATCAACCAATATACCATTGAGCGCCTGAGAAAACAGGGGTTCCGCTACGGCGGGCTGGCCTCCAAGGGCGGCACCTATATGGTGGCCTGGATGGACGTCAACAAACGGGAGAACCCCTTATATGAACAGTTTGACCGGGTCTGCGGCCTCATGAAAAAATATGATGCCGTTCTCTCCCTGGGCAACGGGATCAGGGCCGGAGCCATCCACGACAGCCATGACCGGGCTCAGATGGCGGAAATGATCATCAACTGCGAACTGGCGGAGACCGGCCGGAACCTGGGTTGCCAGACCATGGTGGAGGGTCCGGGCCATGTGCCTCTGGACGAGATCGAGGCCAATATCCTCATTGAAAAACGCATGTCCGGCAAGGCCCCCTATTATGTTCTCGGCCCCATTCCCTGCGATACCGGGGCCGGGTACGACCATATTACCGCGGCCATCGGCGCTGCGAATTCGGCCCGGTTCGGGGCGGATCTCATCTGCTATATCACCCCGGCCGAGCACCTGGCCCTGCCCCATGTCACAGATGTCCGGGAGGGCGTCAGGGCCACCCGGCTGGCGGCCCGCATCGGGGATATTGCCAAATACCCGGAGAGACGGGAAAATGAAAAACAGGCAGCCCTGGCAAGAAGGGATATGCGCTGGGAAGATCTTGAACAGTTCCTGTTGTTCCCGGACCTGGCCCGGAATACAAGACAGGAAAGAATGCCTCTCCGGAAAGAAACCTGCACCATGTGCGGGGATTTTTGCGCCATGAAAAAAGGCATGGAGATATTTGAAACCGATATTACAGACAAGAGGGCATCATTATGAGATTACTGGATCAGACCCTTTCATCCATCCAACCGGCATTGAATGAAGACGCCTTTCATGCGGCAAAAGATCGCCTGGCCAACCAGGCCAAACCTGCCGGAAGCCTAGGCATCATGGAGGATATCTCGGCCCGGCTGGCCGCCATCAAAGGGACCATTGACGTGAAACTGACCAACAAACGCATCGTGACCTGCGCCGGGGATCACGGCGTGACCGAGGAAGGGGTCAGTCTTTTCCCCGCGGAAGTGACCCCCCAGATGGTATATAATTTTGTCCGTAACGGGGCCTCTGTGAATGTCATTGCCAAACATGCCGGAGCCCTTGTCAAGGCAGCGGACATCGGGGTGAATTTTGACTTTGAACCGGACCTGCCCATCTTCCATAAAAAGGTGAGGTACGGGACAGCCAATTTCACCAAAGAACCGGCCATGTCCAGAGAAGAGGCCATCCTGTCCATTGAAGCCGGGATAGATATTGTGGCCGAGCTGGAGGCCGAAGCACCTGTGGACCTCCTGGGCACCGGAGACATGGGCATCGGCAATACCACCCCGTCTTCGGCCATCATCGCCGCCTTTTCCGGCATTGCCGTGGAAAACTCACCGGCCGGGCACGGGCATCGATGACCGCATGCTGGAAAACAAGATCGCCGTGATCAAAAAAGGCCTCAGCCTCCACCGGCCCGACCCTTCGGACCCCATCGACGTCTTGTCCAAGGTCGGCGGACTTGAAATCGGCGCCCTGGCCGGCCTGGTGCTGGGGGCGGCGGCCCGGGGCATTCCGGTGGTCTGCGACGGCCTCATCTCCACGGCCGGGGCCCTCATTGCCTGCGAACTCTGCCCGGCGGCCAAAAACTACCTGTTTGCCGGTCACAAATCCGTTGAAATCGGCCATGCCTTCATGCATGAGCGGCTGGGGCTTGAGCCCCTCATCGATCTGAAATTCAGGCTGGGAGAAGGCACCGGGGCTGCAGTCTGCATGGAACTGCTGGATCTGGCCACCCGGATCCTGGCCGACATCAAGACCTTTGAAGAAGTGGGCATCAGAAACGCACAATAGGATAGGCTGCCGGGCCATGGTTTATCTGCCCTGGCCCGGCAGCGGTTTTATAAATTGCCCTTGAGTCCGATCTCCGCGGCCGCGGGCTGCATGCCTTGGATGACTTCCGTCATGAGTTCCGACAGGTCCATGCCCAGGAATTCAGCTCCCTTTTTGATGATTTCCCGGTCCACCCCCGCGGCAAAGCTCTTGTCCTTGAATTTGCCTTTCACGGATTTGGCCGTGATATCCAGGATGCTTTTGGAGGGCCGGACCAGGGCGGCGCCGGCTACCAGGCCCGTGAGTTCATCTATGGCATAAAGGGTTTTTTCCAGGTTGCTCTCGGGCTTCACATCGGTGCAGATGCCCCAGCCATGGCTGATAACGGCCCGGATATAGTCCTCGGGCCAGTGGTGTTCCCGGAACAGGTCCACACATTTTTTGCAATGTTCTTCCGGATACAGGTCATAGTCCAGGTCATGGACCAGGCCGATGACCCGCCATTTTTCCTCGTCTTCGCCAAACCGTTTTGCAAAATGGGCCATGACGGCCTCGACGGCAAGGGCATGACGGATGAGGCTGTCCTTGCGGGTATATTTTTTAAGCAGCAGAAACGCGTCTTCCCGGTTGGGGATATATGAATTCATGGTCCTTCCTTTATCCTATTGCATTTTCAGGCCAACATGGCTAAGATCTCCCTTATCTTTTAAACGGATACAAGTCAATGGTTATGATTTCAGACATATTCAATGTCGGCCCCCATTATAAAGATGTGCTTTTTTTGCAGCAGGAAAATTTTTTCCCCCGCCTTTTTTTAATTCTTGTCATCACGAGTATCCTTCCCTACGGGCTATTTTGCCGGAATGCCTTTTCCAATGCCGACTGGTTCCGGCTTTTCATGTATACCTGTGCTTATTGCTGGATCTGGGCTTCGGCATTTCTGATTTCAGCCCTGTACCGGAATGTGAGGGAAAATATGTCAAGACAACGGGTCCTTGAGGAAGAACTCATCCAGGCCGAAAAATTCAAAGCCCTGGCCCTCCTGGCCGACAGCACGGCCCATGACCTGAACAATATCCTGTCCGGGCTGGCCACCTATCCGGAAGTCCTGATGATGGATAAAACCCTTGATTCCCGGATCCTGCAAGGCTTATCCCTGATCCGGGATTCCGGCCGGAAAGCCGCCGCTGTCGTGGGCGATCTTTTGACTATTTCCAGGGGAGCCGCCATGGAAATGGAAATTCTCCAAATCAATTCCGTTCTGGAGCGCTATCTGTATTCCCGGGATTTCCAAAAATCAGAGAGGCCCATCAGGAAGTGGAGATCGAATTCTCCGGCGAACCCGAACTCCTGCCGGTCAAAGGCTCCTATCTCCATATGGAAAAACCGTCATGAACCTGGTCCTGAATGCCGTGGAAGAGTCTCGGAAAAAAGACG
>JAAUSZ010000183.1 GCA_012031875.1 Desulfobacula sp.
GAAGACCTTGCATTCAATGCCGAAAAGGAGCAGCACATGGCCAGGCCTGGAGCCCCACTTGCCCGGCCCGGTTTCCGTGGTGATGCGTTTGGTCCCGGCCATCTTGTTGTAATAGGCCTGGGCAATGGCGGTATTGGGCTTGTGGGACCCGGCCGGAGAAACCCCTTCGTTTTTATAATAGATGCGGGCCGGGGTTCCCAGGGCCTTTTCTAGGCCATAGGCCCTGAAAAGGGGAGAAGGCCGCCAGATGGCCAGCTTGTCCAGGACTTCTTCGGGGATGTCGATCCATCTCTGGGTGCTGACCTCCTGTTCGATGAGGCTCATGGGGAAGATGGGCTCCAGGTCCTGGGGTCCGCAGGGCTGGCCCGTGCCCGGGTGCAGGGGCGGCTCCATGCCGTTGGGCATGTCGGCCATGATGTTGTACCATTGTCTGGGCATATCCTTTTCGGTTAACACATACTTTTTGGTCCTCATAATTTCTCCTTGTATTGGGGTTAAATAGAATGACGGATTTAAAGGATACGTCATTTTTTCAGGTTGACGATATTGGGGGCCTTTCCGGTTAAGAGATAATCCACCATCTGGAGGGCCACGTCCCTGGCCACATTCTCCTGGGCTTCCAGGGTGGAAGCCCCAAGATGACAGGTGCAGATGAAATTGTCCAGATCCATGAGACAGATTTTTCCCGGGGGTTCCGTGGCAAACACGTCCAGGGCTGCTCCGCCCAGCCGGCCCGAGACCAGGGCCTCGTGAAGGTCATCCTCATTGATGATGCCGCCCCGGGCGCAGTTGATGAGCATGGCGCCGGGCTTCATTTTATACAGGGTTTCCTTATTGAATAGATTGGTGGTTTCAGGGGTTTTCGGGGTATGGATGGAAATATAATCGGATTCGGCCAGGATTTCATCAAAGCTTGCCGGCCGGATGCCCAGGTTTTGAATGGCCTCATGGCTTTTATAGGGGTCACAGCCCATGACCTTCATGCGCAGCCCCATGGCCCGGTCCGCCACAATACTGCCGATATTGCCGATGCCCACCAGGCCCAGGGTCTTGTTGAAAATTTCCCTTCCCTTGAGGGCTTTTTTCATCCACTGGCCGTTTTTCAGGCTGGCCGTGGCCTTGGGGATATGGCGGGACAGGGCCATGATCATGGCGATGGCGTGCTCCGCCGTGGTGACGGCATTGCCGTGGGGGGTGTTCATGACGGCGATATTGGCCCGGGTGGCGGCCGGGATATCCACATTGTCCAGGCCGATGCCGGCCCGGCCCACCACTTTCAGGTTTTTGGCCTTGGAGATGAGGCTTTCCGTGACCCGGGTCTTGCTCCGGATGGACAGGCCGTGGTAGACACCGATGATGTCTTCCAGCTCTGAAGGGGTAAGATCGGTTTTGATATCGACTTCAATGCCGGGGGTGTTTTTGAAGATGTCAATGCCGACATCCGAGAGGGGATCGCTGACAAGCACTTTCATGATGGCTCTCCTTTATTAATCAGCATTAATAAAATGAATCCTGGTCAGTTTGTATATGAAACTTGGAAACCCGGGGTCAAGCCTGTAAAAGCAGTGAGAAAATGGTGATCGAAAACCACCATTATTCCAGGGACAGGAGGTAGGAGCGCAGGTTGGACTCTTTATTTTTCAACCCCAGCTTGGTCCTGATCTTATACCGGTGGGAGGTGATGGTGTTGAGGGACACATTCAGGGTTTCAGCGATCTCCTTATTGGGAACCCCGTCCCGGACCAGGCCGGCCACCCGGATTTCCGTGGGGGTCAGGTTCAGGTAATTGGATGAGAGCTTGCCGATGAGGGGGGAGGTGATCTTGCCGATGTTTTTTCAAGCCGGGCCAGGAGGATTTCCTGTTCATGGGTCAGGCCCGTTCCGGACAATTCGTTCAGGCAGGGCAGAATGGAATGCTTGATATTGGTCAGAAAATTTTCCTTGTCCGCCTGTTCTTTCTGCTCCATCTGTTTTAATACCACCCTCATGGCGATATTGGCTTCTTCCAGCTCCTTATTGGCCCGGCTCAGATTGTCCGTTCTTTTTGTGACCAGTTCCTCGAGCTGGTCTTTCCGGCTTTTTAATTCATCTTCCACCCGTTTGCGTTTGAAAAATTCAGGGATGTCGATCTTATTGTAATGTTCGTATTTGATATAGGCCCTCTTGCTGTATCGGGCGATATGGTCCTTGATCTTTGAGGGTGGCGCCATGATAAAGCGGCAGTGGCGGTCTCCCTTGGCCCGGCATTCCACCTCGGCCGTGACCAGGGGGATGCCGAAGCTTTCCTCGCACCATCCGAAGAATATCCGGCATTCATGACGCAGACCGGGAAATCGGTTCTTTCGCCTTTTTCCATCCAGGCCTGGGCCTCAAAGGAATAGGGATGGTCATAGATGAGATAATAATGGTCATCGGGCCTGGGGTTGGACAGGGGATGGATCTTGACCGAGGCCCAGCCGGTATAGGCAAAATGAATGGGCCCGGCCGAGAGTTTTTCAATGGGGTTGGTGAGCCCCATTTTTGTAAAAAACTTTTGGCGTCGGCCTTGCCGATGGAATGGGCGATATCAAAGAGAAAATTAAAGGAAAGGTCCCTGGCCTGGTCCTTTCCCCGGTCCGAGTACATGAGGGCCATCATGTCAAAGAGTTCCTTGGACATGGCCGAGGCCCGGACCAGGATATAGCGTTCCCCGGAATACTGGATCACCCCTTTTTCAGGGTCGCTCCGGCCTTCTGAAAAATAATTCCGGACATAGTCCTGGGCCTTCAGAAAGACCGGGTGGAGTTCGTCCGGGACACTGACCGTATTTAATTCCGTGTCCGGGGCCCTATTCATTGTCGATGAATTCTTCAGGATGGTTCATGAAATTTTTATACAGATGGTAATAGGAGGTGTCTTTATATCGGATGGGGGCGATGATCGGGCCGTCAAAGCTGTAGATCCGGGCGCCGGGGCAGGCCGGCAGGAGGGGAGAGTGGGTGGCGATGATGAACTGGGCATGGCCGAGCCGGGCCGTTTTGATCAAGAGGTTCAGGAGTTCCACCAGGGAGGAAGGCGACAGGGCCGTCTCCGGTTCATCCAGGAAATACAGGCCCTTGATCCGGTACCGGGATGAAAAATAGGACATGAGGGACTGCCCGTGGGACTGGGTGATAAGGGATTTCCCCCCGAAATAGTTCAGCATGGCCGCATCGTTGACGGCCCATTCCTCAAGGTTTTTGGCAAAATGGGAAAAGATCTGGGACCCGAAGAAGGACCCTGTCACAGGGCCGTCGGCCCATTCAACGGAGATGGCCTTGTAAAGGTCGTTTTCATAGGGATTGGGCTCGTATCTCAGGCTGAATTCGCTCTGCCAGATATGGATGCCGCAGCCATGGGCCAGGGCCCGGAGCAGGGTGGACTTGCCCGTCCCGTTTTCACCCATGAAAAAGGTGATGGGGGTGTTAAAGGAGATCGCCTCCGTGTCCTGGAAGATTTTCATATTAAAGGGATAATGGTCCAGGACAGGGAATTTTTCAGGCAGGAGGCGGACTTTTTTTAAATAAATCAATACTTTATACCTTTTGGGGCGTCTTTTTGGGATGCTTCGGGGTCCCTGGTCTTCTGGATCAGATCGAAAAGGGCATGGATCTTGGGTCTGGCAGCATTCAGAAAGATCTTTTCAAAATCTTCCACCGTCATTTCTTTTTCAAGGTGGGTATGCACGTCAAAATAATTGAACCAGCAATCCAGGGTTTTAAAACAGGGAAGCCCGTTATTCTCAAAACGGCAATATTTAAAATAGATCTCGTGCCCGAGTCTCGGGCATCGGATCTGGACATCGTCCCCGGGCGGGTCCGGGGACAGGGGTATCGGTTTTTTTCATTCATCATGGCGTCTGTTTCCTATCTTAAGAACCGGTTCCCGGCCGTCCCTGCAAAAAAGGGGGGGCAAAAACGGCCGGAGACCTCCATGGCCCTTAGCGCGCCTGCCTGGGTTTGGGCAGGGAGGCAATGTCCTTGAGCGCGGTATCGATGACGGACTGGGACAGCTCGTGGTCGGCCAGCTTGCCCCTCATATAAGATTCATAGGCCCCCAGATCCACCAGGCCGTGGCCGCTCCAGTTAAAGAGGATGACCTTTTCCTTGCCTTCGGCCTTGGCCTTTAGGGCTTCCTTGATCGTCATGGCAATGGCGTGGTTGCATTCCGGCGCGCTGATGAACCCTTCGGACTGGGCAAAGGTGATGCCGGCCTGGAAGGTTTCCATCTGCTGGACCGCCTCGGCCCGGACAATTTTATCCAGGACGAGCTGGCTCACAATGGGGGCCATGCCGTGGTATCTGAGGCCTCCGGCATGGATGGGTTCGGGAATGAAATTATGTCCCAGGGTATGCATGGGCAAAAGGGGCGTCATCTGGACCGTGTCTCCGAAATCATAGGCAAAGGGCCCCCGGGTCAGGGTGGGGCAGGAGGCGGGTTCCACGGCGATGATATCGATATTTTTTCCGTTGATCTTGTCCCTTGCAAAGGGCATGGCAAGACCGGCGAAATTGCTGCCGCCCCCGGCGCTGCCGATGATGACGTCCGGGTAATCCCCGGTCATCTGCATCTGTTTCTGGGCCTCCAGGCCGATGATGCTCTGGTGGATCATGACATGGTTCAGCACGCTGCCCAGGGCATATTTGGTATTGTCGTCGGCCACGGCCTGCTCCACGGCTTCGCTGATGGCAATGCCCAGACTGCCCGGCGAATCCGGGTTTTTTTCCAGGATGGACCGCCCAGCCCGGGTTTCATTGCTGGGGCTGGCCGTGCAATTGGCTCCCCAGGTTTCCATCATGAGGCGGCGGTAGGGTTTCTGGTTATAGGAAATCTTGACCATGAAGACCTTGCATTCAATGCCGAAAAAGGCGCAACACATGGAAAGGGCGCTTCCCCACTGGCCTGCCCCGGTTTCCGTGGTGATGCGTTTGGTGCCGGCCACCTTATTATAATAGGCCTGGGCAATGGCCGTATTGGGTTTGTGGGACCCGGCCGGGCTGACGCCCTCGTTTTTGAAATAGATCCGGGCCGGGGTGTCCAGGGCCTTTTCCAGGTTGTAGGCCCGGCAAAGAGGAGAAGGCCGCCAGATGGCGTATTTATCCAGGACTTCCTCGGGAATATCGATCCATCTCTGGGTGCTGACTTCCTGTTCGATGAGATTCATGGGAAAGATGGGGGCCAGATCCTGGGGTCCGCAAGGCTGGCCGGTTCCGGGGTGAAGCGGGGGCTCCATGGGAGTCGGCATATCCGCCATGATATTATACCATTGCCGCGGCATTTCCTGTTCGGTTAAGACGTATTTTTTTGCTCTCATAGGCCCTCCTTGTTCATGAATGGTTAGGTTACGGGTACACGCATTGAATATGTACACCGGATTCATTGAACCCGGCAATTCCGTCATATTGAACAGGTCTGACTCTGATTCAATTTCTTTATGGGAATCTGAAGGCCAAGTCAAGCGATAAATTCAGAAGAGACGGCATAGTGCCGGAGCGGATGCCTGGTATGGAAAGGCGGCAATTCCCGGGTATCTAATTTTCAATAAATCTGATCAGTTCGGGGACTGTTTTTGCGGATTTGATTTTGCCTTTCAAGGCTTTTAGCTGGTTGATGTCTCTGATGTTTTTAATTTTGGCGATAATGGATTTGCAGTCGTCGGTATCACCAAATTTTATGCTGACTGCAAATTCAATCCCTTCCAGCAGCCCCTGTTCAAGTCCCTGTTCAAGTCCCTGTTCAAGTCCCTGTTCAAGTCCTTTTTGGAGTCCTTTTTGAAGCCCTTCGTTTATTAATTTCTCAGCCAGTGTCATGATCAGCCCTCCTTTATCTTCAGACAAGGTATTGGATACAATGGATTGAAATTCCTCCGGGGTAATATCCTCCACGTTGCTGAATATGTATTTTACCAAACATTCAAAATATTGCAAACCGGTTTCTTTTTCGGACAAATTTTTCAGCAATGATAATATGCCCGGCATTTTGTCCGTAAAGTCCTGATCAAAAATGTGCTTGAGGATCAGCATGACCACACGGGCGGTGATGGTTCCCTTGATGTCAGCGTCTGAATATTTTGAAAGATCATACAAAACATATTGAAAATCCGGGATATAGTCTGCCATGACATCCACCGGGCCTTCAAGCAGGGAAGAAAAATGATCCTTGGTTTTCCACTTTTGAGGACCGTGGTACAGCAACAAAGGCATGATGATGGACAGTTTCTTTTTTCCGGATTGCTTTTGATCCAGTCTCCAGATTTTGATCATATATTCCAGCAATTGAAGATGAACCAGTCGGTCAGGGTAGCTTTTGTGCTCAAACAAAAAATAGATGTATCCGGGTGAACCCCCTAAATCCACCTTGTACAGCATGTCTGAATAATAATTTTTCAGGTCGTTTTCTATGAAGGTGTCTTTGCAGATTTCAAGGGAATCCAGATTTACAATACCTAATACTTTTTTGGGCAGATAATTTTCCAAAAACGCCTTGGCATTGGATTTGTTGCTCCAGGTCTCTTTGAAAAGGCTGTCATGGGGATTTTGGATCGTATTCTCCATAGGCCTTGAATATCATGCAATCAGGCTGGTATCAAGGTGAAAATTATTCTGAATGTCTCTCGCCCTACATCAACGACCGGCAATGAAACACGGTACGAGAGCGGTGAGAGCCTATCGTCTGAGGCGATCTATACCTATGATCTCTCCTACAGCAATCTTTTATCTGCCTGTTATCCGGGCAATGTCACGGACACCTATGAATATGATGTACTCAAACGCGTGATTTTCAAATCCGAACAAGGCGTTGAAAACAATGCCAATAACCAGGTCATTGCGATGACCAACATTTAAAACCGTAACCTATGACGCCCTGTCCCGCATGACCTGGTCCAGTGATAACAACCGGGGGCTGTCTACCCATGATGTCTTCTATGACCATTACAACCTGCCCAATATCAATACCAGTGAGACCCAGAACACCAGAACGGTTGAAACCGCATATGACAACAACGGCAACCTGACAGGCATTCTTTATCCTTCAGGCAAGGCCATTGCCAGGACCTATAATGCCGTCAACCTGCTGGAATCCGTCACCAATACCACCCAAACCCTTGCCCGGCTCAGGGTAATATCTTCCATGGCATCCATGACCAGATCATGGAACAGGTTTTGTTTTTCTTCCAGCATTTCTGTAAGGGCTTCTTTAATCTGTTTAAGTCTGTCTTCATCCATTACAGCCTCCATTGTTCATGTTTAGGCGGAATAGGGATGTATCAGTCCAAAGACAGCTCCGCCTTGCACTGGTTGCATCTCATGGCCCCCCGGAACAGCTTGGTACCGCATTGGGGACAGTGGTACCGGGCTTCTTCAGCTTCAACCCAGGATGCCGTGCCAAATTGCCGCCGAAAGGGGACGGACCTCAGGATGACTTTTTTGCCCACGGCCATGGGAAACTCATCAATATGAGAACAGGGGAATTCAACGCATTCGTGGCACCCGGAATAGCCTTTGTCCGTTGTGCATTTCCGGATTTCGCACTGCCGGCAATGCATGAACAGGTCAGCGGACAGGCAGCCGCCGCACCGGATATCCTCCGCCGAAAGCCGGTCGCTGTTGGGGAGCGTTCCTTTGCCGGCGGTTCCGCCTTTGTAAAGATTGAGCAGTTTTTCCTTGAGTTTCTGATTGTTGTCCTCATGGGCCAGGCGGATGGCGCATACGCCGCAGTAAAGGCCGCAGGGGGAAATGAAATCCGGATTTGGGGTCATGGTTTTAATCCTTCCATAAATTGATGAAGCTGGGTGAGTGTGGTTTTCCAGATGCCGGGGTCCCGGGATGAGGCATAGAGCGCAGAGCATCCGCTGATGGACACCACGATGAACCGGGCGGTTTCCCGGGTATCAATGTCCTTTCGGATCATATCCTTTTCCTTGGCTTCCTCCAGCCAGCCCCGGAGCACCTCGGCAAAGCCCATCATTCCGGTTAAGACCCGGCGGCTCATGGTTTCGGACTGGCCCGACAATTCCACCAGCATGTTCAGGAAAAAACAGCCTCCCTTGAACACATCACCTCCCAGGTAATTCCGAAGGTCGTTGTCCAGGGCCTTTTGTATCCTTTCCAGGGGGTCGCCGATATCCCGGGTGTCTCTTAATACGATGGCTTTCCAGATGGAGACGGCCTTTTCATAGGCCTGCTCCCAGATTTCGGTCTTGCTCCGGAAATGGCCGTAGAGACCTCCTTTGGTCAGGTCCGCGGCTTTCAGAATATCCTGGATGGAGGTGTGGTAATAGCCTTTGACTGAAAACAGGTCCAGGGCTTTGAGGATAACGCTTTCTTTTGTTTCAAGGCCTTTGCCGCCCATGTCTCCTCCAGGGATAAAATATACCAACCGGTCTTTTTTATTTATATTGGTTTTCCCTCGAAGTCAACGGTTCAATAAAAAAAATCATGAGCTGCACGACAGCATGGAACAGCCGGGCTTGCTGCGGGCCCAGTCCGGGCGCTTTCCCGCAAAGGCCTCTTTTCCGGGCTGGTCTTCATAGGGATGCCGCAGGACCTCCAGCAGGTCATGGATCATGGCGTAGTCCCCCTGTTCCGCCTGGTCAATGGCCAGTTGGGCCAGGTAATTCCGGAATACGTATCTGGGATTGGCCCGGTTCATCTGGTCCTGTTTTTCCGCAAGGGGCCGGTTCTCCTGTTTGAGTCGCCGCCTGTAGGTCTCAAGCCAGGCATGCAGGCGTTCAAGATAGTGGTCCGTGATCTGGGAGGGGACATAGAAGGCCTCCATCAGGGGCCGGGGCAGGGTTTTCATGGGAAGGCTTTCCCCATGCCGGATGGTCTCTGGGATTCCCTCTAGGCCCGTATCCAGCAGGGCCAGGTTCCGGAAAAAATCGTCATATCCGTTTCCGCCAGGGCCAGGATCTCCAGCAGGTCTTTGATCAACGAGGCATCGGTTTCAGTTTGAAAGGATCGGAGGCCGAGTTTCCGGGCCATCATTTTTGCCAGGCCTGCCTGATAATAGGGTCCGAAGGCATCAACGGCGGCCTGAAGCGGTTGGGCCTCGCCGATGAGGGGATACAGGGCATTGGCCAGTTGGGCCAGATTCCACTGGGCGATTCCGGGCTGGTTCCCGAAGCAATACCGCCGGCCTGCGGCATCGGTGGTGTTGGGGGTCCAGCCGGGGTTGTAATCCTCCAGCCAGCCATAGGGGCCGTAATCCAGGGTGAGCCCGGTAATGGACATATTGTCCGTGTTCATGACCCCATGGACAAAGCCCACCCGCATCCAGTGGATGATCATGTCGGCGGTGAGGCGGCAGACCTCGTCAAACCAGGCGGTATACACCTCGGGGCAGGGGTCTTCCAGGTGGGGAAAATCCGTTCGGAGGGTATAATCGGCCAACAGTTTGAGGAGGGCATGGTCCCCGCGGGCGGCAAAGATCTCGAAATTGCCGAACCGGGTAAAGGTGGGGGCCACCCGGCAGACCACGGCGCCGGGCTCCAGTTTCGGGTGCCCATCGTAGAACATGTCCCGCTCGACTTTATCGCCGGTCAGGACAAGGCTCAGGGCCCGGGTGGTGGGCGCCCCGAGGTGAAACATGGCCTCGCTGCACAGAAATTCCCGGATGGAGGACCGGAGCACGGCCAGGCCGTCGGCATTCCGGAATAGGGGGTGGGGCCTGCCCCTTTGAGCTGCAAGACCCAGCGGTCTGAAGCTTGGTTTACAATCTCGCCCAGATTGATGGCCCGCCCGTCCCCGAGCTGGCCGGCCCAGCTTCCGAACTGGTGGCCGCCGTAGCAGGCCGCATGGGGGTCCATGCCCGGCAGGAGAAGATTCCCGGAAAAGACCTTTGGAAAGGCCGGG
>JAAUSZ010000184.1 GCA_012031875.1 Desulfobacula sp.
AGGGCGGTATCTTTCAAGGTATTCCATATCCCCTTGACATAAAAGGTGGGGGCAAATGATCAAAAAAAAAAAATTTGCATGCTGGGCGCTTTTGCCGTGGGGAAAACCAGTCTTGTCCAGCAATATGTTCACAGCATTTTTTCAGACAAATATCATACCACCGTGGGCGTAAAGATAGAAAAAAAGCAGGTCCGGGCCAATGACACGGATGTGGATCTGATTATCTGGGACCTGCATGGTGAAGATGCTTTCCAGCACGTCCGGCTTTCCTATCTGAAGGGATCGTCCGGCTGCATTTACGTGGCGGACGGAACACGGGAACAAACCTTGCTGACGGCCTTGAACCTAAAGGAAATCGCGGAGAATACACTGGGAAAAATCCCCTGTATCGTGGTGATCAACAAATCGGATCTAAGGGACCAATGGGAAATAGATCCATCGATTCTGGGTGACCTGAAAAAACAAGAGATACTGGTTTTTCACACCAGCGCCAAAACAGGGGAAGAGGTTCAGCAGGTATTCCAACTGCTGACCCGGAAAATAATGGAAAAATAAGACATGCCAAATCCGATCACCTCTATTTTAGACAGGATCTGTTTCGAGATTTTCAAAGGCCACTGCCTTGTATATTTTCTCATAAATCCGTCAGGAACCATTGTTCAGTGGGGAGGGGACCTTTCTCAACTGAATATCCCCGCTCCAGGGAAAACAGATAAAATCTCAGATATCATCATTTTCATGGAAGGCATTTTGCCCTTAAAAGAGAAATCAATGGAGTTTTCCTGTATTAAACTGCCTTCCGGCAGTTGCGTGGATGCTCTCTTGTTTCAGATTGGAAAAGACTACGGCCTCATTATCTGGGATTCCACCCCAAAAGAAGAGTGTCTGACCCAAACCCAGCAAAAATGCAATGAACTGAGCCTGTTGATCGAAGGGCAGAAGAACCGAATGACCCGCCTTCATGACGACGCTTTTTTTGGAGACCTGTTCCAGGCATTGAATTTTGCCGTCCTTGAAATGAACGCCCAGGGCCATTTTGTGCTTACCGGAACTCCCCCGGCCTGGGTTCAACACATTCCCCAGTCCGGCCGGATACTAGCCGGCATGGCCTATGAAGAAGATGCCTTCAGTTTTCTTGGAAATTTTATCCGGGAGGCCAAGTCAGGATGGTCCAAACACCGGACCGACAGTTTTAAGTCAGGTCTATGGATCGAGAAAGATGACACCGGGCAGGAACTTTTTTTCGAAGCCACAGCGGTTCATATTTACGGAAGAAAATTAATCATTATTTCCCACGATCTCCATCATCCCATGGAAACAAATGCCATTATCCAGAAGGGCAGGGAACTGGCTTTGAGTTTTCACAGCCTGAAACGGTCCGGCCGGAAACTCAAAAGCATGCATGATGAACTCGAGACACGAGTAAAAGAAAGAACCAAAGAACTTGAAGAAGCCACCCTGAATCTCGCCAATGAACTAAAAGAACGGAAAAAAGCGGAAAAAGAGCGTGAAGAAATATCCAAACGATTGCGCCAGTCCCAAAAAATGGAAGCCATTGGAACCCTGGCCGGAGGGATATCCCACGATTTCAACAATATCCTCGCGGCCATCATCGGATTTACGGAATTATCCCTGGCAGATGCAAACGCTACTCCTCTGCTCAAAGACCGGCTTGAAAAGACCCTCTTTGCCGCCAATCGGGCAAAAGATCTGGTGCGCCAGATTCTGACCTTCAGCCACCAAACCGAATATGAAAAAAAACCCTTGAAGCTCAAACAAACGGTAACAGAGGTCCTCAATCTTTTACAGGCCTCCATGCCGGCAAATATTCATATTCAAACAGACCTGAAAAGCAATGCCTGCATTCTTGCCGACCAGACCCAGATGCATCAGGTGATCATGAATCTGTGTACCAATGCCTGGCATTCCATGAAAAAAACCGGCGGAACGCTTTGCATTGGATTGAAAGACGCCGATATCTCATCGGGCAAACTTGTCGGTCTCTCCAGATTAATGCCGGGCCGGTATCTGCTGCTGTCGATTCAGGATTCCGGTTGTGGAATACGGCCTGATATTATTGAAAAAATTTTCGACCCTTATTTTACGACAAAAGGCAAGGACAAGGGAACAGGGCTTGGACTTTCCATCGTTCACGGCATTGTTTCGCAATTAAAGGGAACCATCACCATCGCCAGCCAGGTCGGCAAAGGCAGTACATTCACAATTTATCTGCCGACTTTTGATAGGCCGGATAACGCCGCTCCGTCAAAGGAACTCCCTCCTGCCGGAAAGAATGAAACCATTTTATTGGTGGATGATGAGCCCTTTCAAACCGAGATGACCGGGCAGATTTTAAACCGCCTGGGGTACCGGGTTGTGACCTGTAACGACGGCCTCCGGGCCCTGGATATCTTTCGGGAACAAAGGGACCGGTTTGATCTGGTGATAACAGACATGGTCATGCCCAAAATGACAGGGGACCGCTTATCTGAAAAAATTCTGGAAATCCGGCCGGATATTCCCATCCTCCTCTGTTCAGGATATAGTGACGATATCATCCCTGAGAACCTGGAAAAAATAGGAATCACCCAATACCTGATGAAACCCTATAGTATGATGGAACTGGCCCGGTCCGTTCAGGGGGCCCTGAAACAAAAAAGCGTCTTTGATGTTATAGGCGGATCAAGCGGCCGGGTTCATGGGGTTTGGCCACATGAAGGCCGATCCGTGATCCATTCAGGCTTTCTGAAACTTCCCGGACAGCTTTTTGAGGGCTGTTGTTTTCTTCACTCAGATGGGCCAGAATAACATGCTCAAGCCTTTCGGTCCTGAGTTCGGATACCAGGATTTTCGCATCCGTATTGGACAGGTGCCCCATTCTACCCTTGATCCGCTGTTTGAGGTGCCAGGGGTAAGGGCCATTGATCAGCATCTCAGGGTCATGGTTGGACTCAAGGTATAACAGATTGCTGTCTTTCAGGTGGTCTTTGACAAGATTGGTGACAATTCCCAGGTCTGTTGCGATTCCGATTTTATGGTCCTGGTATTCCAGGCTCATCCCGGCCGGATCTTCAGCGTCATGCGAAATTGAAAAAGGATTGACCCGGATCTGATCAATGTTAAATGATGTGCCGCACTCAAAAAACCGAAGGTCTTCTATTTTTCCCAGGTCCCGGCAGGCCCCGTAGGTCTTTGGAGTGATATATAAAGGCAGTTTAAACCGGCGGCTTAATATACCGGCACCCTTTATATGGTCGGAATGTTCATGGGTGATGACGATGGCGGTCAGGCTTTCGGGATTAATATCCAAAAGGCCCAACCGCCTTTCCATTTCAACGCCGGAGAGCCCGGCGTCGATCAAAATGGAATTGTTGCTGCACGAGACAAAGAGACTGTTCCCCCTGCTGCCGCTGGCAAGGGGACAGACACAGAATGAATTATTTTTCATCTTCCTTTGCTGCTTTTAAACTCAGCTTGATCTTCCCGTCCTTTGTAATATCCAGCACCTTTACCGAGATGATATCGCCTTCCTTGACCACATCGGTGACTTTTTTGACCCTGTGATCCGCCAGCTCGGAAATATGCACCAGACCGTCCGTGCCCTGTTTGATATTGACAAAGGCGCCGAAGTCCGTGATTTTCACGACCGCACCCTGATAAATCGCTCCGATTTCCGGATCAAGGGCAATGTCGGACACCCTTTTCAGGGCTGCGGCCGCATCCTCCTCATTTTCGGCTGCAATCTTGACAAGACCGGAATCATTGACCTCGATGACGGTATTGGTTTCAGCCTGGAGCGCCCGGATGACCTTGCCTCCCGGGCCGATGATCTCCCTGATCTTGTCCGCATTGATCTGGATGCTCACAATCTTGGGGGCATGGGGAGAAACTTCCTCGCGCGATGCCTGAAGGGTTTCCAGCATCTTGCCCAAAATATGAATCCGGCCGCCCTGGCTTGATTCAGGGCTTTCTCCATGATGTCACGGGACAGTTCTTTTATCTTGATGTCCATCTGGAGGGCGGTGACCCCTTCTGCGGTTCCGGCCACTTTAAAATCCATGTCGCCGAAATGATCCTCATCTCCCAGGATATCCGAGAGCACCGCGATTTTGTCCCCCTCTTTGATCAGGCCCATGGCAATCCCGGACACCGGTGCTTTGATGGGAACGCCGCCATCCATCAAGGCCAGGGTGCCGGAACAGATGGTTCCCATGGAGGAACTGCCGTTGGATTCCATGACCTCGCCCACCAGGCGGATGGTATATTCAAAATCTTCCTGGCTGGGAAGAATCCTTTCCAGGGCCCGGGTGGCCAGGTTCCCATGACCGATATCCCTCCGGCTGGGTCCGCCGGCGCGCTTGGTTTCTCCCACTGAAAAGGGAGGGAAATTATAATGCAGCATAAAAGACCGTGTTTCGTTTCCGGACAGGGTTTCCACCCGTTGCTCATCCATTCCCGAGCCCAGGGTCAAAACGCCCAGGACCTGGGTTTCACCCCTGGTAAACAGGGCTGAGCCATGGGGTCTCGGCAGACTTCCCACTTCGCAGGTGATCTGCCGGATTTCGTCAAAGGCCCGGCCGTCAATCCGTTTATCCTCTTTGAGGACAATATCCCGGCTGACTTGTTTCAGGCACTTGCCAAAGGCTTCCTTGATTTCTTTTTTCTTCTCGGGATAGGTAGCGATAAAATGATTTACCACCTCATCTTTCAGATCACCCAAAGCTTTCTGACGCTCAATTTTGGTCTTGATCTGAACTTCCTTATAAATTTTATCCTTTGCATAGCCTGCGACTTCTGCAGCCAGTGCCTCATCTCTTGCCGGCGGAACAAACGGCCTTTTCCCTTTGCCAAGGGCCTGTTTCAACTGAATTTGCAGATCAATGATGGGCTGCATGGCTTCATGGCCGAAAAAGACAGCGTCCAGCATATCTTTTTCCGAGACAATATCGGCTCCGCCCTCGACCATGACCACTCCGGTTTTCGACCCGGCCACCACCAGTTCAATGTCGCTTTCCTTCATCTGTTCCATGGTGGGGTTGGCGATGAACTGGCCATTGACCCTGCCGACTTTAATCCCGGCGATGGGACCGCCAAAGGGGATATCTGAAATTTCAAGGGCGGCGGATGCGCCGATCATGGCCAGGGTATCGGGCTCATTGATCTTATCCATGGACAGAACCGTGGCAATGACCTGGGTTTCGAAATTATAATCCTTTTCAAAAAGCGGGCGGATGGGCCGGTCTATCAGCCTTGCCGTCAGGGTTTCCTTTTCCGAAGGCCTGCCGATTTCTCGCCTGAAATAATTGCCCGGGATTCTGCCGGCCGCATAAATTTTTTCCTGGTATTCCACGGTCAGCGGCAAAAAATCAATCTCCTCTTTGGGATCCTTTGACGCCACTGCCGTGACCAGAACGATGGTTTCCCCATAGGTGACCGTGACCGCGCCCGAGGCCTGTTTGGCAATCTTTCCGCTGCGGATGGACAATTCTCTTCCATTAATGGTTGTTGTAAATACTTTTTCTTCCATAACTTCTCCTGTAATAATAAGGGCGGAAAATGCAAGGAAATTTTCAAAACGAATAAACCCGCACCTTTGCCATGAAACCTGAATTTAATGGCAAAGGTGCGAACTTATTTAAAAAATTCCCTGTAAATGTCCGCCCGGTTAAAAATAATATGCCGGTTTTTGACCTGAATATTGTCAAAAACCGGCTGTCTGACATTCTATCTTCTAAGTCCGAGTCTTTCGATTAATGAACGGTATCGGTTCACATCTTTCTTCTTGACATAATCCAGCAGGCTCCGGCGCCTTCCGACGAGAATCAACAGACCCCGTCTGGAATGGTGGTCTTTCTTGTGCATTTTCAGGTGCTCTGTAAGATAGTTGATGCGATGGGTCAGAATGGCGACCTGCACCTCGGGGGAACCTGTGTCGGATTCGTGGAGCTTGAACTGCCGGATCATCTCCTCTTTTTCTTGTGCTAACATAACGACTTTCACTCCTTATATTGGAATAAATAAAATATGGCGAACTTCAACACTCCGGCTTTTCATGATCTCCCATCCAATATTCCATTCAGAAAAGGGAAATTCAAAACAGAGTGTCATGCCATTACAAATGCTTGACGCCATTCATACCAGCTAACTCGTAAAAACGCAAGAATATTTATATTCCTGACCGTTTTCACACGGTTGAATTATGGCCAGAAGATTATCCTCATCATCGGTTACCCGGATAAAGGCCTCCGGATGAACTGAAATGGATTCAATATCGCTTGTGAAGAGTTTCTTGCCGAACTTGATTTTTTCGGCCGTTCTGGAATCAGCCAAAACCCTTGGCAGGGTTTCAAGACATTTTGACAGCGGTATAATCCGCCTTTCGATTTCCGCTTTTTCTAATTTTTCAAGGGAATCCAGGGTAACGGCATTCTCCAGCCGAAAGGGGCTGGACTCTGTCCTGCAAAGGGCTGACAGATGGGCCCCGCACCCAAGCTTTCTGCCGATATCAAAGGCAAGGCTCCGGATATAGGTGCCGGACGAGCAAAACACATCAATATCCACATGGGGCAGGTCTATCTGTTTGATCAGGATATTGAAAATCTCAATCCGCCGGGCCGGCTTTTGGATGATCTGTCCCCGGCGGGCCAGTTCATAAAGGGGCCGGCCTTCATGTTTCAAAGCAGAATAGGCCGGCGCCACCTGGTCCTGGATACCGGCAAAGGAGTTTACAACACCTTCAATGTCGTGGGGGTCTATGGCGGCCAGCATTTCTTTTGGTGCAGTTGCAAGGATTCTGCCGGTGGGATCATAGGTGTCGGTCTCGACCCCGAGGCAGATCCTGGCCAGGTATCGTTTATGCCCATCCAGGAAAAATCTGGATATCCGGGTGCCCTGATTGATCCCGCACAATAAAAGCCCTGTGGCAAAGGGGTCCAGGGTTCCGGTATGGCCTGCTTTTTTTACACCCAGGAGCCTCTTTACATGGGCCACCACCCGGGCGGAACTCATGCCCTCAAGCTTATGAATGGGAAGGATGCCGCTTTTCATCTGATGGGTGATACGCGTTATTCTTCAGAGATCCCGCTTGTGGCGGATTTGATGAGTTCGTCCATTTTTGCAGCTTTATCAAAAGAATCATCATGGACAAATTTTAACTCGGGCATGTATTTGAGCCCTAATTTCGGTGCTATGCTTTTCCGGATAAACCCGCTGGATTTGCGAAAGCCTTCCAAGGCCTCCTTGACCCGCTTTTGGTCACCATAAACGGCAATATAGACATGGGCGATCCGAAGATCAGGAGATAGTTTGACACCGCTGATGGTGGCCATCTCAATCCTCGGATCCTGCATTTTTTTACTCAAAAGCTCGGTAATGACGGATTGAATCCTGACACTGATTCTTTCCGCCCTTGAATAGGGTCTCATATATTAATTAATCAGCCTTATATTTTCTTTCTTCAACTTCATAACACTCAATGATATCACCGATTTTTATATCATTATACTTGTCAAGGCCGATACCGCATTCATAGCCCTGCTCCACTTCTTTCACATCATCCTTGAAACGTCTGAGGGATGACAGGGCCGTATCGCATTTGATGACCCCGTCTCTCAGGAGCCTTATTTTTTTGCCGCGGATCACTTTCCCTTCCGAAATATGGCACCCGGCAATGGTTCCCATCTTCGGGACCACAAAAATCTCCCTGACTTCGGCCCGGCCGATGATGATCTCATGGAAGGTGGACGGCATCATGCCGTCCAATGCGGATTTGATATCATTGATCACATCATAGATAATATCATAGAACCGCATATCCACATTTTCATCCTTGGCAAGGGCCCGGATCTGGGGTGTGGGCCGGACATTGAACCCGATGATGATGGCATCGGAAACCGCGGCAAGGGACACATCCGATTCATTAATCGTACCGGTTCCGGAATGAACGATTTTAACATCCACTTCTTCCTTGGCCAGCTCCTTTAATGAATCGTTGAGGGCCTCGATGGAGCCCTGGACATCTGCCTTGACAATGAGCTTGAGTTCCTTGATTTCAGCAGCCCCCAGGTTTTCAAACATCTTCTCAAGATTGGCCCGGCTTTTCTTGGCCAATTCCTTGGCCCTCTGCTTTTGCATCCTGTGGCCGGAAATCTGTTTGGCGTCTTTTTCCGAGGCAACGGAAATAAATTCATCTCCCGCGTTGGGAATTCCGTTCAACCCGACAATCTCAGCCGGTGTGCTGGGCCCGGCTTCTTTGATCCGGTTGCCGGCGTCATCGATCATGACCCTGATCCGGCCGGAATGAAGCCCGCAGACAATGGGGTCTCCATCCCGCAGGGTTCCCTGTTTGACCAGGACTGTGGCAATGGCCCCGCGGCCGACATCAAGCCGGGATTCAACCACATAGCCGGTGGCTTTTCGATTGGGGTTGGCCTTGAGTTCCAGCACCTCGGATTGCAGCAGAATCATTTCCAGCAGTTCGTCAATCCCTTTGCCTGTCTTGGCTGATACTTTGACAAAAATAACATTCCCCCCCCATTCCTCAGACAAGAGGTCATATTCTGAAAGCTCCCGCATGATCCTGTCGGGGTCCGCGCCGGGTTTATCCATTTTATTGATGGCCACCACCACCGGAACCCCGGCCGCCTTTGAATGATTGATGGCCTCTATGGTCTGGGGCATGACCCCGTCATCGGCAGCGACCACCAGGATCACGATATCGGTGACCTGGGCCCCCCTGGACCGCATGGCTGTAAAGGCCGCGTGGCCGGGGGTATCCAGGAAGGTCACCCGCCCGCCCTTAGGGGTTTGAACATTATAAGCGCCGATATGCTGGGTGATCCCGCCTGCCTCTCCGCTGGCGATCTTTGATTTGCGGATCACATCCAGAAGCGAGGTCTTGCCATGGTCTACATGGCCCATGATGGTGACCACCGGGGCTCTTTCAATCAAATTGTCCTGATCATCCTCGATTTCCTCAATATGAAGCAGGGTTTCTTCTTCAAAGGACGCTTTCTCAACCTCAAACTCGAATTCGGTCGCAACCAGAACAGCCGTATCAAAATCAATGGTCTGATTCACCGTTGCCATGACACCCAGGGTCATCAGTTTTGCAATCATTTCATTGGCCTTGATTCCCATCCGTTTCGCGAGTTCGGCCAGCTCAATGGCCTCGTCGATTTTAACCCGTCGTTTAATGGCCTTGGGTGTGGTAATCTGGGTTTTTTGGAACTTACCCCCCTTCTTATTTCCCTTTGCTTCCTTTTTTCCGCGTTTCTTACGGCTGTGGGTGGTATTGTACAGGGCCTCGCCCTCAATAACGGATTTCTGTTTGCGTTGCTTTTTTTTCCCAAAGGGCAAACTGTCATCATCAAAAACAGGCGGTTTTTTTTCTTTTTTCCATTTTCCTGAATCTATTTCATCCGGTCCGATGCCGCCGCCGGGGGGACTTGCTTTTTCAGGGATGTCAAGAAGAGAAGGAGACAGGGGGTCCTTAACGATAAACGGCCTTTTCCTGGGCACCTCGGTCCGGGAATCGGCTTTCGGGCCCGGCCATTGTTTGTCTTCGACAGGAGCGGGTTTCCTCAAATTTTCAAGCACGGTGGGGTCTGCTATTTTGACGATTTTTGCAGGCGTGGACTTTTTCTTTTTTTTCTTTCTCTTTGCCTTTTCGTCCCTGTCTTCGGTATTCAGCGGATCAGCATCCGTCACGGCCATCTCATTTTCCTCTAAAGGTTCTGACAAATTCTCATTGCTGAGATCGGATTTTCCTCATGGCAGGACGGATGTCCATATCTTCGGTCCGGAC
>JAAUSZ010000185.1 GCA_012031875.1 Desulfobacula sp.
TCTCCTAAATTCCTAGGGAAATCCTACCCCAATTATTTAGTGTTTTTTTGTCTAAAATTAGTGAAAGCGCCGATTTACCTGCCTTTCGTATCTTTGTACCCTCTTTTTAACAGCAATGGTTTCGTGCCCATAACCAAAAAAGAGAGGAGATCGCCCATGAATATCGTGAATAATTTAGAATCAACTGCTAGATTTTGTCCTGACAAAACAGCCGTAATTTTTGAGGATCAGTCCATTAGCTATGAAGACCTTCTTTTAAGGGTCAATCAGCTTGCTTCCGGAATGGAAGCGGCAGGGGTTGAAAAAGGCGACCGGGTGGGGGTTTTTATGCCCAATATCCCGGAATTCCCGGTGGTTTATTTTGCCGCACAGAAACTCGGCGCCATTGTGGTGGCCCTGAATGTCCTTCTGGTAAAAAGCGAGGTGCACTATATCCTGAAGGATTGCGGCGCCAAAATGGTGTTTGCGGGTAAGGATCAGGTGAAGGAAGTTCCAGTGGATGAACTCCCGGATCTGGAGCAATTGGTCCTGGTGGAGGAGGATACGGAAAATGAAATTCACATCGAAAAGCTCTATGATAAAACCATACGGCAGTTCAAGACCCTGGACATGGATCAAGACGATCCTTGCGCCATCCTCTATACTTCCGGCACCACCGGGTTTCCCAAAGGTGCGGTCCTGACCCATTTCGGTGTGCTGACCAATATCAATGCCACCCTCTATCATACCGGTATGAAAGTGGATGATGTCCTCCATCTGTTTTTACCTTTGTTTCACTGCTTTGGGCAGAATTTCATCATGAATGCCGGTATCAAGAAGGGGGCAACCCTTGTGATGCACCGGCGGTTCGAACCTGAACCCGTGATCCGTGCCATCGCACGGCATGGGGTGACTATGTTTTTTGCGGTTCCCACTATTTATATCTATCTTTTGAACATGAAGGACGAAGAAGTAAACCTTCAAAGCGTTCGTTATTTTTTTACAGCCGCCGCCACCATGCCCCTGGAAGTTGCCGAAGCCTGGCATGCCCGCCGCGGAATGCCTATCCATGATGGGTATGGCCTGACGGAATGCTCCCCCTTTGCATCCTATAATCATGATTTTAAGCACAAGCCAGGTTCCATCGGCCATCCCGTCATCAACGGGGAAATGAAGATCGTGGATGAAAAGGGAAAGCCGGTTGAACCGGGGGAATGGGGAGAAATCTGCATCAAGGGGCCCAATGTGATGAAAGGGTACTGGAATAAACCGGAAGAAACCGCCAGGACCATTCGTAACGGCTGGCTTCACACCGGCGATGTGGGCACCCAGGATCATGATGGGGATTATTTTATTGTAGATCGGGTAAAGGACATGATTATTTCAGCCGGCAACAATATCTACCCCACTGAAATCGAAAATCACCTTTATGCCCATCCTGACATTCATGAGGTTGCGGTATTCGGTATACCCGATCCGATCAAAGGCGAAGCCGTCAAGGCCGCCATTGTCCTTAAACCCGGAAAGGCTATGGGCCCTGGGGAAATCATTGAATTCTGCAAAACACGGATGGCCAAATACAAGGTCCCCAAACAGGTTCTTTTCCTCAATGAGCTGCCCAAAAGCGCCACCGGCAAAATTCTGAAACGGGTGCTTCGGGAAACTGCTTCCCGGGAACGGCAGAGCGCCTGAATTTCAACGCAATTAATAAAAAGGAGAATCCATGTTATCCAAAGCATATATACCATACAAGGGGTATTACAGCACCCCGTTCGTTAAATGGCAGGGAAGTCTTGCTAATGAAAATTCCATTACCTTGGCTGCCCAGACATCGAAAAACTGGTTTCTGGCCCGCGATCTGGATCCAAAGATGTTTGATTATCTCATTCTGGGGGTTACCATTGGCCAGCCTGCGGCATTTTACGGAGCTCCTTGGGCCTCAGCCCTGATGGGGGCACAGGACATCGCAGGCCTTTATATCAGTCAGGCCTGTTCCACCTCCACCACAGGCATCTTCCAGGCTGCCCTGGGTGTGGAAGGAGGAGCGTATCACAACGTGTATGCGCTGTTTACGGATCGCTGTTCAAACGGCCCCCACACCATCTGGCCCAACCCGGGCGGTCCGGGCGGAAAGGTCATTTCCGAAGACTGGGTCATGGATCATTTCGGCAATGACCCCTGGGCCGGGGCCGCTATGATTCAGACCGCCGAAAACGTCATCAGGGAAGCCGGGATCACAAGGGAGGAATGCGATGCCCACGCCCTCCGGCGCTATGAACAATACCGTGACGCCTTGGCCGATGACCGGAAATTCCAGAAACAGTATATGTTCCCCATTGAGGTCCGGATTTCCAAAAGAGAGAGCGTCCTGGTGGATGAAGACCAGGGCATCTCCCGGACCACGGCCGAGGGGCTGAAAAGCCTGAAACCGGTTTTGCCGGATGGGCAACTGACCTTCGGCACCCAGACCCACCCGGCCGACGGCCATTGTGCCCTTATTGTGACAAACCGGGAAAAAGCCCGGGAGCTGAGCCTGGATGCCGGGATAGAAATCCAGGTCATTTCCTTTGGCCATGCCAGGGTCAAAAAAGCCCATATGCCCATGGCGCCGGTGCCTGCCGCAAGAATGGCCCTTGACAGGGCCGGGCTTTCCATCCGGGACATCCGGGTAATCAAGACCCATAATCCCTTTGCAGCCAATGATATCTATTTTTCAAAGGAAATGCAGGTGGATGTCAATTCTTTTAACAATTATGGGAGTTCTCTGATTTTTGGCCATCCCCAGGCGCCCACGGCAGGACGGTCCATCATTGAAGGCATTGAGGAGGCGGCCCTTTTGGGGGGCGGCTATGTCCTTTTCACCGGATGTGCCGCCGGTGACACGTCTGCGGCCCTCATTTTAAAGGTGGGATAAAAAATTCCCCTGAGAACCGGGCTTTTGCACAACCATAAACACAGATGGCCTTCAGGGCCGTATAAGGAGATATACACATGAAAGATATTAATACCATCGGTATCATCGGGTTCGGCGTGATGGGCGCTGCCATCGGCATGAATGCGGCAGTATCCGGTTATTCTGTTATTTTTAAAGAATTGAGCGAGGTTTTGGTCACTCCAATTATGAAAAATGGGTAATTTTGCCCCTGAAAAAAAGGTGGCTCAAAACAAGATGAGCCAGGCGGACATGGACCGCATCTTGGTACGGATTAAAGGAACCAGCCGGTATGAGGATCTGGGCGATTGCGATCTGATTATTGAAGCGGCGGTGGAGGATTTTGATCTGAAAAAGAAAATATTCAATGATCTGTCCCGGGTCTGCCGGAAAGATGCCATCCTGGTCAGCAACACATCCACATTCCCCATTGAAGATCTGATGGCGGATGTCTTCTGTCCTGAACGGACAGCCGGTCTTCATTATTTTTTTCCGGCCAACGTCAACCAGCTCGTAGAAGTGATCCGCCAGGAAAAAACCAGTCCTGAGACCCTCACGGCCATCCGGGCCTTTGCAGAAAGGAACGGCAAAACCGTGATCGAGGTCAGGGATTTCCCCGGGTTTGCCATCAATCCGGTATTTATTTCAAGCTATATGGTTCTCAATTCTTTTTATGGAAACTATAATGCCGCCACCCTGGAAAGCATTTCCAAAGAAGCCCTGGGCCTTAAATTCGGCATCCTCTGGGTTCAAAATTTTTCAGGCATCGGCACCAGCTACCATGCGGCAAAATCCATGTATGACTACCTGAGTTCAACAGACGTGGGATTCATCAAAATGCCCGAACCCCTTGAGGACTGTTTCAAAACTTCCTGCATCTGGAATCTTGAAGACGGACCCATCATCGAAGACAAAACCATTCGCAAAGTGGTTATCGACCGCCTTTTGGGAACGATTTTTACTATGGCCACCCATCTGGTTGAAAAAGCCGTGGTCTCGGCAAAGGACCTGGAAAAAGGCGTCCGGATTTCCCTTGCCTGGCCCCAGGGGCCCTTCGCGCTCATGAACCGCCTGGGAATGGAAAAGGTCAGGGAACTGATTGTCAATACCTGTTATTCCGGGCTTTTTAAAATGCCGGATCGGTTTTCTGAAAAAATACCCGAACCCTGGGTGATATAACCCTTTGACCCGGCCCCGGAGGTTAACGATATGGCACAGATGATCATTGATATGACGGATCTTGAATTCGCTCTGTTTGACCAGTTCAGGATCGACAGGCTCCAGGAATTTGAACCCTTTGCAGATTACAACCGGAAAACCATTGAAATGGTCGTTAGAGAAGCCCGCCGCCTGGCCGTCAGGGAAATCCTGCCCACTTCAAAAATAGGGGATACCCGCGGCTGCCGGTTTGAAAACGGAAATGTGCTGCTGCCCCCTGAATTCAAACTGGTCTGGGAGCTTTTGTCCAAGGGAGAATGGCTGGTGCCTGAAGCCGATCCTGCCCGGGGCGGCCAGGGCATGCCCAGATCCGTAGCCCTGGCGGCAAGGGATTATTTTAACGGTGCCAACATGGCCCTGACCATGATTGCCGGCCTGAGCCATGGGGCAGCCCATGTGATTGAAACCTTTGGCACGGCCCTGCAAAAGAAATTATATCTCAAGAAAATTATTTCAGGCGAATGGGCCGTATCCATGCAGATTACCGAATCCGAATCCGGATCGGACCTGGGCCGGATCAATACCCTGGCAGAGCCGGGCATCGACGGGACATACCGGATATCCGGGGCAAAGGTGTTTATCACCGGCGGTGATCATAATCTCACCGACAATATCATTCACCTGGTCCTGGCCCGGGTCAAAGGGGCGCCTGAAGGCAGCCGGGGACTGTCGCTTTTTCTTGTGCCCGGTATCCATGTGGATGAGAGCGGGCTTTTAGGGCGCAAAAACGGTCTCACCTGCACCGGTATTGAAGAAAAGATGGGGCTTCACGGCAGCCCCACCTGTTCCATGGCCCTGGGCAGCAGCGGCAACTGCATCGGCACCCTTTTGGGAGACGAAAACAAGGGTCTTGCCGTCATGTTTTCCATGATGAACGATGCCAGGCTCCTGGTGGGGTCCCAGGGACATGCGTGTGCTTCCAGCGCTTATCTTTATGCCTTGGAATATGCAAAGACCCGAAAGCAGGGGGCCCTGCCCGGTAAGGCAGGTGCCCGGCCGGACATGGAATCCGTGGCCATTATCGAACATCCGGATGTGAAACGAATGCTGTTGACCATGAAGTGCTATACCCAGGGAATCCGCAGCATTCTTTTGTATATTGCCCGGTGTCAGGACAAAGCCCGGGTCATCCCTGAAAAAAGACAGGAATACCAGGATCTTGTCGATATCCTGATCCCGGTGGGCAAAGGCTATGTGACGGACCGGGCCCTGGAGGTCTGCGACATGGCCATCCAGGTTTTCGGGGGATACGGGTATACTTCGGAATATCCGGTGGAACAGATTTACCGGGATGCCCGGATAACCACCATTTATGAAGGCACCAACGGTATCCAGTCCCTTGATCTTGTCCTGAGGAAACTGACCCTTCGCAACGGCCGCCTGTTTAATGCCCTGATCCGCCGCATGGAACAGACGATTGAAACGGCAGACTGCGAACCTGCTCTTTCCGGGATAGCCATGGGTTTTGAAATTCTGGTGGCTGATCTCAAAGATACGGCTTTACGGCTTTCGTCCATGGACGACACCATTGAAACCGATCTTGAAAAAAGGTCGGTTTCTGCGGCCTTTCTTCATATTACTGGGGACGTGGTCCTGGGTTGGATGATGCTCTGGAGGGCGGTTGCGCCTTCCGGGAGCTGAATGCGGCAACCCATCCGCAGCGGCTTGAATTTTTGCAGACCCAGATCATCTGCGCCCGGTTTTTTATGGAAATCCTGGGGCCTGTCACCCAGGGCCGGATGAGGGCTATTATTCACGGAAGCAGCGCTGTCCGGGACATCCTGCCTGCGGGGCTGTAAAACAGCCTGAACTGCGGGCTGGTTCATTCCGGAAAAGCCTGCTTCATATATTGACATGCCCGGGGAGGGCCTTGGGCAGAAAAACCTTATCTTATGGAGGAAACGTATGAAAAAAGTATTAATCGGTTTGATTGGCGCCGTCATCCTTACAGGCTTTGTTTTTCAGTCCGGACCGGCTCAGGCCGAAGAGTCGGCCAAAGTCAAATTCGGTCATGTGGCCCCGCCGTTTCACGGGTTGGCCAAGGGGTCCGAAGCCTTTTCCGCCCATGTAAAGGAAAAGACCCAGGGCAGGATCGACATCGCTGTTTTTCCAGCCAGCCAGCTCGGCTCTGAAGTTGCCATGAGCGAGCTGGTGCAGGTCGGTGGTATTGAAATCGCATCTATTACAACCGCCGTACTTCAGAATTTCGTACCGCAATGCTCAGTCATTGACATGCCTTTTATTTTCCCCAACCGGGAGACCGCCTATGCCGCTCTGGATGATCCCGAGATCAAACAGAAGATTTTTTCCTATTTTCCGGCAAAGGGGTTTATTCCCATCGGATGGGGTGAAAACGAGATCAAAGACTTTACCAATACAAAAGGCCCGGTCCGCACTCCTAAGGATATGAAAGGACTTAAGATCCGGGTCATGAATTCACCGGTCTATCTGGATACGTTTAGGCAGCTCGGGGCTTCCCCTGTTGCTCTTCCTTTTCAGAAACCTACAATGCACTCCAGACCGGGGTGGTAGATGCCCAGGACAACCCGATTCTGACCTCGGTTCTGATGAAATTCACCGAAGTAACCAAATATGCCACTCTGACCCACCACAGCCTGAACGAATGCATCACAGTTGTCAGCGCGGATTACTGGAATAAGCTTTCAAAGTCGGATCAACAGATTTTCCTGGAAGCGGCCGAGATCCTGAAAAATGTCAACCGGGAGGTGAATGCAAAACTGCATCAGGCCCTTCCGGGGAGCAATATATCCATCAATGATTATGCCAAGGCCAATGGTGTGGAAATCATTGAGTTGACTGCTGATGAGCGGGAACAGTTCAGAAAGGCCATGGTGCCGGTATGGGATAAATACCGCAAGGAGATCGGGAATGATGTTTTCGATTTGATGCTCAAGAAAATTGACCAGCACCGGCTTTAATGTCTCTGCCCCCGGGCCGGCAGGTCCGGGGGCGATAAACTGCTTTGATCAGATGGAGGTATCCGTTGCAGAAAATAATTCATACCATTGACCGAATCGAGCATTTCGTTCTGGTCTGGACAATCCTTGGGCTCGCATTGTTTGGATTTTTTCAGGTATTTACCCGGTATGGCCTCAATTACAGTTTTTCATGGTTTGAAGAACTGGGGCGATACCTGGTGGTATTGATCGCTTTTCTGGGTGCAGGAATCGGGGCGAAAAAGGGGACTCATTTTTCCATGGACCTTATTGTGGGAATACTGGCACAACCCTATCAGCAGTATTTGCAGGGCCTGACTGGAATCATCTCTTCCGCGTTCTTTTTTCTGGTCTCATTTTATTCCTGGAAATTTATTGCCCGTATGTACAATTTCGGTGCCACCTCCTCAACCATGGGTATCCGGATGTACATTGTCTATCTGCCGATTTTGGTTTTTTCTGTTGTTATGGGTGTCCGGTTTCTCATTACCGGGATAGGATTTATAAAAAAAGCAAGAGACGGCAAGGAAAAAGCTGCCGGGAAAGGAGTCTGATCATGATTCTGACTATTTGTGCCTGTTTCGGGGGATTGCTGTTCGCGGGCATGCCCATTGCTGTTATCTTGGGGATCACAACCATGGCGGCCCTGTTTTTTTTCACCCAGACACCGCTTCACATCGTCACCCAGCAATTATTCAGCGCCATGGACAATTTTGTACTCCTGGCCATTCCTTTTTTCATCCTGGCCGGAGCCATCATGACCCGGGGCGGGATTGCCAGAAAACTGATCCGTTTTGTAGATGCCCTGGTAGGCTGGTTTCCGGGCGGACTGGGCATGGCCGGAGTATTGGCCTGTATTTTTTTTGCAGCCATATCCGGGTCGTCTACAGCAACGGTGGTAGCCATCGGTTCGGTGATGATCCCTGCCCTTACCAAGGCCGGTTATGGTGAAAATTATACGCTTGGGCTCATCACGGTAGCCGGTTCTCTGGGGATTATGATCCCGCCCTCAATCCCCATGATTCTTTACTGTCTGGTCATGAACGTATCGGTAGCCCGGTTGTTTATGGCCGGAATCATCCCCGGTCTGCTTATCGGTGCATGCCTGATGGCCTATACCTTTGTGGTCGCCAAGAAAAACAACTGGCGGGTCGAAAAAAAGCCTTCTGTTTCAGAAATTCTGACCGCCGCCAGAGATGGTTTCTGGGCACTGGTTTTGCCGGTTCTTATTCTCGGCGGGATATACTCAGGGCTTTTTACTCCCACAGAAGCCGCTGCAGTGGGTGTAGTCTATGCCCTGGCCGTTGAAATATTCATATATAAGGAATTCAAGATTTCCGATATTACCGCAACCTGCCGGGAAGCGGCGGTTATGTCCGCCTGCCTCCTTTTTATTCTATCTTGCGCCATGACTTTTATCTGGCTTCTGACCTCCCAGCAGATCCCGCATCATCTGGCTGATATCATCATCCGTTATATTGACAGCCCGGTCATGTTTCTTCTGACTGTCAACGTCCTCTTTCTGATCCTGGGCTGCTTTATGGATGATGTCAGCGCCATGCTGGTGCTGGCGCCCCTTTTTCTTGAAACCTTGAACAGATACGGTATCGATCTGGTTCATTTTGGTGTGGTCATGATACTCAATATTCAGCTCGGGATGCTGACCCCGCCTTTTGGACTCAACCTGTTCGTGGCCTCCGGCATTACCAGAAAACCCCTGACAAAGATAGCGCGGGGCGTACTGCCGCTTCTGGCGGTGATGCTGTTCTGCCTTTTTGTGATAACCTATATTCCTTCCATTTCTCTTTTTTTGCCGAACTGGCTGTTATAGGCGGCAAGCAGAATTTTATAAAGGGTGGGGTTATGTCTGATAATGATCCTTACTGTGCGTTTCAAGGGCGTCTGGACCGATAGACCATAGAATTTTCCCGACTGATCCGGGTGTGGAGATCCGGATTCTGAAGCATATTTTTTCTCCGCATGAGGTCCGGGCTGTCTCTTGTTTGAGCTTCAGGCCCGAACCGGGTGATGCTGTTCGTAATAAAATTTCTCACCTGATGGATTCAAAAGAGAAGCAGTTCGACATCCTTTCCGGAATTGAACATAATGCAGGGATCGAATCCTCGCGGAGAATACAAGAAGTCTGTTCTTGAACCTCTTGATGCCCCAGATGCGGACCATCTCTAAAGACTTACCCGAAATAAATCAGGGCTGTGTTAAAGTTTGGTTTTTCAGTTATTAAAAATGGACATCAGTTGCTGAAATTTAAAAATGGTTTGCCATAGACAATGTCTGCAAGCTTCCGGACGGATACTTTAGAAGCGTGCCCACTTAACTTCGGATAACACCTTAACCCGCTGCCTGCTGATATTTTTATTGGTTTTTCAACAGAATAATGTAAGGGATATCCGGCGGGTAGCCTTATTGAATAATGCAGTTTTCCGATTTGGGGAAAGAATGCATTCATCTCTCCTGAAATGACTTAAATTTATTTATAATTATTGGAGGTTACCCCTAGATTGGTGGACTAAAAATCCATTGCATTTTGCTTTTCTCATACTGTATATAAAAAATCTGTTTGTTCTGAAAAGGAGATCTGCAATGCAACCAGACAAGGAAACCACATTATGGCTGTGAAATTTGACCCGATCAAGCTGACTGATCACTTTTTATCAGATCGGCACCCCATATTTCCCAGGGTATCTTTCCCTGGGT
>JAAUSZ010000186.1 GCA_012031875.1 Desulfobacula sp.
GACGACCGGTTGCTGAACCTGGACAGAGCAAACCGGCCTGCTTCGAATAAGATCTGCATTTTTTTAAGATTCTGCACTTCTTCAGAAAAATCAATGTCCCGGATGGTCGAGACCGAAGAATAAAGATTGATCCTGGCCACGCTGATTCCGGCGACACACGACATCAACTGATTCTGGAAAGAGCCGAGATCGGAACGGATTTTATCAAGATCCCGGATGGCTTCATCGACCAATCCGATTCCCTGCTGGGCTCCTTCCATGGAAAGCACATCAATATCACACAGCCTTGACAACCGGATATCGTTTATCCGGGTCCCCACGGATTTTGAATCTGAATTCATGTTCAACAGGCTTCCGGCCGCGATTTCAGACCCTGCCTCAAGGGTCATGGCCGTGGATAACCGGGTGGTGTCAACCTGGATATCCTCTTCAAGAAAAGTTCCCCCCGGATAAAAGGCGCCGTCCATGGCTTTTATATCTTCGGTTAAAAATGTTCCTTTGGCCAGAAGGCTGCCCCGGGCAAGAACCGATCCCTGCCCGACGGTCATTTTCAGACCCTGGGCCACCTGCTCCGCCTCCGATGTTTCAATCTTTCCCCCGATACTTGAGCCGTTTTTCAAAATGGAACCCCTTCCAATGGTTGATCCCTTTGGAAGAATAAAATCCGAAGTCACCACCAGGGCTTCCGACAGCACAGCCCTGCCCCCCACCCGTGTCCCGGAAAGGATGCGGGTATCCGGATCTTCCGAAATTTTTGATCCTGGCTCCAGAACCGCCGTATCCGCCATCTGGGCGCTCTGCACCAGTTCCAGGGGAAGATAGACGGAAGATCCTTTGATGAGGACGGAGCCGTCTCCGAATGTGGAGCCGGCCCCCAGGACAAGATCCGATCTCAGAAACATGTCACTGGCCAGGGTTACGGGATCAGTCAGGGTCATGGATGAAATCAGGACGGCGTCGGCCCAGATGAATGATCCATATTGAATGAAGCTACTCCCGCCTATTCTTGATCCCGCCTCAAGGGTCATATCGCCTGTCGTGGTCATGGCGGATACGGTTGTCAGCTTGTCAGCGGAAAAGACGGTTTCAGGCTCAAGCAGGCTGAAACCGGCAACTGTGGAACCGGAATTCAATGTCATATCGGCCGCAAGGCTTAAATCGGAAATCAACTGGGCGTTATCAGGGCCCACCAGGGAACCGGAATTGAGAACCGAGCCGGCGGCAATTCCCGAGCCTGACTCAAGGAGCATGGGAAGGGCGAGGGTCATGGGGGCCTGCACGGTTATACCGTCGGCGCCGATGACGGAACCGGTTCTCAACAGGCTTGACGATGCAATGGTGCTCCCGGCACCGAGGGTCATGGCTCCCCCGGTGAGGGTCATATCCGATGCAAGGGTGATGTCGCCGGGGCCCACGGCGGTGCCCTGGGCCAGACTGCTGTTAACGGCCAGGCTCGATCCTGCAGTCAATGTCATGGCATTGGCAAGATTCATATTGGCCAGCAGGGTGGCTGTGTCCGGTCCGATAACGGAACCGGCCGCAAGGCTGCTGCCGTTGGCGAGGATGCTGCCCGGCCTGAGGGTCAGGGGGGCCGTGGGGTTCATGGCCGACTGGAGGGAAAATCCCGAGGGCCCGGCAATGGAGCCGTCACTGAGGACAGATCCGGCGGCGATGGACCCGGCCGTCAGGGTGAACACGTTGACACCGACCGTGGTCAGATTCCCGGGTCCGGTCACCATGGGCCCGGTCATGGCGCCGCTGGTTGTGTTGATGGTGTTCCCCGCCTCTATGACGGTTCCGGCGGTCAGGACAGTTCCCGCCGCCAGGGTGATTCCGTCTCCGGGGGCCCGGTAATCTGATTCACGGTGGCGGTTCCGTTCAGTACCGTACCGTCTCCGAAAACAGTCCCGGCTGCCAGTGTGGACCCGGTCCCGGCAACATAATCGCCGGTCACGGGACCGGCCGTTGAGATCGTTGCCGTTTGGGTCAAAAGGGTACCTGAGCCCAGGACGGACCCGGCGGTCAGAACCGAACCGGAGGCCAGATTGAAATTGCCTGTAGTGGGCCCCGTGGCTGTAATGACGGCTGTTCCCGTAAGAACCGCGCCGGAAGAAATCACGGACCCGGCGCGAAGAATGGAATTCGTTGCCAGGTCATAATCCCCGGTTGTCCCGATGACCAGGCCAACCACGGCGTTGCCGCCCAAAACGGTTCCCGAAGCAATCACGGAACCCGTGGCCAGGACCGACCCGGCCGCCAGGGAATAGGCACCGGTTGTGTTGGCAATCCCGGCAATGACGGCATTCCCCCCCAGGGTAGTACCTGATCCGATAATGGAACCGGCCCTCAGGACGGACCCCGTCCGGATCAGGGCGCTACCGTTCAAGGAACCCGTCGCGCCCACTGAAACCGGCCCTTTTAAGACACTGCCGGAAGCAATGACGGTTCCGGCCTCCAGGACTGAGCCCGCCTTTATCAAGCTTGGCGCGCTGGTATCCAGTGTCCCCTCTATCCATGCCGCCCCGTTGAACACCGTCCCGGCGCTGACAATTTCACCGGGCGGAAGCTCGGTCCCTTGGCCCAGAATGCTGTCTTTTTTCAAAAGGGAACCTTGCTTAATAAGGCTTTTAAATTCAGTCTGACTGTCGGTTTTTACCATGAGGGTGGACGGCAGGTCGCTTGAAGTGATCAATACAGAGCCCTTGCCGAGAATAGATCCCTCTTTCATGAGGGTCTGCTCCCGGATCAGGATGGGTTCTTGAAACCGGCTTCCCCAAAGTGTTTGATCCGCCGTCCAGGTGGAATTAATAACAGAGCCGGGGGCCAGGACAGACCCCCTGGCCAAGGTCGAGCCCTGACCGGTGACGGCATTTGTTTTGATATCCAGGCCGTTATCCTGGACCGCCACGGGGTCCCCGCCCCCCAGATCATTAAACGCGAGGGTTCCGCCGCTGCCCTGGACCTGAAGCTCGCCAAAGGTGGTCAGGTTTTTTCCTTTGAAAATCCCGTCAATGCCGGTTCCGCGCCCCGGTTCCGGTTCAACCCGGATCCCTCTGCCGTCCGTTGATGTGAGGATGAGCCTGCCGTCTTCACCGACAGACGCTTCAACACCATGGAGAGCGATTTTGCTATTAATGGCTTTTACCAGGGCGCCGTCGGCGTCATTGGCCAGGACCCGGATGCTGCCGATCTTAACCGAATTGATGGAAAAGCCGGTATCGGTTGTCCCGGCCGAAAGGCTTGAATCCGTATGCGCCGTCACAGTTGCAAACGCCCTGACGCCGGTCAGGTCGGTGAGTTTGTTGATGGCATCGGCCAGGGCGCCCAATCCGTGTTCCGGAGTATTGTCATAGGCCATTTCCATGGGCTGGATCACCTGGCACCGGTTTGAAGACCGGCTTTGGATGCCTATAGAGACAAGCCCTTCCCTATTATCGTCCAGGGTCAGCTTCCCCGTGTATAAATGGCCTATTTGACTGGAAGAGGCCGATCCGATGGACAAACTGACGGCCTCACCGGAATAGGCGCCTATCTGAAAGGATTTATTTGAGAAGCCGCCGGAAAGCAGCTTTTGACCGTTAAAGGAGGTGGCGTCTGAGATTTCATCCAGTTCCGCCATCAGCCTTTGGATATCCGACTGGATGGCCTGCCTGCTCTCCAGCGTCTGCCCATCCTGGGCCGCCTGGATGCTTTTGGCCTTGATGGTATTCAGGATATGGATGGATTCTTCCAGGGCCGCATCCGCCACCTGGACAATGGAAACGGCATCATTGGCATTGCGGATGACCTGGCCCAGCCCCTGGGCCTGGGCCCGCAGGGAATCGGCAATCATCATGCCCGAACTGTCATCGGCGGCCTTATTGATCCGGAGCCCGGTTGACATTCGCTCCAGAGAGCTTGTGATGCCGCCGTCGGTCCGCCCTAAATACCGCCTTGAAATCTGGGCGGAAATATCATTTCTGATGCTGAGCACCATGTATTCATCACACCTTGATAACCATTTTATAAAAAACCGGCCCCTTCTTTTTGAGTCTCCCCGCCATGGCTCCCGGTTTCAAATTCTCTGATTAAAAAAGAGCAAAAAACATGCCGCCGGTCATAAATAAAGAAATAGATTGATTTTAAAGACTTTTTTTACCCTGAGACCTTTCCCTGTTTCCGGACTGCGGGCATATGTTGCCGGTTTCATAAGCTCATCCGGCAATAATTTCACCGGCAGGCTTCTCCTCAGTCAGAACGAAGAAGGATCTGCTTTCCCCGGACAAAAGGTCCGGGTCCCGGCTCTGATTGAAACCGGGAGCAGATATTATTCATGATCAGACATTTGTGCGAAAAACATAATTTGACAAGCCCCTTGTTGAATGATAATCCTCAATAAATACAAAGGATTCAGATATGCAAAAGGCTATAGAAATAAAGCCCCTTTCCAGAGAAAAAAAAACTCAGGAGGGAGCCCACGGGTTCCATGATCGCTATTTTCAGGGATTTGGCCGTAATCCTCGCCGTAATTTCGAGTCTGATCGGGTTTGGCCCCCAGCTCATAGACTCTGTAACAAAATTAGTTGATACAAAAAGACAGTACGATCTCTTCTCGGCCTATCTAAATTATGGCAGAGATCTTTTGAAAGATGAATTCTACAGAGAATCAGCCAATGCCTTTGAAGAAGCTCTTAAATTACAACCACATGACATCCACACTCAGATTTGGTTAAAAAAAGCAAAACTTTTGGATGCATTATACAAATTACACGGGATTGAACCTGAAAATATAGCCCGGCTTTCCTTTGAGGTGGAATTTGTTATCAGAAGCAATTCCCATGATCCGGACATATATCGTTATTACTACGTTCAAGGGAATATCCGCAATGTGCTGAAAAATCTTGAAGGGGCGAGGGATTCCTATGAAAAAGCCCTGAAGCTGAAACCCGATTACGGTCCTGCGCTTGCTAATTTAGGGGCTGTTTTTAACGACCTCAAACGACACGAAGAGGCCATAAAAACACTTCGGGATGCTCTCCGATCAAACTATGCAGAAGCCTCAGTTTATAACAACCTTGTATTTGCATTGCACTCGGCAGGGGAATTCCAGGATGCGGTATCTGTCGCCAATGAAGGCCTGAGGCATTTTCCTACATCGGCCGGCATCTATAATGAGTTGGGAATTTCACTATATAGACTAGGACGAATGGAAGAGTCCGTATCAGCTTTGAAAACGGCCTATATTATGACTCCGGAACAGGATACTGATCTTTTTGTCCAGCGTTCAATCAATTTGGCCTATCCCTTAGCGGACTTGGGTCGAATCAATGATGCGCTGTCTTCTCTGGAATCCGCTAAAGATTTGATGCCGGAGTCCCCCCATGTCTATCTGGCCTTGGCCCATTGTCATCACAAGGCGGGGAACGATCTCAAGGCTCTTGAGGCATACGAAAAGCTCGGTTCTCTCGGCGCCTATCCTGATCCGGATGACTTGATAAAATGGGCCCAAATATTAGAACGAGTTAAGCGTCCGGAGGAAGCCGGTAGAATTCTGCATATGGCTGTAGATACGTGGAAAAGCAACGAGAAAGAAATGGAAAATATCAAGGCTCTTGCCATAAAACTGGACGATCAGGAACTGCTGAAAAAAATCGATGGAAAGACAATAAAATAATTAAGATCAAATCTAATACCGGCTTATAATAACGCCTGGAAGCCGGGCCTTATCAGCACATTTTACGGACTGGCTTCAATCCTCTGCTTGATGGCATTGATCCTGTTTTTTTCTTTCAGAATAATCCCATGGGCGATTTTTAAATCAACGGACTCAAACCGGAGGGTGTCTCCCGGAGTGGTCTGGGCCACCAGGGGCAGGTCCGATGAAATGACGGTGGCGATTTTGGCATAGCCGCCCACGGTCTGCTCCACCAGAAGGATGATGGGCTGTTCATCGGCCGGGATCTGGATGCCGCCGGGCATGGAAGGTTCCGACACAATGCTCTTGGGCATGCCGCTTTTAATGGGGATGGGTTCCCCCTGGAGCCGGTAGCCCATGCGGTCCGCCTTGACCGTGACCGTATATTCGCATTGAAACAGGGTGTTCAGGCCGGTGTCAAAATAATCGGCCTGGGGTCCGGGAATGGCCCGGATGACGGGCTCGGAGGAATACACCGGGACAAATGACGGGGGAAGGACCCTGGGCCGGGTCAACAGGGAAGCGTCCCCGGTTTCCAGCAGGTCCTCCTTTTGGAGGGGCCGGCCCTTAAACCCGCCGATTTTCCCGCCTGCATAGGTGGAAAAGCTGCCCATAATTTCCGGGACCCTGATCCCGCCGCTGAAGGCCAGGTAGGCCCGGCACCCGGCCCGGACCTGGCCGATGGAGACAAGGTCTCCGGGCCTCACCCGGATGGAGGCCCATTGCTCCATGGGGACGCCGTTGACGCTGATGCCCATTTGGGCCCCGGTCAGGGCAATATCCATTTCCTTTCGGATTTCAAGGGAGGGGCCCATGACCGTGATTTCCATGACCGGCTTGTTGTCGGGGTTGCCCGCCAGGAAATTGGCCAGGGCAAAGGCAAAGGCATCCAGGACTCCTGAAACAGGGATGCCCACATGCTGGAATCCGAACCTGCCCTTATCCTGGATGGTGGTATAGCCGCCGGGGGAAATGATTCTTAAGGCCGTCATGACCGGTCCTCCTTTTCCTTGAGTCTTGTATATTCCTCCTGGGAAATGGGGATAAACCTGATGCGGTCCCCGGCCTGGTAAAGAAAAGGATTTTCCCGGTGGGGGGCGAACAGGGTCAGGGGGGTTCTGCCGATGATCTGCCAGCGCCCGGACTGGTAATGGGATAGATGCCGGTCTGGTTGTTGGCAATGCCCACAGATCCTTGGGGTACGGCCATGCGGGGGGTTTTGAGCCGGGGCGTGAAAAGCTTTTCATCCAGCCCGCCCAGAAAGGGAAAGCCGGGGGTAAACCCCACCATATAAATGAGATAATCCGGGGCGCTATGGCGCTGGATGACCTCCTCGATGCCGAGGCCCGCGGTTTTGGCCACCGTGTCCATATCCGGCCCGAATTCCCCGCCGTAACAGACGGGAATGTCCACCCGCCGGAAGGGCCCGGCATCTTCATCCCCAAGCCCGGAATCGGCCTGCTCAATGAACCGGATCAATTTTTCCGGCAGGGTGGTCAGCGGGTCATAGATCAGGAGCAAAGACCGGTAGGTGGGAATGATTTCGATGACGCCCCGGGGCGGCCTTGTTTTGACCGCTGCAGCCACAGCCCGGACCCGGGCGTTGACCGCAGGATCAATGCCTTCCCCGAATTCCACGATGAGGCCGGTGTCCCCTGCCAGGCGGCAGACCAGAGGCGCCCTTCCCTTCTCTTCCATGGTTAGTCCCCCGCTCCCACGGGCCTTACGGCGATATGATGGGTCTCAAGGGTCTGCCGGATGGTTTTGACCAGGTCCACGGCCTTGGGATTGTCTCCGTGGACACAGAGGGTCTGGACCTCAAGGGCCAGCCGGCTTCCGTCCACGGCCTCGACAAATCCATGGGCCATGTCCAGAGCCCTTTGGGCCACCTGTTCAGGATCGGAGATAACCGCTCCCGGCTCTTTTCTCGACAACAGGGTCCCTTCCGGGGTATAGGCCCTGTCCGGGAAGGCTTCATAGACCACCCGGAGCCCCAGTTCCTCTCCCACCCGACGCATGGTTTCCCCCTTTTTTCCGGCCAGGGCCACGAAAAAAAGATGGGGATCAACGTTCAGGATGGCTTCGGCAATGGCCATGGCAACGGCTTTGTTTTCAACGGCATCCAGATAAAGGGCCCCGTGGGGTTTGACATAGGAGAGCCGGACGTCGTGAACCCGGCAGAAGGCCATGAGAGCCCCCACCTGGAAAACCAGGGAATGTTTGATTTCCTCGCTGGTCAGGGCCATGCTCCGGCGGCCGAAACCCTGGAGATCCGGGTATCCGGGGTGGGCCCCGATGCTGACCTTGTTCTCCACGGCCAATCGGACCGTTTTGTCCATGACCAGGGGATCTCCGGCATGATAGCCGCAGGCGATATTGGCCGAGCTGATATACTGCATGACCTGTGCATCCATGCCCAGGGTATAGGCCCCGAAGCTTTCCCCCATATCACAGTTCAAATCCATGGTGTTCATTCTTCCCCCTTGCATATCTTATTGGGTTGTGGCCATCAGTTCCGGCAGGTACAGGGCGATTTTTGGGAAAACCGTCAGAATCGCCGTGGTCAATACCATGAGAAAAAAGAAGGGCAGGGCGTATTTGGCGATTCTCATGATGGGTTCGCCGGTGAGCCCCTGGATGACAAAAAGATTAAATCCCACGGGCGGGGTGATCTGGCTGATTTCCACCATGAGGATGAGGTAGATTCCGAACCAGATGGGGTCAAACCCGGCGGCCAGAACCATGGGCAGGGCGATGGGCAGGTCATGACCACGATGGAAAATCCGTCCAGCAGGCAGCCCAGAAGGATGTACACACAGCCCAGAAGGATCATGAGCATATAGGGGGACAGATTCATCCCGGTGATGGCCTGGGTGATGGCGGCGGGAATCCCCAGAAAGCCCATGGTCCTGGATAAAAATCCCGCGCCCACCACAATGAGCATGATCATGGCATTGGTTTTGACGGCTGCTTTCAGGCATTCCAGGCAGATGGCCGGGGTCATCTGCCGGTTGATGACGGCAAAGACAAAGGCGCCCAGGACCCCCAGGGCCGCCGCTTCCGTGGGCGTGGCAAAGCCTCCGTAGATGCTGCCCAGCACCATGAGAATCAGGATCACGACGGGCGCCAGATCCTTGAGCCCTGATATGCGGTCTTTCCAGGAATAGGAGTCCTGGGTCCGGGGCGCAATCTTTGGGTTTCTGATGCCCCGGTAGATGATATAGGCGGCATAGATCCCGGCCAGGAGCAGGCCCGGCAGAATCCCGGCCATGAACATTTTCCCGATGGAAACCTCGGCCTGGATGGCATAGACGATCATAATCAGGGAGGGCGGGATCAAAAATCCCACGGGTTCCGGCGCCGGCCAGGGACCCCATGGAAAGGCTTTTGTCGTATCCGAGTTTGTCAAATTCCGCCAGGGTGATCCGTCCCACCGTGGCCGTGGTGGCGGCGCTGGACCCGGAGACCGCGGCAAAAAGCGTACAGGCCACGATATTCATGAGCAACAGGCCGCCGGGAAACCGGTAGAGCCAGGGAACCAGAGCCCGGAACAGCTTTTCCGAAATCCCGGACCGGTACAGGATCTCCCCCATGAAGATAAAAAGAGGAAGGGCCACATATTCCCATTTTTCAATGGTGGCCCACAGGGATGAGGCCATATTGTTTCCGGCCGGGAGGGAGGAAAAAAAGGTCATGCCCACAAACCCGACAATAAAAAGGGAAAATCCGACCCAGACCCCTGCGGCCAGGGTTAAAAAAAGAACCCCAAAGACGACGACGGACATGAACAGGAATTCCGTTTCCATTAGACCACCTCCTCTTTGGTGTTGATGGCGGCAAGAGTTTTAAGGCTGGTGGCGAAAAGCTGGATGAAAAAACAGCCCGCCCCCACCAGCATGACGGTCTGGGGAATCCATAAAGGGGTGTTGGTCAGGGTTCCCGAGGTGGATTCATAGCGGATGGCCGACTGGACCATCTTAAAGAGATACCACCACAGATAGCCCATAAAAACCGTGGTCACCACAGTTGAAACAAAGGTGATCACCCTTGCCGTCAAATCCGGGCAGGAATCCCAGGACCAGGTAATCCGGATACTGACCCTTTTCCTTGAGGCCAAT
>JAAUSZ010000187.1 GCA_012031875.1 Desulfobacula sp.
CTGGTTCCAGGTCTTTGCCGAGGCAAATTCGAAAGCGTCCGGTGTGATTTCAGCCTGATGATCTCCAACGAGATGTTCGAGGACTTTGTGGTTCCGGAACTGACCCAGGTCTGCGACCACATGGACTATTCCCTGTTTAATATGTGCTCGGTCCGGCATGCCCGGTTCGTGGCGCCCCTGTCCCGGATCCGGTCCCTGAACGGGATTTTCTGGAACCCGGAACCCTATCTGGATGGGATCAGGGGTTATCTCCCCGTGCTGCGGGACATCAAGGAAAAGGGCATGTGCCTGGAGATCGTCTGCCAATCCGTGGATGAGGCTGTGCTCGCAACCCGGGAGCTGGGGCCGGACGGGCTCTACCTGTTTTTTGAAAACCGGTTTGCCGGCTGTGATCAGGCAAGGGAAGCTGTTGAAAAGGTTTACGATGCCTGCCGGTAAGCCTGCGGCATCGGTTGAAGATAACAATGGACTAGAATGAAAGGATAGGAATGATGATCGGAAAAAAAATGATTTGCGGAATGATCGGTTTCATGGTTTTGGCCATGGTCTTTGCCGGAATTGCCCTGGCAGAGGACGGAGCTTGGGCCCGGATTGAAAAGGCGGGAAAGATCGTGGTGGGCAACTGCCCGGAATACCCCCCGTTTTCCTTTAGAAATACCAATAATAAGGTTGAAGGTTTTGATACGGATTTTGCCCAGGCCCTGGGAAAGGCCCTGGGACTTGAGGTCGTGATGAAGGATACGGCCTGGGAAGGGCTGGTGGCCGGGATGAAAAAGGGAGACCATGACATCATCATCTCCTGCATGTCCCCGGAGGAAGCCACCCAGGCCTCGGCCAGCGTCAATATGAGTATTCCCTATTACCGCCTGGACGAGATCATTGTCACGCGGACAGCGGTAACGGATATCAAAAAGAAGGAAGACCTGGCCGGCAGGACCCTGGGGGTCCAGGCCAACTGCACCAGTGAAGTGGCCGCGGACAGTCTCAAGGGAATGGGCATTACCGTTAAGGAGATCCGCAGGTATAACCGGAACTCGGAAGCCCTGATCGATCTTAAAAACGGACGGGTGGACGCCGTGGTGGTGGGGTTTGCCTATGCCGCCACCACAATCAAGGGCAATTCGGACTTAAGGATTATCAATGACCCGGTCCGGTCCGTGGAAGTCGTGGTGGTCATGGACCATAAAGAGGATACCCTGACCCGGAAAATCAACGAGGCCATAAAGATGGTAAAGACCAACGGCAGCTTTGACAAGGTTTCTCAGAAATGGCTGTCCCTCTAGCCCTGTGAAAGATCTGGATTTCGGGTTCCTGGTGCCCTATATTCCCCAACTGGTCCAGGCATCCAAACTCACCTTTGCCATCGGAGTGCTGTCCTTTGGGGCGGCGCTCCTCATCGCCGTCTGTGTCGGGCTCCTGCGGTCCGGGAACCTGCCCCGGACTCTGGACGGGCTTTTAGGAATCTATGTGGAGGTCTTCAGGGGAACCCCTCTTTTGATCCAATTGTTTTTTATCTATTATGGCCTGCCTTCCTTCGGGATCATGTTTGAGCCCGTGACCGCCGCCGTCATGGGCCTGTCCCTCAATTCCGGGGCCTATATGTCGGAGGTGGTCCGGGCTTCGGTCAAGGCCGTGGGCGCCGGCCAGTATGAGGCGGCCCTGTGCCTGGGATACAAGCCCCTCCAGGTCTACCGGCATATTGTTCTGCCCCAGGCCTTCAGGATCGCCCTGCCGACCTTGATGAATTATTTTTCCACCATGATCAAGGAAACCTCCCTGGTCTCGGTTCTGTCCATTGCCGAAATCACCCGCATCGGAAACCAGATCTACGCCAGAACCCTGAGCCCCTTTGAAATCTACCTGACCATCGGGGCCATCTATTTCTGCATGACCTGGAGCGTGGCCCTGATATCCAAACGGCTGGAGAGAGGAACCACAAAATGGAACCCCTGATCCAGGTCCGCGGGATTTCCAAATCCTTTTCCCAGGGCCGGGTCCTTAAAAACATCAGCATGGATATCCGGCAGGGGGAAATCCTGGCCGTCATCGGGCCCAGCGGCTCGGGCAAAAGCACCTTTATCCGCTGCCTCAACGGTTTGGAGCAGGTGGACGGCGGCTCCGTGGTCATTGACGGCATAAAAGTGGATAAAACCGCTTCCGTGGCCGGAAAGGTGGGTATGGTGTTTCAGCAGTTCAACCTTTTCCCCCATTATACGGTCCTGGAAAATATTGTCCGTCCCTGCCGGACCGTGAAAAAAATGCCGAAACAGGAGGCGGAAACCCTGGCCCTGTCCCTTCTTAAAAAGGTCAAGCTCTCGGAAAAGGCGGACCAGTACCCGGCCCTGCTGTCCGGCGGCCAGCAGCAGCGCCTGGCCATTGCCCGGGCCCTGTCCATGAACCCGGACATCATGCTGTTTGACGAACCCACCTCTTCCCTTGACCCTGAACTGGCCTACGAAGTCTTTGACACCATTCAATCCATCGCTGAGGAAAATATGACCATCATCCTGGTGACCCACCAGATGCACATGGTGAAACAGTTTGCCCGGCGGGTCGTTTTTCTTGAAAACGGGTCCGTGGGTTTTGACGGAACCTTTCAGGAACTCCTGGATTCCCCCGATGTCCGCATCAGGCAGTTTCTGAAGAAAATTTATGCCTGAATATCGTTAAACCAAATATCGTATGGGGTTTTCAGGATCTCTTTCGCTCCTGAAAACTTGACAGCGGGTTTGGATGTAATTACAATACCTACAAAACCAACGGGCTGAACATCAGGGAGGAAAACCTATGAGAAATCAAATTCGTTCACGGGACGCCAAACTGATCCCCATCGGGAATTCAAGAGGCGTGCGCATACCCAAGGCGCTCCTTGAAAAATACGGCTTGAAAGATACCCTTTAATAGAAGAAACCGACAGGGGGCTGCTTCTCCGGAATAAAGAGGAAGGCAAGCTTTTCTGGGAAGATACCTATAAAGCCATGGCGGGAGAAAAGGAACACTGGGAGGATCTTGACGCAACTATAGGGGAGGACCCGGCTCCAGATCCGGTGTGCAGATCTGGAAGCTGAAATCGCAGTGGATCAGATCCGCACCATCAGCAAGCAGCGATTGAAAAATAAGGTTGATGCCTTATCCGCCGGTAAAGCCGCCCGGCTGAGAAAGCTCATCACCGATATGTACGGGGAATAACCCGGCCGGAACAGAGGGGGCGGCATGAGATCATGCCGCCCGTCCTTTTGCCTTGGGTTTTAAAAATCCTTAAAATCATCCTCTTCATTAAAGGGGATAACCTGATCCGGCCGGATCTCTTTTGCAGCAGAAATCAGCCGGCCTCCCCGTGCCGGAGCAACGGACCTTGAGGGGGGAAGGGGCCTCTTTTTTTCCGGCGGATTTCCGCCGGGCCGGGGCCTTTGAACGGACCGGGTTTTTCCGTCCCTTTTTCCGGTCACCAGCAGGACAAGCTCTCCCACAAAGTCGCTCAGATGCTCTGCCTGGGCATTCATCTCTTCGGAAGCAGACGCGGATTCTTCGGCATTGGCCGCATTCTGCTGAACCACCTTATCCATCTCGGAAATGGCAATATTCACCTGCTCGATCCCATTGGACTGCTCACCGGAGGCCGATGAAATTTCAGCCACCAGAACGCCGACCTTGTCGGTGTTCTGAGTTACCTGGCTGAAGGCGGAACTGGTTTTTGAAACCAGTTCCGATCCCTCATGGATCTTTTTTACGGTGCCTTCAATCAAATCCGATGTATTCCTTGCCGCATCCGCAGCCCTGATGGCAAGGTTCCTGACCTCATCCGCGACAACGGCAAAGCCGGCCCCTGCTTCTCCTGCCCTGGCTGCCTCAACCGCGGCATTAAGGGCCAGGAGGTTGGTTTGAAACGCAATTTCATCAATGGTTTTGATGATCTTAAAGGTTTCTTCACTGGCCTTTGAAATATTTTTCATGGAAAGGGTAAGCGCCACCATGGATTCATTGGCCTCAGAAACCACCTGCCTGGCATCTTTCATGAGGCTGTTGGCATGGGCTGAATTCTCCGCATTTTTCTTTGTCATGGAAGACATCTCTTCCATGGATGCCGATGTTTCTTCGATGGATGCCGCCTGCTCCGATGCGCCCTGGGCCAGGGACTGGCTGGAGGCGGACACCTGCCCGGAGGCGGCCGCCACCTGGGTTGCCCCCTCTTCCATCCCCTGGATGATGCGGTTGATGGGTCTGACAATGGATTGGGTGATCAAAAAGAGAATGGCGGCAATGATCAACACACAGCCGCCCCCCAGGACCGCGTTGATGTTCCGGATTTGGCGGACCGGGGCAAAAATTTCAGCATCGTTTGCCGTTGAGGCGATGATCCAGCCCATATTCTTTTCTTCGGCAAAGGCGACAATCTTTTCAACATCGTTAAACGTGTAGTGTATCAACCCCTTTCTTTTTTCCATCATTTGGCGGCCGAAATCATATTGATTTAAATCCAGCACCAGTATTTTTGATTTGTCGGGATAGGCAATCACGAGTCCGCTGTTGTCGATGATATAGACATATCCGGTTTCCCCCACCTTTTCGGAATCCACAAAGGCCTTGGTAAAATAATTCAGGTCAATGGCCCCCAGGAGTACGCCGACAACGGCGTTATTCTGTTTGACCGGAGAGGAAATGCAAAAAATCGGATTTCCCGACCCCTTGCTTTTGATGACTTTGGAAACAGCGGTCTTCCCTGAAAAGGATTCCTGAAAATAGTCCCGGTCCTTGACATTCATGGAACCGATATGGGAGGGATCGGACGAGGCAATGATATCTCCCTTGGCATCGGCCAGGGCGACAAATTCAAAAAAATCAATATTTTTACTGAATTTCTCCAAACGGGAGCTTGCTGTTTTCCTTATATCGTCATTACCCGGGGAAACGTCGGCAGCCGCTATAAATACCTCTTCCTCACTCAAATTCTTAACATCTTTTTTCCGGTCCAGGACCCAGCTTCCCAACTGTTTTGAAATTGAGGCGGATACATATTCCACCTGGTCGGCTATGGAATTTTCCAAGGCTTTGCTGGATTTCAGGTATGAAAAAACCGACATAACACCCAAACAAACAATGGTTGCCGCCACCGTCGGCAAAAGAAATTTATTTTTTAAACTGAGCTTCATTAAAAGTTCCTTTACATTATGTTCTTATCTATGAAAATATTCATTTAAATGCCTACTCTTTACTAGTTTTCAATTCTTCCCTTAAATTATGAAAATTTTCCAAACCTGCGCGGTCATCCGCGGTCAGCACCCGGTCAATATCCAGCAGAATTTTTACGCTGTTCCGGGTCTTGGCCATGCCGAGAATATAGCCTGTATCAAGGCTCGCTCCAAAGGCAGGCGTATCTTCCGTGTCCTCTTCCCGGATGTTTAATACCTCGGAAACGGCATCCACGATAATCCCGATGAGTACCGTCTCCGATTCAGCAGCGATTTCCACTACAATGATGCAGGTCCGGTCTGAATAAGGAATTGACCCCATGGAAAACTTCAGCCTCAGGTCAACAACGGAGATGACCTTGCCGCGAAGGTTAATCACTCCCTTTATAAAATCAGGTGTGCCCGGAACGGTTGTGATGGGCATGATTCCGATGATTTCCTTTACCTTAAAAATGGATATGCCGTATTCTTCCTTTTCAAGCGTAAACGTCAGGTATTTTCCTTTTTTATTTGTCCCGGCCTTAACGGCCTGATGTGCTGCTGCAACAGATCCTGTCATTTTTTTCCTCTTATTACTGAAAATTCTATCACTTATTCCGCTTCTTCCGCTAAGGAAGTAATGCATAGTCAAATAGCATGCCAGGCCGGAAAAACAAACAGAATAAAATTTATTCTGTTTGTTTCATCAGGAGGTTACGAAGACGGGATGTTTGAGAGCCGGGGGTCAAAAAAATTAAAATACCTGTGCCAGGCGCACAAGTGTGCACCGCACACATCTGTGCCGGGCACACTTATTCAACCGGTTTTAAAATCTTATATTCCTCAATTCTTCGATAGATGCTTCTGCGGCCGATGCCGAGCAGGCGGGCAGCTTTGGATTTGTTCCAGCCGGACCTGTCCAGTGCCTTCAGGAGATCTTCCTTGCCGGCCGGGGATTTTTCCGGGGGAGGGAATTTTTCAGTTCCCGAATACTCTTTTATCTCCACAGGCAGATGCTCGAAGAGCAGGGTTTTCCCCTGGCATAGGACAAAGCCGTGTTCCACGGCATGTTCGAGTTCCCGGATATTTCCCGGCCAGGGATAGTTCATGAATGCCGCGGCCACTTCATTGGAAATCCCGTTAATCTGTTTTTTAAACCGCGTGTTAAACAGCTCCAGAAAGTGATCCGTCAGAAGGGGGATGTCTTCCCGTCTTTCCCTGAGTGAAGGAATCAGGATGTCCACCACCTTGATCCGGTAATACAAATCTTCCCTGAACTCCCCGGAGCGGACCTTTTCCCTTAAATCGCAATTGGTGGCGGCCACCACGCGCACATCAATTTTGATGGGGATTGAATCTCCCACCCGTTCAAACTCTTTTTCTTGGATCACCCTTAAAAGCTTGAGCTGGATCAAGGGGGAAACATTACCGATTTCATCCAGAAAAAGGGTCCCGTGTTCCGCGGTCTGGAACCGCCCCTTCCTGTTTTTAACCGCACCGGTAAAGGCACCTTTGACGTGGCCGAAGAGTTCGCTTTCCAGCAGATTTTCAGCAAGGGCGCTGCAATTAACCCTTACAAAGGGCTTGTCCTTTCGAGCACTGTTATGGTGAATGGCGTGGGCCGCCAGTTCCTTGCCGGTCCCGGTCTCACCGGTAATCAATACCGTGCTGTCCGTGTCTGAAAGATTTTCCAGAAGGGTGTATATGTCCTGCATCCGGCTGCTTTTCCCGATGATCCGGTGAAACTGATGCCGCTCCTTCAGTTCGCGTTCAAGCCGGGTCAGCCTTGTGATGTCCCTGGCAACAAGGACGGCGCCAAGGGGCGCCATCCCCTCCTGCCGAAGGGGGGAACCGGTCAGGAGCATGACCTGGCCGGGCTTGTCCGGATGCCTGCATTCCACCCGGAAATCCTTGATGGTTTTCCCTGTTTTCAAGGTTTCCTTTAACACATGAATGCAGGCCCTGCTGCACTCTGTTGGAATCCTTTCCAAATTTTTTCCCATGATCTCTTGAGCGGAAAACCGGCAGATCTCTTTGATTGCCTCGTTGGCCTCCGTCACCTTTAGGGCGTGATCCACCGTCACCACGCCGTCCTTCAGGCTTCTGAAGATGGCCTCCATATGGCGGCGGACCCTTAAATTCTCCGCCTCCAGTTGCCTCTTGCCGGCCAGGAGCCGTTGATGCTGAAGGCCGTGGTCCGCAATCCTCAGCAGGGTCTCCTTCCGGATAGGTTTAGGAATATAATCAAAGGCTCCCTGGCGCAAGGCAAGGGTGGACTCCTGGATATCGGGGTCATCCGTTGTCATGATGACGGTGCAGGCCAGGCCCCGGGTTTGAATCTCCTGGAGGAGGTCCAGGCCCGTATGTTCCCCGAGACGGGCTTCGGTGATGACCAGGTCCGGCCCGGCCTCCCTGATCCTTTGAAGTGCGGAATCATAATTCGCAGCGGTCATGACCTCAAAGCCCTGCTCCGTCAGAATCGTTTCAAAGCCGGAGCAGATGGTTGCTTCCCTATCAACAACAAGAATCCTGGATTTCATATTCCCCCTTTGCTTAAACAGGCCCCAGTATATCGTCTAGGCCCGGACAAGACAAATCAAATCTTGTTCTTCAGGATAATCGGATATCCCAATAGCATTCAAACATCCTATAAAAATTATCAATTTGTAAAACCTGATCTTTTTAGCTATTAAATTACAGCTAAGAAATAGCCGGTCAATAGATGGACCGGCTTGAGAAGCGTAAAATTTTCAGGAGACTTCCATGCCCCTTTTCCCCATAAGGCACTGAGTACGGACTGACAGCGCTGCCCGTGTCCGGCAGATGTTCAGCCTTTGCAGGGAAACGGCGGCTGCCTTGTAACCTCCCGGCAGACAATCGGTTCCCATTAATATCAACATCATGGATATGATGGAGACTCTATATGAAACAAGACCCCCTTGTCGGCGCCGTTATGGTGGTGGGCGCAGGAATCGCCGGGATCCAGGCCTCCCTTGATCTGGCCGATTCCGGTTTTCTGGTTCACCTGGTTGAAAAACATCCCCAGATCGGCGGGATCATGGCCCAACTGGACAAAACCTTTCCCACCAACGACTGTTCCATGTGCGTCATCTCCCCCAAACTGGTGGAGGCGGGCCGTCATTTGAACATCGACCTTCATACCATGGCCGAGGTCCTGGATGTTTCGGGAGAGGCCGGGAATTTCAAGGTCACCCTGGAGCAGAAACCCCGATATATTGATCTGGATAAATGTACGGCCTGCGGGGAATGCGCCAAGGTCTGCCCCGTGGATGTGGAAAACCGATTTGATGAGGGGTTAAGGGACCGAAAAGCCATCTATAAGCTCTATCCCCAGGGCATGCCCGGGGCCTATGCCGTGGACAAGAGCGGCACAGCCCCCTGCAAGGCCACCTGCCCGGCCCATGTCAGCATCCAGGGCTTTATCGCCCTGATGCAAAAGGGCAAATACGCCGAAGCCCTAAAGCTCTTCAAACAGGAACACCCCTTTCCCGGCTCCTGCGGCCGGGTCTGCCACCATCCCTGCGAATCGGTCTGCACAAGGGGGGATGCGGATGAGCCCCTGGCCATCCAGTATCTTCACCGGTATCTCTCGGAACTGGATTTCGAGGGCTCCCCCTATATTCCTGAAATCCCGGAAAAACGAACCGAAAAAATCGCCATTGTGGGCTCGGGCCCGGCGGGCCTCACCTGCGCCTATTACCTGGCCCAGAAGGGCTACGGCGTCACCATCTTTGAAAAACTGCCGGTCAAGGGCGGCATGATGGCCGTGGGCATCCCCGAATACCGGCTTCCCAAGGCCGAACTCGCCAAGGAAATCCAGGTCATTGAACAACTGGGCGTCCAGATCCAAACCGGGGTCGAGTTCGGCAAGGACATCACTCTGGAAAGTTTAAAGAAAGACGGTTACAGCGCCCTCTTCATGGCCACGGGCCTCCACGGCTCCCGGGGCCTGGGCGTCAAGGGCGAAGATCTTGACGGCGTCATCAAGGGCGTGGACTTTTTGAGAGATTCGGCCCTGGGAACGGCGGCCAAACTCTCGGCAAGGTCATGGTCATCGGCGGCGGCAACGTGGCCGTGGACGTGGCCCTGACAGCCCGAAGGCTGGGCGCCAAAGACGTCACCATGGTCTGCCTGGAAAAACGCGATGAAATGCCGGCCTGGGATTATGAAATCGAAGAAGCCCTGGAAGAAGGGGTCAAAATCGTCAACAGCCTCGGGCCCCTGAGATTCATCGGAGATAAGGGCAAGGTCTCGGAAGTCGAATTCAAGGAATGCACCACCGTCTTTGATGAAAACGGCCGGTTCAGCCCCCAGTATGACGACTGCAAACTCACCCTGTTTGAAACCGATACCGTCATCGTGGCCATCGGCCAGACGGGCCAGACCGGGTTTGCCCAAAAGAAGGCATCAGCCTCACCCGGCCCGGCGGCTATGAAGCGACCCCTCACCCTCCAGACCCCATTGACTGGGTCTTTGCCGGGGTGACGTCCT
>JAAUSZ010000188.1 GCA_012031875.1 Desulfobacula sp.
GATTTCTGCAGGTCTTCTTCAAGGCTTTCGCCGGGATCAATCCGGCCTATCCAGCGGGTTCTTTTTGGAGGCATTGTCCAGGAACCAGCAGATGATGGGGACATCGGCTCCCTTGGCAATATGCCAGAACCCGGTTTTGATGGAGGTGACATTCTTCCGGGTTCCCTCGGGCACCAGGGCGAGAATCAGGCTTTTCCGTCTTTCAAACTCCCGGATAGCGCTTTCAACAAATCCGTGGGCCTTGTCCCGTTTGACCGGCATTCCGCCGAGGCTCCGGAGAATGACGGACATGGGAAAGAAAAACCATTCCGCCTTGACCAGGAGCCGGGCATTGACCTTGGCAAGTTTAATATAGGTCAGGGCCCGGACCGTATCCATATTGGCCGTATGGGGAAAGCCGATGACCACGCACCGGTCGGTCCAGTAATCCGGCAAGCCGTCATAGGTCCATCCCATGAATGCATACACCATCCTGCCCATGAGGCTCAGTATTGTTTTCATGGGCTAATGGTGATGGCCGCAGCCGCCTTCTTTTTTGTTCTTTTTGGCCTGGCAGTGGTCAAAGATGTGGAAAAGCTTTAATTCGTTTTTTTCCATGAGTTCGAGGTTCTCCCGGACGGTATCTTTCTGGGCCTGGAACACCTTGATATGGGATGAGGTCAGGCTTTTTCTGGAGCCGTCCCCCATGCAACGGGTAATCACCGCATCAATGCCGAGCTCTTTTCCCAGAACAGTGGTCTTGCATTTTGTTGTTTCACCGGAAAGCTTCTGGTTCTCCATGAATTCAAAGCCGCGGGTCTTAGTGTCCACGATCAGAAAATACCCGGCCGTACCGAAATGATCATCCATGACACTTTCAAGGCCCTTGTTTTCTTTAACCGGAAAGGCTAGTTTCATAATGTCTCTCTCCAAAATATCCATCATTAACCCCATCATACACAAAATCAGTATAAAATATAAGAGTTTCTTTTTTCTTGGCAAGCCCATAAATTCCTTCATGGGCTGCTACCACCCTTGTCTTTCCTTCTTCAGGGGGATTGAAGTTTTTGGTAAAAAAAGGCAAGATGCGGCTCAGGGATAGAAATGAGCAGCCGGATGCCTTACTGTGAAAAGGGGATGACCATTAAAATAATTTGCTTTTTGCCTTGCGCTGTGGATCATGATGGCCGGGCCCGCCTTGCCGGATCAGGCGGATATCATCCGGGTGGGAGAATTTTCAGCCCGCCAGATGGACGAATGGTCTGAAAAATCCTTTGCAGGAGAAACGGTTTATACCCCGGCCCTTATCGATGGGGATACGGCCCTGGAAGCCGCCAGCCAAAGCAGTGCCTCGGGGCTCATCAGAAAAATCCGCATCGATATTGAGGCCTACCCTTTTTTAAACTGGCGCTGGCGCATTGAAAACAGGCTGGACGGAACCTTTGACGAAAAACAAAAGGAGGGCGATGATTATGCCGCCCGGATTTATGTGGTGGTTTCAGGCGGCCTTGCCGTCTGGAACACCCGGGCCCTGAACTATGTATGGGCCCAAAATTCACAGGCCGGGGAGACCTGGCCCAATGCCTTTGCAAGGGACAATGCCGTGATGATGGCCCTGAGATCGGCCAAAGACCCGCTATCCGCCTGGCAGACGGAAAAACGAAATATCCGGGAGGATTTTATCCGCTTGTTCGGCAAAGAGGTCCGGTACATTGATGCCGTTGTATTGATGAGCGATACGGACAATACAGGAAACAAGGTCACGGCCTATTATGGGGATATCTATTTTTCGCGGGATTAGGCTCCTTGCGGGTCTCTTTCTGGCAGGGCTGATTTTTTCCCCTGTGATCCTCCTGTTTTCCGCCATGGAAAAAAGCCCCCTTGTTTCCCGGCAGGAAAGGCTGACTCTGGATAAGGTTCAGAAGGTCAAAGACATGGTCCGGGAAAACACCCCCGGCAATATGAAGCAGAGGCAGGTCAGGACCCTGGCCCTGTCGGAAGAGGATCTGAATATCCTTCTGAATTACGGGGTGCTTCACGGGCTTGGGTATGAAGGCCTTTTGACGGAGATCCGGTTGCCGGAAAACAGGATTCATCTTGGGCTCTCCCTCGACCTTCCCGCCGGTCCCCTGGGCAATTATCTTAATCTTTTCATCATTCTGAAAAAAACGGGGCCCTTTTCCATATAGAGAAGGTGAGGGCGGGGCGGATCACCATTCCGGGCATGTTCATAAACCCGGCCCTTGGGGCCGTGAACCATCTTCTTTTATATTTTCCGCTTTACAAGGACCTCCATCGGCATATCCACCGCATCAGGGACCTCTCCGTGGCCAAGGGGCAGTTGAGACTGGTGTATGAATGGGACCCGCAATCCCTGGAACATATGCATGAGAAGGGAAAGCAGTTTCTCATATCCCAAGAGCACCAGGAAAAACTGGTGCTGTATTATAATAAACTGGTTCAGACGGTAAGGCCCTATAAAAACAAAAAGGTTTCCCTTGCCCTGGTGCTGAGGCCCATGTTTATTTTTCCGGACAACAATCAGAAATCAGCGGCCATCCGGTTCTGGAAAATACAGCCCTTTTGCAGGTCCTGTCCCTTTATTCCATTAACAGGGGATTAAAAGACCTGATCCGCGAAGACCTTCAAAAACAGATGGAACCTCCTGTTGCCGTTGCCTTTACGCTTTACGGCCGGACGGACCTGCCCAAGCATTATCTTGTCTCGGCCGGGCTTGCCGTTTCAGCCGGAAGCCGGCTGTCCAATTTTATCGGGATGGTAAAGGAGGTGGATGATTCCGGCAAGGGCTCGGGATTCAGTTTTGCCGACCTTGCAGCGGATAAGGCCGGGGTCAGGATGGGGGAATCGGCTGCCGGTTCCCTGGAAACAGCCCTGGCCTTCCAGCAGAGAATGGGTGAAATTGGAGGAGAACCGGATTTATGCCCTCGGTTCGAAGGTCTGCCCGAGGGCATCAGGGAACTTGAGTTCCGAAAGCGTTATACTGATCTGGATTCCAAATCCTATGCCCTCATCAATACCGAGATCGATAAGCGGATCAAGGACTGCGCGGTTTACCGGTAAACCTTAAACCCATCCTTCTTCCCCAAGCTTTTCAAGGAAAAGCAGGCCCACAACCATATGATTGTCGGGCTTTCCATCCATGGGCGCTGAAATATGCCGGACCTGGGCCCTAAGATATTGGGGGGAGGTTGCGGCACTGCCCTTGTGAAATTTCACGATGAGAACGTCCTCGACCCGGATATGGTTTAAAAAATCGGAATTTTCTTTGACGATCAGGCCCAGGCCGGAAGAAGAAAAATCCCTTAATTTAAAAGGTAGTTCAGCGTGGAAGCCGAGGGTTTGAATTCGATGGCTGCAAATTCCGAAGCTGCTTGCCGGATTTCTGTTCTCAGCTCTTGCTGCCGGATATCCAGGTCTTCAGTTTCCATGTGTTATCCTTTTCAATGATTAATAAAGAGTATTTTTCTTTAATTTATGGTTCTTTCCCAGTGAAAACAAGAGATTTTTGTGAATTTACATAAAAACCCCTGCGATCTGCGGGATTCAGGAGGCCCCAGTGAAGGACTTCACTCTCTTGGGTATAGATATTTTCAATTTTTTAAGGACATTGGTACACGGAACAACTGCGGTCTCGATTTAAAGCCAACAGCAGAAGGTCTGTCCAGGCCCTATGTCCAATTGCAGAAAATGATTGAAAAAGTTATAGTCAATTAACCCGGCCAAGTAAAAAAAAGGAAATAGTATTTGTCTATGGCCGTTATTTATTGTAATGAGGGTATGATCTCATCACCACTGTAATATTTACGGGGAGGCTTTTTATGAATATCAACTCACACCTTCTGGGCGATCTTCTCAAGAGCATGGGAATCATTTCGGAAGAACAGTTGACTGAGGCGCTGCAACAGCAAAATCATATGGCCTCTGATTCCGGACCTGAATCAGACATGAACCGGGCCGAATTGATCACAAAAATGCGGGAAAAAGACAAAGACGTTCCTCTTTTGGGTCAAATCCTCCTGGAAAAAGGATTTATCTCAACGGATATTCTTTCGCCGATTCTTGCCGTGCAAAGCCGTCAGATGAGGGAATTGAGGCTTTTAAGCTCTGAAAAGCTTGCCCTTGTGATCCAGATCGGGTTCATCATGAATTCTACGGTTGATCTGGTAGACGTTCTGTCATTGATCATGAAATATGCCAATATCGTGACGGATGCTACGGCAAGCACCTTGATGCTTCTGGATGAAAAAACAGGGGAGTTGGTATTCAGCGTTCCCACCGGCCCCAGCGCAGATGCCTTAAAAGATGTCCGGATCCCGCCGGGCGTGGGTGTAGCAGGCTGGGTCGCCCAGAATCAGCAGCATGTCCTGATCGGAGATGCTCAAAATGACCCTCGCTTTTATAATAAAATTGATAACCTGACCGGTTCCCGGACAAAATCACTGCTTTGCGTTCCCATGAGATCCAAGCGAAAACGGATCGGCGTCCTGGAGGTCATCAATAAAAATAATGATGTCGCCTTTACCGAAGAGGATGCCTTATTGCTGAACCTTTTCTCCCAACAGGCCGCCATTGCCATTGAAAATGCCATCCTGTTCGCTTCCCTTCAGAAACAAAAGGGGAAAGATAAATAAAGCCGCCCGTTGGCGGAATTCCTCCAACGGGTGTTTACGGTTTCAGATCAGACCATGTTTCCGGCCACAAGCTCGGCAATGTCCCGGGTCTTGATCGCCTCTTCCTTACCCAGTTCCTTCATGCCGTCTTCCACCATGGTGAGGCAGAAGGGGCAGCCCACGGCCACGGTAGCCACATCCTTGCCTGCGATTTCTTCGGCCCGGGCCAGGTTGATGCGTTTGCCGATGGTCTCTTCCAGCCACATCCTGGCGCCGCCCGCGCCGCAGCAGAAACTTTCATTGGCGTGGCGGTCCAGTTCTTTGAACCCGTCTTTGGACACGGCAGAAAGAAGGGACCGGGGCTGGTCATAAACGGAATTGTACCGGCCCAGATAGCAGGGGTCATGGTAGGTCAAGGAACCTTCCAGGGTCTTGTTGAGCCTGATTTTGCCGGATTTGACCAGGCCTTCGATGAACTCGGTATGGTGGATGACTTCGTAATTGCCGCCCAGTTGCGGGTATTCGTGCTTCAGGGTATTGAGGCAATGGGGGCAGGCCGCAATGATCTTTTTGACCTTGTAATTGTTCAGGGTTTCAATGTTTTCCTGGGCCATCATCTGATACATCATTTCATTACCGGCCGCCGGGCAAAATCCCCGGTGCATTTTTCCTCGGTCCCGAGAATGGCAAAATTAATCCCGGCCTTCTGGAGAATCTTGACCAGGCTCACCGATACTTTTTTGGTGCGGTCGTCAAAGGACCCGGCACAGCCCACCCATAAGAGATAATCCACATCCGAATCTTCAGCCATCATTTTGACGCCCAGGCCCTCGGCCCAGTCGGCCCGCTTGTCATAGCCGATGCCCCAGGGATTGCCGTTGCGTTCAAGACCCTTGAGAGCCGTGTTCAACTCCTTGGGATAGGCTTCGGCCATGAGGGTCTGGCCCTGTCTCATGGCAATGATGCGGGGCACATGTTCAATGGTCACGGGACAGACCTCTTCACAGGCCCGGCAGGTGGTGCAGGCCCAGAGGGTGTCTTCTTTGATCACATCCCCCACCAGCGCCTTCTCGCTTTTCAGCCCGGCCATTTGTTCCTTGATCTCTTCTTTTTTGGCTTCATCCGCTTCAGCAGCTAGGGCAAGGGCCAGTTTTTTCCGTTGGATAACCTTGCCGGCATTGTCCAGGAGTTCGTGCTTCAGATCCATGTTGAAATCATAGAGGTTCAGGGGTTTGTCCGTGGAAAAGGCCGGACAGACTTCCTTGCACCGGCCGCATTCCGTGCAGGTATACAGATCCAGGCCCTGTTTCCAGTTGAGCTGGTGGATATGGTTCATGCCCAGGGATTCATCTTCCCAGGCTGCCTCATTCTCCAGGTCCAGGACCTTGGTTTTCTCATGGGGATATCCCAAGGATTTTAAGAATACATTGGGAAGGGAGGTGATGACATGGAAATGTTTTCCCAGGGGCAGAAAATTCAAAAAAGTGAGCTGGGTGATGATGTGGAGCCAGAACATGGCGATCAGAATATAGCCCGTGGCATCGGCCCCCAGGGGAGAGATCAGGGAGGCGGCGGCCACGGATACCGGGGTCCAGATAAATTCATTGCCGTAACTGATATTGTTGAAAAAATGAAGGTTGTGGGGGTTGTTGTGAAGGGTGATGAGATTATACCGGGCCCCGTCCAGGAGCAGATCGGAGATCATTAAGGTGACGATCATGCAAAGGACAAAATAGGCTTCCCAGGTATTGTGAAGCCGTTCCGGCTTGACCACGGCCCGGCGGTAGATGGCATAGGCGGCCATGACCAGGACAATGCCTTCCATGATGTCTTTCAGGCCGATATAAAGGTATCCCAAAAGGAAATTCTCGTTGAACAGGGGCAGTTGAAATCCTTCCACAAAGCCTTCGCCGTAAAGCATGATACTCCGGATGAGAAGGACGCAGAATCCCCAGAAGATGAAGGCGTGCATCAGGCCCGAGGCAAACTCTTTTTTGCGCCCCACCAGGCGTTTCTGGCCCACGGCGATGATGGCCACATTCCTGATCCGGTCCATGATCCGGTCGGTTCTGTGGGCAGGTTCCAGGGCCATGAGCAATTGAATTCTCTGAACCATGGTGCGGCCGAAAACAGCCAGGGCGACAATCAGCAGGATACTCATCAAAAGGGGATTCATCTCTACCTCATCCTATTTTCTGATTTTTTTAAGTTCTTCACGAAGTATCGGCACCACTTCAAACAGGTCACCGACAATGCCATAATCTGCCACGTTGAAAATCGGGGCTTCAGGGTCTTTGTTCACGGCCAGGATGACCTTGGACCCGTTCATGCCGGCCAGGTGCTGGATGGCGCCGGAGATGCCCATGGCCATATACAGGGTGGGGGCAACGATTTTCCCGGTCTGCCCGACCTGTTTGTTGTGGGCCATGAAGCCGCCGTCCACCATGGCCCGGGACGACCCGAACCCGGCTTTCAGATCATTGGCCAGTTCTTTGACCAGGTTGACCCCGGCCTGGTCTTTGGCCCCGCGGCCCACGGACACGACAATATCGGCATCGGCCAGATCAATCTCACCTGTGGCATCGGAAACGATTTCCTTGATCACGGCTTTTAAATCCGCTGCCGGAATGGCGAGCTTCACCACATTTTCTTTTCCTGTGTTTCCTTCCGTGGCCTGGAAGGCCCCGGCCCGGACAACAGCCACGAGTTGTTTGGTGTTCACTTTCACGCGCTGCATGACCTTGTTGGCAATGGCCGGCCGGACAATTTCAATCTGGCCGCCGGTCAGGGTGACATCGGTGATTTCCGTGGCGCAGGCTGCTCCGAGCTGGGCTGCCACCCGGGGGGCAACGGCCTTGCCGCCTTCGGAAAAACCGAACCAGATCATGTCGGCATTGGACTGTTTGGCCGCATCCACCACGCAGGAGGCATAGGGGCCTGCGGAAAAGAGATCAAGGCCGGCATCGTCCGCAATATACTGGGTGTCGGACCCGGCCTTGGCCAGGTCCGCGGCCAGGGATGAAATATTGTTGCCGATGGCCACCACCGCGGTTTCTGCGCCCATGGCCCTGGCCTTTGATAAAAGTTCCAAGGTACTGCCTTTGAGTACGCCCTGTTTGATATCTGCAATTACAAGTACTTTAGCCATAATATATTTTTCCTTCCAAGAATCCGTTAGTATTAGAAAATCTTTGCTTCGGTGGCCAGAAGGCCCACGACCTCAGCCGTAATTTTTGCGGCATCGCCTTCAAATTTGCGTCCGGCCTTTCGTGTTTTGGATGCCATAAATTCCACAATTTCAGATTTTAGAGCGCCGCAGCCCACATCGGCCCCTGATATTCCCAGGCCGGCCAGGTCCATGGAATCGATTTTCTTTTTCTTGGCCATCATGATCCCGCGCATGGCCGGGAGCCGGGGCTCGTTAATGCTGTCACTGACGGTGATAACCCCCGGAAGGCAAGTTCGATGATCTCGGTTCCGGCATCTCCCAGACGGGACACTTTGATATGGGTGTCATCCAGAACATCAATGGACACCACATTGCTGACACAGGGGTATCCCAGAGCTTCGGCCAGCATGATGCCGGTCTGGCCGCTGTCCGTATCCTGGGCCTGTTTCCCTGTAATCACCAGGTCATAGCCGCCCTTTTCAACCACTTTTTTCAGGACATTGGCATAAACAGATGAATCTGCCTTGGCCAGGGCCGGGTCATCCACATGGATCCCCTCGTCAATGCCCATGGCATAGCATTTGCGGATAATGTCGGCATTGTCGCCACCGCCGAGACTCACCAGGGTGGTTTCGGCATTGTTTTTTTCCTTCAACTGGACTGCGGCTTCCACAGCGTTTTCATCCCAGGCATTGATCACATACTGAAGCCCGTCTTCCACAATGGCCCCATCCTTAACGTGGATATTCAATTCCACATCAACTACTTTTTTTACGGTTGTGAGAATCTTCAAATTGTCCTCCTCATAATTTTATTTAGGTTCGGTCATTTTCTAAACATTTAATTTTGCTCCGCTTCCCTTTTGATGCGGGCTTCTCCGCTGAAAATGATCAGGTTCTTGGATTCAAAGGCACAGGCCAGGGTCATGTTCAGGGATTTTCCCATGTCAACGGCCAGGGCCGTGGGCCTTGATTTGCTGACGATCATGGGCAGTCTTGCCCTTGCCGCCTTCTGAACCAGTTCATAGCTGATTCTGGAAGATAAGACAAGAAGCCTTGCCGTATTCAGGGTTTTTTTCATGAACAAATTGCCAATGGCTTTATCCAGGGCATTGTGCCGCCCCACATCCTCGGAAAAAGACACGACCTCCAATTGATCATCAAAGAGCAGGGCGGCATGGGAGCCCCGGGTCCTGGGATAAATGCTCTGTTTTTCAGAGAGTTTTTTCAGGCATTCAAAAATTTTGCCGACCTCGATTTTAAATCCGTTGTCCGCGGGTTTGAGCACCTGGTTCAGGTCCTCCATCATTTTCTTCCCGCAGATACCGCAACTGGTCTGGCTGACATAGGTTCTGCGTTTGAGAAGGTTCGGAATCATTCTGCGGCGCTGATCTGTCAGCCAGATATCAATGAGGTTGGGGTCGATATCCCGGTCATACCCGATGGTGGTGATATCTTCAGGGGAATCGATGATTCCTTCTCCAAGACAGAGCCCTACGGCATGGGCCTCCTCTTCCCCCGGCGTCCGCATGACCACGGAATAAGGCTTGTCATCCACCCGGATCATGAGGGGTTCCTCGCCGATCAGCTCCAGTGAATCCCCGGTAAACTCTCCTTTTCAAACCGGATCACCGGATATGTTTTGGTATTATGTCCTGGGTTCAATGCGCTCCTGATCCTTTACCCCCTGATCCTTTAAAAAGCGGCCTTGCCGTGTGTCTCCCAAACCTGCTATTTCACTGCCGGTTCAGGGAACGACAGGGCCTGGGTGAGGACAAAGGCGGCCTGGAGGTAGGAGGTCGGGCACAGGGGGAAGCATTCCTTGCACGCATGGCATTCCCTGGCTGCGATCTCCGGGATAAAGCTGATCTCCTTGTGCACGCCT
>JAAUSZ010000189.1 GCA_012031875.1 Desulfobacula sp.
CGGCGGTGGGTGGCTGAAGCCTGGGAAACCGGTGTGAAGAAGGCTGTCAAAGAAAAAAAGGATATTGACCCCATGGAGGTTCAGGCAAGATGCAAAACGGTGAGGTGCGAACCGTTCTGATCTCCGGGAGCCTTTTGGACCAAAGCATTCTGGCGGCTTTCTTCGATATCACGGAACGAAAGCAGGCCGAGGAAAAAATGAGGCTGGCCCATGAGAAATTTCTTACGGTTCTGGACAGTATTGATGCCACCATCTACGTGGCAGACATGAAAACCTATGAAATTCTTTTCGTGAATAAAAACATGATAGAAACCTTTGGCCGGGATATGACCGGCGAGGTTTGCTGGAAATCGTTCAGGGGGGAGCCGGGCCCATGCAGCCTTTGCACCAATTCAGAATTGACTGATGAAAAAGGATCACCCTCCGGAATTTGTGTCTGGCAGGACAAAAACCCCATTACCGGAAAATTTTATATCAACCATGATCGCGCCATTGAATGGATTGACGGCCGGATTGTCCGTCTCCAGGTCGCCACGGATATTACAGAGTTCAAAAAAATGGAAGAACAACTCCGCCAGGTCCAGAAAATGGAATCGTTAGGAACCCTTGCAGGCGGGATTGCCCATGATTTTAACAATATTCTTTTTCCCATTCTCGGCCATACGGAAATGCTCCTGAGTGATATTTCAGAAGAAAAAGGACCCATCAGAAACAGTCTGACTGAAATTTATACCGGAGCATTACGGGCAAGGGATCTGATCTTGCAGATTCTATCTTTTTCACGGCAGGGAGAAACAGAGCTGACGATCATGAAGATTCAGCCCGTCATTCAGGAAGCGCTGAAACTTATCAGATCCACGATTCCGGCCACGATTTCCATATCCCAGCATCTTCATCCCGGTTGCGGGGCCGTAAAAGCAGATCCGACCCAGCTCCACCAGATTGTCATGAATCTGGCCACCAATGCCTTTCATGCCATGGAGGCGACGGGCGGTGAACTTAAGGTCAGTCTCAAGGAAATCAAACCGGGTGAAACCGACGTGATCCTTACGGACATGGGCCCCGGGCCATATGCCTGCCTGACGGTTGCCGATACCGGCCTGGGAATGGAAAAAGAGGTGGCCGCCAGGATTTTCGAACCCTTCTTTACCACAAAACAAAAGGGAAAGGGGACCGGAATGGGATTAGCGGTTGTGCATGGGATTGTCAAAAGCATGAACGGGGCCCTTTGGGTCGATACCGAGCCGAGGAAAGGCGCAAAATTCCATGTTTATCTGCCCATTGCCGGAGACCCCACGGAAAACACCACCCCGGAAAGGGAGAAACCCTTAACCGGCGGGAAAGAAAGGATACTTCTGGTGGATGATGAAGAGGCGATTATTATGATGGAAAAACAGGCCCTGGAGCGCTTGGGCTATCAGGTCACCTCCTTTACCGGCAGCCTTGAAGCCCTTGAGGCCTTTAGGGCGGATCCGGGCGGATTTGATCTGGTGATCACGGACATGGCCATGCCGAAACTGCCGGGAGAAAAACTGGCTGCTGAACTCATCCATATACGGCCCGATATTCCCATTGTCCTCTGCACGGGATTTAACGAAACCCTGTCCGAAGAAAATTTATTGTCTCTGGGCATCCGGGGCCTTTTAATGAAGCCTGTCAGGATCAAGGAACTTGCCGGAAAACTAAGGGAAGTGTTGGAAAACTGATTTCATATTTTTCTTGCCGTTTTCCGGCCAAGGTTTTAAAAAGGCTTGACAAATAAGGCTCTTCCAGTATACTGGGACTCCGTTAAATCGATGCGGAAGTACGCGGCTCACTGGTGGGGCCCTCGGACTTCAAATCCGATGTGGGGCGCTAACACCGTCCCGGGTGGGTTCGATTCCCATGTACTTCCGCCAATTTTTTATATTTTGATACTGATGCCCAGCGAAGCCCAGTTTATTACTTTTACCATTCTTGCAACCCTCATCGGCAGTTCTCTTGTCCAAGGTCTTGCAGACCTTCTCAATCTTAAAAACCTGAATACCCCCCTTCCCCTGGAATTTTGCAGTATCTATGATTCAAAAAAATATGCAGATTCCCAGAACTACCTGAAAGTCACCACAAAATTCGGATTTTTCACATCCAGCATCCATCTTGCCATTCTCCTGTTCTTCTGGTTTTCAGGCGGGTTTCCCTATATTGACGGCATTGTCCGGTCCCTGGAGCTTCCCTCGATTCTCCCGGGCCTTGTCTATATCGGCATCCTTCTGGGGTTGAAGCTCTTGATCTCCCTGCCCTTTAATATTTATTCCACCTTTGTCATCGAGGAAAAATTCGGGTTCAACAAAACAACGCCAACCCTTTTTATCCTGGATCTTTTAAAATCCATCCTTCTCTCCTCTGTTCTTGGCGGGATTCTCCTGTCCCTGGTCCTTGTTTTCCTGGAATTCACCGGACCCTATGCATGGATCCTATGCTGGATTTCCGGTATTATTTTTCTTCTGGGTGTCCAATATATCGTGCCCGTCCTTATCCTGCCCTTGTTCAACACCTTTTCCCCCCTGGAAAACGGGCCTTTAAAGGAAGCCATTACCCGGTATGCCGATTCCATTCAATTTTCGATTTCCAATATTCTAGTCATGGACGGGTCCAAACGAAGCAATAAGTCCAATGCCTTTTTTACGGGCTTCGGCAAAAACAAACGGATTGTCCTTTTTGACACCCTGATCAAGGAGCAGACAACGGATGAACTGCTGGCCGTTCTTGCCCATGAAATGGGGCATTTTAAAAAAAGGCACATCCTCAAGCGGCTGGTTCTGGGAATTCTTCAGATGGGGCTTATCTTTTACCTTCTCTCCACGGCCCTGTCCCTTGAAGGCTTATTTCATGCTTTTTTTATGGAAAAACCCTCTGTTTATGCAGGACTTGTCTTTTTCGGAATGCTGTATGCACCGGTCGATCTTTTTCTTTCAATGATGTTTCAGATCTCTTCCAGAAAAGACGAATACGAGGCGGATCAATTTGCCAGGGAAACGCTCAAAGACGGCGGGCCATTGATCAGCGCCCTGAAAAAACTGTCGGCCCACAACCTTGCAAATCTGACCCCCCATCCCTTTTATGTTTTTTTAAATTATTCCCATCCGCCCCTTTGCGAGAGAATCAAGGCATTAAAAGCCCTTTGACCCTTTAGGAAAATCCCTATGGCAAAACTCATTGTTACGGCGGACCTGCACGGCAGTTATCCCTCCTGGCTGACGGTGAAAGCCCTTCTGGCCCCTGGCGACGGGCTTGTCATTGCCGGAGATCTTTTTGATACGAGATTCGGTGATTTTTCAAACCCGGATTTTCAGCCCGATGCCATCAAAGAAGAGCTGATCCGGCTTGAGCATCCTTTTTATTACGTACACGGAAATTGCGACAATCCCTTATTTTTTCCCGGGGCTTCCGCTGAAATGATATTCACCACCCTGGGCAAAACATTCCATCTTTCCCATGGCCACAGACCCCTGCCTGTGCCGGACCATGCGGACATGATCATCCGGGGTCATACCCACTGTTATGCCCTGGATGAAAAAGGTTCCCGGATCTTCATGAACCCCGGTTCCCTGACTTCCCCCAGAAACGGAAAATTCACCTATGGCCTCATTGAAGAAACAAGCGCTGCCATTGTGGATCTTAAAACCGGAAAAAAATTGATCCTGGTTCGGTTATAAATAGATTCAGAAGGCCGGACATCAATTCTTCCTAAGGGCGTCAACCCGGTTGACCGGATCTATTTCCGTGACCCTGCCGACGGACATATCCGGGCCTCTTCCTGAACGTCCAGATTTCATTTTCCGTTTCAGCTCCGCATATCTCCGGTAATGGCTGAAGGGTTGATTTTTCGAGATCTTTTTTTTCCCGGCATCCCATGGCCCGGCACAGGCGTTTTTCAATACCTCGCTGAAAGGATCTTTGCCCTTTTTCAGCCCCTTCTTTGGAACAGATGGTTGTTTTTTTGCAGCAGGAGAAGATTTTTTTTGAAAAAATAATTGAAATAAAAATTCCTTATATCGACTGAAAACCGGTTCCCGTCTTTTCATTTTCTGATATTTTTTTCAGGGGTCCCGGGACCCCCCGGCTTTTTTTGTGGTTCCTTGTTTACAGGAGAGCTGAGTTTTAACAAGGGGGCAAGGTGGCGGAATGCAAGATTGATATCCTTCATCTTTTCTTCTGCATCCGTTTCCCCAAAAGCTTCTTGTCCCATCACATCCGGATGATATTGTTTGGCCAGGGTCCGATAGGCTCTTTTGGCTTGGTCCAGGGTCGGCTCCGCGTCCAGGTGTAATATATCAAGGGCTGTTTTAAGATCCATGTATATTCACTATTCCCCCTGCGTAAGTGTGTCAAGCTTTGATTCCCTGATCCTCCCTGTTATTAAATTGCAAAATACCCTTGAAATGATAGGTTGGGCCACCTTTATGACTCAACAGGGAGGTTTCATGGAAAATAAAGAAAACATTCCGGTACGCCTGGGAAAAGATCCTGATTTTGATGCCTGGTTTACGGCATTCTTCTTAAAGAACCATATCGATCCCTTTGCCTACCCTTCAAAGGTGGGATCAAAGGAACAGGTCGAATTCATGGTCTTTCCCGAAGACGGGGAACGGTATTACCCCTGCTCTGATAAAACTTTCCATGCCATCATGTCGGGGAAATACACCCCCTTTTTAAAACAGCGGTATAAACAGGTCTATGAAAAAATAACCGCCATGATTGATGAGCTGATAGATTCGGATTATGACCGGCAGTATTTGAAAACCCTGATTGATATCAAATATAACGATGAAATCAGCACCGGCCTGCTCATTCCGTCAAGGCTGGAAAAAAGATTGCATAAAATTTTTTTAAGCCGCACCCACATTGAAAATCCCTATTCCCGGGAAAAAGAAACCGTTAATCAAAATGTGAAAAAGTTTCTGGCGTCTGAAACCCTTAAAAATGCATTAAACCAGGTGGATGAGAGCCTGCAGCCGGCTCAGGATATCACCCTGACGGAATTAAGGGAAAAAATAAAAGAGATTGAATTTGTCAGACGGATCACGCTCCTGACCCAAAATCACCTGTGGACCCGGGAAAATCCCAACATCCCTTCCCCGGGAAGAATTAAAAAAATTTTCAATACCCGGATCATGGGGGACGGCCTTGCCCCCCTGATCTCTCTCATGAAGGCCAAAAAGCAGAAAATCCTCTGGCTGGCCGATGAGTCCGGTGATATGGTCCTTGATCTTTCCATTGCCGAATTCCTGGCCGAGCTGGGCCACATTGTTATTCTTGCCGTAAAAGAGTCCCCCTTCTTTAAAAAAGTCTGCCTGGCTGACACCAGAACGGATCCCGTGCTGATCAAGATCCTTGAAAACGCCCATTATATCTATGAAAAAACCATCAGCAAAAATAATCTGGTAAACCTTTTAAAACATGATAAGAATTTATATGTGATATCCGACGGGACAAGGGAAACCCTGAACCTGCTGCTGGTTTCCACTACGTTTTCAAGAATTTTCAAAGAAGTGGACTGTGTCATCACCCGGGGCCGTTCCCAGAAGAAAAGACTCATTGATTCCCATTTCAGGTTTACCCAGAACATCATCAATATCAGCGTGATCAAAAAATCCCTGTTCATCACTTATAAACCCCGGCATGACGCCTTTGTCAAATTTTCCCACCAGGCCTTGGAGGAGAAGGCCAACAGGATTATCGACCAGATGAAATCCGCCAAAAAAAGGGGGATGACCGTCATGTTTTACAGCGGCATCATCGGTTCCATTCCGGGCAAAATCGATGTGGCCAAAAAAATCATGTCCACCTTTATCGATTATCTTCATAAACAGTCCGCGGATCTGTTTATCATCAATCCCTCGCTTTATTATGAGCCGGGAATGGATGCCGACGATCTCATGTATATGTGGGAGATTGTCCAGAGAAGTTCCTACATCGACATCTGGAGATTCCAGACCTCCGATGACATTGCCGAAACCTTTGCCCTTTTGAACCTGAAGGTGCCGCCGGAATGGATCGGCAAAGACTCCACCTACAGCACCGGTTGCACCAAGGAAATCCGCATTGCCCAGGAAGTTCAGAAGGAAAACCCGGAGATGCAGTTGATTGCTCCCTCCATTGATAAATTCATGCGCCGGAATGAATATGGAGTCGGCTCCATGTATGACCGGAGGCTCGCCGATGTTTAGATCAGGCAGTGCCCTTTTTTCAGAATCATCAAGGGCTGCGCGAAAAGCGGACAGGGCATGGCCCGCGCAATGCTCTTCCGCTTTGGGAAGGGTTTTTAAATATCGGATAATCTCATCGGCCGTAATGCGTTTTGCCTCATCCATGGATTTATGGAGAGCCAGGGAAATAAGGGTATTGGCGCAGGCATGGGAGAAGAGGCATCCTTTCAGATCATAGGAAATGGTCTCAAGGATATCTTCCTTCCGGTTGAGAAAAAATTCAATGGTATCCCCGCATTCCCGCTCTTTTCTGCCGTAGCCGTCACAGGTTTGAAGGATTTCCTGGTAATCCCTTTTCATGGCCATTTCAAGAAATTCAAGGGAGTGCTGGTTCCAGAAATCAAAGGCTTTGTCTTGGGTCATTGGTGAGACACTCAATCAGATTATGTGGCCTGTGGAAAAAAAGTGGCGCGCCCGGAGAGATTCGAACCCCCGACCCCCTGATTCGTAGTCAGATACTCTATCCAGCTGAGCTACGGGCGCGCAACATGGAAAGAGGTTATACCAGAGCTTTTGCACAAATTCAAGGGCTTTTATGGCCTTCTGAAGATTTGAGGGGTTTTGATCCCCAAAGAGCCTCTCCCATTCTTTAAAAAAGCTCAATTAATTTGACCTTGAGGAAAAACATTTATATAAGTATACCTTTGATTATGAATGATGAATATTATATGAACCTTGCTGTTATTGAAGCAAAGAAGGCGGCTGAATCGGATGAGGTCCCGGTGGGGGCCGTCATCATCGACAGGGACCGGCAGGTGATCGGATTTGGCCGGAACTGCCCCATTTCCTCCCATGACCCGTCCGGCCATGCGGAAATGAACGCATCCGGATGGCGGCCAAGGCTGTGAACAATTACAGGCTGGTGGACACCACCCTGTATGTCACCCTTGAGCCCTGCATCATGTGCATGGGCGCCATTATTCACGCCAGGATCAAGCGGGTGGTCTTCGGCGCCGGGGACCCGAAATGGGGGGCTGCCGTTTCATTATACAGGCTGGCCGATGACACGCGCCTGAACCATCATCCGGAAATCGTTTCAGGAATTCTGGAAGAACAGACCAGACATCTTATCAAGGATTTTTTTATCCATAAAAGGAGTATCTAGTGGGAAATACAGTCATTGTCGGAGCCCAGTGGGGAGATGAAGGAAAAGGCAAAATAGTGGACCTGTTAAGCGAGCATGCGGATTTCGTGGTCCGGTTCCAGGGCGGCAACAATGCCGGCCATACCATGGTGGTCAATGGAAAGGAAATCATCAGCCACCTCATTCCTTCCGGTATCATTCAGCAGAAAAAATGTTTTATCGGCAACGGGGTTGTGGTGGACCCCTTTGTCCTTCTGGACGAGATTGACTATCTCTTGAAAAACGGGATTGATGCTTCTGCCAAAATGCTGAAAATCAGTAACCGGGCCCATCTGATCATGCCCTACCACCGGAAGATCGACAGTGCAAGGGAGGAGAAGATAGGGGCCCAGAAAATCGGCACCACGGGCCGGGGCATCGGGCCCTGTTATGAAGACAAGGCCGCCAGAAGAGGCATCCGGTTCTGTGACCTTCTGGATATGGATCTGTTTAAGGAAAAAGTAAGGGCGGTCCTGGATGAAAAAAATTTTTATCTCCAACATTATTTTAAAACTGAAACGCTTGACCCGGAAACCCTGATCCGGGAATTTGAAGGTGTCCGGGACCGGCTCATCCCCTATATCGATGATGTATCCGTCATCCTGGATGAGGGAATAAAAAACGGGAAGACCCTGTTGTTTGAAGGGGCCCAAGGGACCCATCTGGACATTGAACACGGGACCTATCCCTTTGTCACCTCCTCATCGGTGGTATCGGGCAATGCCGCCAACGGGTCCGGGGTGGGCCCGGCCTGCTTTGATGAGATCATCGGCATTGTCAAAGCCTATGCCACCCGGGTCGGAGAAGGCCCCTTCCCCACTGAATTGTTTGACGACATCGGAGATAAACTCCAGAAAACCGGGTCTGAATTCGGGGCCACGACAGGGCGCAAAAGACGGTGCGGCTGGATTGACATGGTGGTTCTCAGGAATGCGGCAAAATTAAACAGCCTTTCCGGACTTGCCCTGACAAAGCTCGATGTTCTGGATGACCTGGATGAAATCAAAATCTGCACGGCTTACGAATACAAAGGGAAAACCATTACGAATTTTCCTGCGGAAATAAAAACTCTCCAGGAATGCACCCCGGTTTATGAGACCCGCCCCGGATGGAAACAAAATATTTCCAAGGTCAGGGAGTTTAAGGATCTTCCCGTGAATGCAAAAAAATATCTGGCAAGGCTTGAAGAACTATCGGGCGTTAAAATTAAAATTATTTCCGTGGGGCCGGGAAGAGAAGCAACAATTATAAAAGAACGCATTTTCAATTAGACTTTTCATTTTTTTTTTGTGTATAACGCTTTCTTGCAGTCGGGATGTGGCTCAGTCTGGTAGAGCACAGCGTTCGGGACGCTGGGGTCGGAGGTTCAAATCCTCTCATCCCGACCAGCTTTGTAATGATTCGTTCAAATCACCAAACTCTATTGATAACGGTTTCCCCATGATGGACACCCATTTTGCACCTGCTCAACGCACCGAGCGGCGAAAATTTACCAATCAGATCGAAACCATCAGCCATAATCCGATTATGGATGCCCTGCTGAAAACCGCGGCAGGGATTCTGGTCGTTCTCAATGAGGATCGGCAGATTGTTGCCCTCAACCATGCCTTTCTGAAGGAATTAGGGATAGACAATGCCGAAGAGGCCCTGGGGTTAAGGCTTGGAGAAAGCCTTCATTGCGTCCATGCCTTTGAAAAACCCAATGGCTGCGGCACCACCGAGTCCTGCTTGTCCTGCGGGGCTGCCGTTGCCATGATGGCGGCCATCACTGAGGATAAGACCCAGGAAAAGGTTTGCGCCCTTCTCAGCGATAAAAACGGGGCGATTACAAACACCTGTCTTGTCATCAAAGCCCAGCCCATCAAACTGGAAGATAACCGGTGGATTCTGATATATGCCCAGGATGTAACCCGGCAGCATTTCTGGGTGAATCTGGAACGGATTTTTTTCCATGATATTAATAATATCCTGACCTCCTTATACGGCAATGTGCAGTTGCTTGAAATGAATCTGCCGGAAAACGGGGAGGTGGGCTCACTGAAAACAGGGATTGAGCGGATCATACGGGAAGTTGAAATGCAGAAAACCTTTTCCCTGCATAAACAGGAAGGCATCAACATCAAATGCAAAAAAGTCGGCCTCAAAGAAATCCGGCAGGAAATCCGGATGATTTTCAAAGGCCATGGATCTTCCTTGGGGAAACATATCCGGGAGGAATGGCCGAAACAGGATATTACCCTTATACCGATCCTCTTCTCTTTCCCGGATTCTGGGAAACATG
>JAAUSZ010000190.1 GCA_012031875.1 Desulfobacula sp.
AATTCCAGGGCCGGGTCCCGGAGATCAGCGATGATCCCATTCCCTGTTTCCAGGTCCTGGAAAGGATTTCCGGTGACATGGAAAAGATCCTGGGCCGGCTCTTTGAACTCAAGGCCATCGGCAGCCGGGCCTGGCTGGAGATTGAATATACGGGCTCGGACCTGGTTCCGGAGTTGCGGCTCCGGATGGAAGAGGCCGTGGTCGGCACAGGCATGGAAATCCGCTGCACCCGGAACCGGCAGGTCATGGACCGGATTCTCCGGAAAAAAGAGGCGGAGGAGGAACTGGACAATCTGAGCGTGACCGATGTGTTTGAGCGCCTGCTGGACGCCCACGGGGTGGACCCGGAAAAGCGCCCGGCCCTGGTCCTGGCCCACCAGGAAATTCTCACCCAGCTCCATGAACAGGACAGCCATGCCGAATAAGGGGAGAGATTGTGAAAATCCTCGGACTCAGATTTAAGAACCTGAACTCCCTTTACGGGGAATGGGCTATCGATTTTACCGCGCCTGACTATGTCCAGGACGGGATTTTCGCCATCACCGGCCCCACCGGCGCAGGCAAGTCCACCCTCCTGGACGCCGTCTGCCTTGCCCTATACGGCAGGACCCCGCGGCTGAACCTCATCACCAAAACCAGCAATGAACTCATGTCCCGCAGGACCGGGGAATGCTTTGCCGAAGTCTTTTTCGAGACCCAGGCCGGGCGGTTCCGGTGCCATTGGAGCCAGAGGCGGGCTGGGCAGAAGCCCGGGGGAAACCTCCAGGACGCAAAACACGAGATTTGTGACGCAGACACCGGCCGGGTCCTGGAATCGGGCAAGCGGGAGGTGGCCTCAAGGATCGAAGAGGCCACGGGCATGGACTTCACCCGGTTTACCCGGTCCATGCTCCTGGCCCAGGGAGGCTTTGCCGCCTTCCTGGCCGCTGCCCCGGACGAGCGGTCCCCCATCCTGGAGCAGATCACGGGCACGGCCGTGTATTCCGAGATTTCAAAACTGGTCCATGCCAGGAAAAGCGACGAGGATAACAAACTGAAGATCCTGAAGGCGGAAACCGAAGGGATCACCCTTTTGACGGAAGAAGAAGAGGCCCTGATTCTTGAGGGGCTTGAGCAGAAAAAAGCGGCGGAAGAAAGTGCAAGGCAGAAGCATCAGGAGGTCCGGGCCGCCATTCTCTGGCTCACCGGGATGGAGACCCTGAAAACCGAGCTGTTGTCCATCCGGGCCGAGTCGGAACATCTTTCTGCAGCCTTAAAGGTTTTTGAGCCGGACCGGAAAAGATTGCAGGAGGCCCTCCGGGCCGCCGAGCTGGACAGCCTCCATGCCGGGCTCCAATCCCTCCGGGACCAGCAGAAGGCGGATCTGGATGCCCTTTCAAAGATCAGGGCCCTGATGCCGGAGCGGCAAAAAGCCCTTGAAACCGGGGGGATCGCGCTGGAAAAGACCGAGTCAGCCCTGGAGGCCGTAAAGGCCCAGGAGAAGACGGAACTTGACCGGATCAAAACCGTCCGGGCCCTGGACCTGAGAATTTCGGAGAAAGCCGTGGTTCTGAACACCCTGGCCCGTGAGCGCCAGAAGATGGAAGCGGAAACAGCGGGGAAAAAAGAGCAGCGGAAAAAGGCGGCCCAGGACCTGGCCAAGGCGGAGCAGGGCCTTTCCCGGGCCAATGACTATCTTTCCCGCCATGCTCTGGATGCCGGGCTGGGGACCCGGCTTGCCGGCCTTGCCGAGCAGGTCAAGGCCCTTCAGGCGGTAAAGGAAAAACAGGCAGCCGCGGCCAGGGACCTCTCCGGGCTCCGGAAAGCCCTTGAGGCTGCAAAAGGCCGGAGCCGACAGCAGGCCGACGTCCGGCAGGGCCTGAAGGAAAGGCATGAGGCCTGCCTGAAGGCCGTGGAAGCAGCCAAAAAAGAAATGGAAGCCCTTCTGGAGGGCCGCCTGCTCCGGGAATACCGGGCCGAATACGAAGGCTGCCTGCGGGAAATGGCCTATTTGAGAAAGATCCAAAGCCTTGAGCAGGAAAGGGAGAGATTAAAGGAGGGAGAGGCCTGCCCCCTTTGCGGTTCAGTGCACCACCCCTATGCCCGGGGCCACATTCCCCGGGCGGACCGGACGGAAGAGACGATCAAACGGCTTTCAGGCCTCATCCAAAGGGCCGAAGACCTGGAAAAGGATTTGAAAGACCGGGAAGCTCTGGAAAAGGCCTCAAGCCTGGCCTTGATGGAGGCTGAAAGACAGGAGGTCCTGGTCCGGCACCAGGAAGAGGAGATCCGGACCGCTATTCTCAGGAGCGAAAAAGAATTTCACCTGGTTTCAGATGATATCTCCCGGCAGACGGAGTCCCTTGTCCTGAACCTTCAGGCCTTCGGCCTGGACGGGATTCCGGCGGACGGCCCCGAAGCGCTCATGGAGAGCCTCACTGCCCGGCAGAAACATTTCCAGGAAGCCCTGGACCGGAAAATCAGTATGGAAAAACGGCAGGCCGAAGTCCTGGCCGGGATATCCGGGCTGGACAGGATGGTCCAAAGCCTGGAGGAACGCATCAGGGAATGCGGGGAAAAGGCGGGCGAACATCGCCAAGACCTTGACCGGATGAATTCGGAGCGCATCCAGTGCTATGGGGATAAAGATCCGGACAGGGAGGAAGCAAGGCTGGAAAAACAGAAGGAAGCGGCTGAAAAGCTTGTCAAGACGGCCAGAAAAAACCGGGATGAGGCCAGGGAACAGGTCAGGGAAGGCCTGACCCGCATCTCGGCCCTGGAGGAAGCCACGAGCCGCCGCCAATCCGGGCTTTTGGCCCGGGAGGACTCTTTTCTCCAGGCCTGCCAAACCTCCGGGTTCGAGACTGAGGCGCTCTTCCTTTCCTCAAGGCTTTCCCCGGATGAAAGAAAAAGGCTCTCGGAAAAAGCGGGAAAACTGGATGAAAGCGTCCTGGCGCTAGAGGCCAGAAAAACCGACCGGGAAAACCGGCTTCTGGCTGAAACCCAAAAGCAATTGACGGACCAGGGGCCCGAGGATCTGGGAAAAGAAGAGGCCGCTCTCCAGGAAGTCCTGAAAACCCTGGGCGAGGAAATCGGGGCCGTCAAGCAGCGGCTCTCGGACAATGCCCTGGCCCAGGAAAAGCTCTTGCAGAAAAAGCAATTCATTGATGTGCAGAGACTGGAATGCGCCAGATGGGACAGCCTCCACGGCCTCATCGGCTCGGCTGACGGCAAGAAATACCGGAATTTCGCCCAGGGACTGACCTTTGAGGTCATGGTGGCCCATGCCAACCGGCAGCTTGAAAAAATGTCGGACCGTTACCTGCTGATCCGGGACGAGACCCAGCCCCTGGAACTGAATATCGTGGACAATTACCAGGCCGGTGAAATCCGTTCCACCAAAAATCTTTCCGGCGGCGAAAGTTTTATTGTCAGCCTGGCCCTGGCCCTGGGGCTCTCCCATATGTCCGGCCGCAGGGTCCGGGTGGATTCCCTGTTCCTGGACGAAGGCTTCGGCACCCTGGATGAGGACGCCCTGGAAACCGCCCTGGAAGCCCTGGCAGGCCTTCACCGCCAGGGCAAACTCATCGGCATTATCTCCCATGTCCCGGCCCTGAAGGAAAGGATAGCCACAAGGATAGCCGTCACCCCGGTTTCAGGCGGGAAAAGCAGGATCACCGGTCCCGGCTGCATGGCCCTTTAACCGGGACCCGGCAGGCCCCCGGCATTATTTCTGGGCTTCCTCGGGGGTGGCCCAGAGGATATGGTCTTTGTTGACAAACAGGGTTTCATATTTTTCAGGAAAATCCAGGCCTGAGCGGTATACGGCGGCGTTGATCAGGACCAGAAAGGGCTCCCGGTCACTGCTGATGAGATCGCTGAGCCTGCTGTATCCGGGCTGGCGGTCGATATTGATGCCGGCGCTGATCCTTGTCCCGTCCATCAAGGTAATCCGGATGGTGCGGGTGTTCATGTCCTTATAAAAATCATGGTCATCCATGAGCCCTCCTTTGAATAAAAGTGCAGGAATGAATGGTCAAAGCAAAGGTAAGAACGGATGAAAAGCCTGTCAACCCATGGATTTTATTAAATTTTTCCCGTCAGGACCCCATCTCCTGGAACCGGATGAACAGGGCCAGCCCCAGGAAGACAAGGGCCATCCCGGCCATGGAAATGCCGTCGGGCAGGGGGGCATCCAGGAGGAGGATTTCCCCGGCCAGGGCGAAAATCACCTCGCTGGACTGGGTGGCATCCACGGCCGCCAGTTCGGCAGGCCTTTGGGATTTATTCCGAGCCGTTAAAAACAGGCTCGTGGCAATGACCCCGGAGAACACGGCCACCAGAAAGGTATGCACCAGTTGGCCCCGGGAAGGAAGCCCGGGCCGGGTCAGGGCGATCAGCGCCAGCCAGAAGGGAACGGACCCCAGGGACATTAAAAAAACTTTGTGAAAGGGATTCTTCACCAGGGGATCATCAATCCTGGGCAGGGCGGTATTTCCCCGGCCGGCTTCCCAGACCAACTGGTTTCCGACGGGGTAGCAGAAGGCGGCCAGGAAAACCGGGAGGGCGCCCATGAGGATTTCTTTTAAGGAACCCATTTCTGCCATGTGCAGATTGATCATGAGGACCCCGGCAAAGACAAGGGAGGAAAAAATCCAGGTTTTTTTGGGAAAAGACCTTCCAAACCCCATGAGCACCACCAGGGTGGCGATGATGGTGGTCTGCCAGGTGGCGGCAATGACCCAGCCCGGTGAATAATCGGCGGCAAAGCACAGGAGCGAATAAAACCCGCCGAAACCGATGCTGCCCGTAAGGGTCCAGAATTTCCAGTTCCTGAAGAAGACCCGGAACAGCCCCCGGGTGGCGGCGGGGCCCTTGAAAAGGGTGATCAGCCCGGTCAGGATCAGGATCATGAAGGCATACCGGAGGCTGGCCGACCATACCCAATGCCCGCCGTCAAGGCTCATCATGCGGTTGAGAATAAAGGAGGAACTGAAAAACAGGCCCGACAGAAGACCGATGGAGATTAAGAGAATCATGGCTGCCTTTTTATCATCTTGGGTTAAAATACCCTGGCGATACACCAGTCCTGGACAAAGATCAAGAATTATTCCGGGAAGCGGCTTTACAACGGCTTGGGCGGGATTATCTTCTTTCCATTATATTACCCTTTAACCCTGAATATCCCCGGAGGCCCTATGCATTCCCTACCCTTTGAGCAGGGCCCCATCCGGCCCGTTGATGAGGCCGACAGCCTTTTGATCCGCACCACCCGGGGCTGCCCCTGGAACCGCTGCACCTTCTGCTCCCTGTATGAGGACATGATATTTTCCCTGCGGCCCGTGGCCGAGATCAAGCAGGATATCCTGGCCGCCCGGGCCTATTTCAACGGCCATCCTTTTGAAACCTGCTTTCTCCAGGACGGGGACAGCTTTGTCATGAAAACCAGGGATCTCATCAAGGTCCTGGCAGCCCTGAAAGCGGCCTTTCCTTCCCTGAAGCGCATCAGCTCCTACGGCCGGGCCCAGACCATGGTGAAAAAGACGCCGGAAGAAATGAAGGACATCCGGGCCGCCGGGCTGAACAAGCTCTATTGCGGCATGGAATCCGGCTCCCTTCAGGTCCTTGAACGGGTGAAAAAAGGCATCACCCCGGAGTCCATCATCACCTCCACCCGCATGGCGGCCGATGCCGGTATGGACACCACCCAGTTCATCATCCTGGGGCTGGGGGGAACCGAATTGTCGGAGGCCCATGCCCGGGAAACGGCCAGGGTCCTGAGCATCGTCAACCCCGACCATATCCGGGTCCTGACCATCGGGGTCAAACCCGGTTCCGGCCTTGCCCGGCAAATGGCCGAAAAAGAATTCACCCTGCCTTCGGAAACCCAAATGATTGCCGAGCAGCGCCTGCTTCTCGAAAACCTGACCGGCATCACCAGCCATTATGCCAACCACCACAGCGTGGATCTGCTCCTGGAAGTCCGGGGAACCTTTCCCCAGGACAAAGAACGCCTGATCTCCATCCTGGACCGGTTTTTATCCCTGGACCCGGAGGACCGGATCCATTTTATCCTGGGACGGCGCCTGGGATATTACAGGAGCCTGTCGGATATGGACAATTCCTTCCATCACCGGTTTGTGGAAGAACAGGTTCAGAAAATCCGGCAGACCCACCCCGACGGCTTTGAACAAATCTTTCACGATCTTCGCTGCCGGGTGATCTGAACCCGCCTTTTTAAAATTCAATCCGGTTCGGCCTAAAATATTGCTTGGTCGTTGACATGGCCCCCTTCCTGTGATTACCTGAACCCGTAATCCGTCACAGGTTCCATTTTCCCTTATCCTTAAGCGAGAGGAGGCCCGCCATGACCGACGCCAGCATCAAAGCCCTTGACACCATCCGGGATATTTCCATGCTCAAATGGTATGTGATCCCGCTATTGGCCATTGTGTTTTACATCTACACCGCAGAAATGAAAAAGGCCCGGGAGACCCGGAACTGGAATGCCGTGTTTGCGGGCCTCACCGTATTCGGCATGGATTTCATCAACGAAACCTGGAACGGCTGGGTCCTTCATTTCACGGGCCGCTCCGCCTTTTGGACCGCTCCCGGCGACACGGCCCTGCGCACCCTGGTGGGCTGGAACATCGAGATCATGTTCATGTTCGCCATCTCCGGGATCATCTATTACAATACCATTTCGGAAGACAAAATGGAAAAGATCCTGGGCATTCCCAACCAGTGGTTCTGGGCCATCGGCTATTCCGTTTTCTGCGTGTTTGTGGAATGGTTTCTGAACAAGGGCGGCCATCTCATCTGGGAATATCCGTTCTGGAACCGCTCCTTTAAAGGGGTCTGGCTGATTTTTTTCTTCGGCTATTTCCATTTTTACGTGGCAGCCCTTCTGGTCATCAATATGAAGACCATCCGGGCCAAGCTGACCACCGTCATCAGCCTTTACACCATCGCCGTCCTGGCCAATATCTTCGGTCTCGGCATCATGGGCTGGCGGTATTAAATTTTCATTATTCAGGAAAGTTTTATGGATTTTAAAAACCTGAAAGAGTCCGGCAGGGTTGAGTTTAAAACCTCCTTTGGCAAGGAAGTGATCATGTCCCTTGCAGCCTTTGCCAATACAAAAGGCGGAAAGGTGATTCTGGGAGTGGATGATGGCGGGGAGGTAAAAGGCATTAAGCTGGGCAAGGAAACGGAGCAGAAATATCTCAATGAGATCAAAACCGCTACCTATCCCCAGTTGATCCCCCATTCTGATATTCATGATGTGAACGGCAAAACCATCCTGGTTTTTCAGATCAGCGAATATCCGGTCAAACCCGTGGCCTGTAAAAACCGGTATTATAAGCGGGTTAAAAACAGCAACCATTTGTTGAGTCTCGAAGAGATCGTTGATCTGAGGCAGCAGAGCCTTGATATCTCCTTTGATGCCCACGCGGTTGAAGAAAGCCTGTCTTCCCTTGATACGGCGGCCATGGAAGCCTTCATGAAACAGGTCAATTCCAGGGGGCGGATAGCGCTCATGGACGACCTTCTGACCAATATGACAAAGCTTCAACTGATCCGGTCCGGCAAACCCACCCTGGCCGGGCTGCTGTTATTCGGGAACCATGGGTATTCCATTCATATCGGCCGGTTCAAGGCCGCAGATACCATTATTGACGACCTGCTCATCAAGGCGCCGCTTCCGGAAGCCCTGGACGAAGCCCTGATCTTCATCAAAAAGCATATCAATCTTTCCTATGAATTTGACGGCGGCCTGGAACGGAAAGAAGTCTGGCAATATCCGCTGGATGTGATCCGGGAGCTTTTGCTGAATGCGGTGGTTCACAGGGATTATCAGCATTCCACGGATATTGTGATTAAGATTTTTGACCACAGGATTGTGTTTTCAAATCCAGGCATGTTGTTTGGCAGCCTGACCCTTGAGGACCTGGAAAAAGACGATTATGTCTCGTCCATCCGGAACAAGCTTCTGGCAGAAGCCTTTTATCTGACAGGCGATATTGAAAAATACGGCACAGGGTTTGTCCGTATCCGGAAAAAATTGGCTGAATTAAAGGCAGGAACCTTCAGAATCAGCGAGATGGGGGATTTCTTCAGGGTTGAATTAATGGATGCCCGGTCCGTCGACTCTGGAAAAGATGCTCAAACGCCGGGGAAAACGCCGGGGAAAACGCCGGGAAAACGCCGGGGAAAACGCCGGGGAAAACCCAGGCCCGGATACTGGAACTCCTGTCCCGGGATCCACACCTTTCCATCCCTGACATTGCGGGGCAGATCCAAAAGTCTGAATCCGCTACCCAGAGAGCCCTTCGAAAATTGCGTGAGGCAGGGATAGTTGAGCGGGCGGGATCAGCCAAGACAGGCTACTGGAAAATTATAACCCGCCCGGAAGGATAATATGAAACTCATTGCCGATAACCTTCGCATCACAAAGCCGGAGATCCGGAGGCGCTGAAAGCCCGTGATCCGGGGCCGGTGCAGGAACTGGTGAAAAGGTGTGCGGCCCAAAGGCCCTTTGCCCTGGATGTCAATACCGGGCCTTTGGGGAAAACCCCGGAGGCGGAGATGCGGTTTTTCATCGAGGCTGCGGAAAGCGTGAGCGATCTGCCCCTTCTCATCGACACATCCAATCCAAGGGCCATGCGGGCAGGGCTTGAGGCGGCAAAGAACCGGGTCATCATCAACGGGTTTTCCCTGGAACCCCGCAAACTTGAACTGATCCTGCCCCTGGCAAGGGAATTCGATGCCGACATTGTGGGGTTTTTATTGTACCCGGACAGCCGGGTGCCCAAAAACGAGGCGGAACGCTTTGAGATTGCCCTGGAACTGATGGACAGGGCCGAAGGGGCCGGCGTGGCCGGGGAACGGGTGATCATTGATCCGGTGGTGCCGCCCCTGGCCTGGACCGACGGGATTGCCCAGGCCAGGGCCGTGCTGAATGTCATCCGCACCCTGCCGGAAGTCTTGGGGTTTGCCGTCCGGACCATCGGCGGCATCTCCAACCTGGGCACCGGGGCTGGGGACAAGGCCAAAAGGCGGCTGCTGGAGCAGAGTTATGTGGCCATGCTGGCCTCGGCGGGCCTAAGCTTTGCCCTCATGGACATTTTGGATCCAGACCTTGTTCCATCGGCAAGGGTGTCGGGGATCCTGGCCAGAGAAGAGATCTTTTCCTGGGCCATGGTGCCGGGGCCTTGAGAAGCGCTTGTCCCGGCAGGACATCAAATCTGATCAACCCGAACGCCAGAAAAGGATGACTTGATGAATGAAACCAAAGCCAAAAAAATCATGGAAACCTTATTGGCCCCCATGGATATCCGCATTGACGGGGAAAGGCCCTGGGATATCCGGGTGAAGGCCCCGGATTTTTATCAGCGGGTTCTGTCCGGCGGCTCCCTGGCCCTGGGGGAAAGCTATATGGAGGGAATCTGGGATTGCGATGCCCTGGACCGGTTTTTTGAAATTATTCTGACAAACCGGATGGACCAAAGGATCAAAGCCATGGGCGGCAAGGTGATCTGGGATCTGATCACGGCCCGGATGACCAATCTTCAGAGCCGGGCCCGGCCTTTATCATCGGCCGGCGGCATTATGACACCGGCAACAAATTGTTTTCCATCATGCTGGACAA
>JAAUSZ010000191.1 GCA_012031875.1 Desulfobacula sp.
AGTTGTGACTGGTATACTCTGTTGCAGATTTTTCAATTCAGACTTTGAAGGATGAAATTCTTAAGGAAGAGGTTATTGTAAGAGTTTTTCCTGAAGAATTAAAGAACCGCTATCGATACGCTAGAAAAATATTATCTGAATAAACTATATCCTTTTCAGGATGAGGTTCTGAAATTTATTCAAACCGGGAATACAAATTTTTATTTAACAGGGGGTACAGTCCTTTCCAGATGTTTTCTACATCATCGATATTCTGATGATTTGGATTTTTTTGTAAACGCAGACCCGGATTTTAAAGAACAGACCAGACAGATTATTGACGGACTAAAAAAAGAATCGATGTGGACTATCGAAATCGGAACAGCTTCAGACTCGTTCGTAAGGCTTATTTTGGAGAAAAATACAACCCTTCTTAAAATCGATTTTGTAAATGATGTTAAATTCCATAAAGGGAGCCTTGAAAAACATTCATTATTCCATCGAATCGATAATTGGTCCAATATACTGTCAAACAAACTTTGTGCAATAAGCCGATTGGACGTGAAAGATATTGTGGACATTCTTTTTATTTCGAAAAACCATAAATTCGACTGGAAAGAGATCATTAAGGATGCAAGGGAAAAAGACCTGTGGGCAGACCCGTTGGAGATCTGTAAAATTTTAAAACAGTTCCCAACCGAATTGCTCAACACCATTAAATGGATATCCCCGGTTAATATCGAAGTCTTGATTAAAGCCATTGGTTCGATTCATGATGATATTTTTTTCGGGCATGAAAATTCTTTATGTCCCTGATAAATAACCCTTCGATCTTATTGACCTTTGATGTTGAAGACTGGTTCCAGGTTGAAAACTTTAAGGAATATATATCGTTTTCAACCTGGAATTCTTTTGAACTCAGGGTGGAAAAAAATACCCATAAGATTCTGGATCTCCTGGATTCCTTTTCCTTCAAGCCCAGGGCCACCTTTTTTATTCTCGGTTGGATTGCAGAAAAGCTGCCTGAACTCGTCCGGCAGATCCATGAGCGAGGCCACGAAGTGGCATCCCACGGCAATGATCACCATTTGTGCCGAAGCCTGACCGAATCCGGCCTCATCATGGACCTGAAATCCAGCAAAGAACGCCTCGAAACCATAATCCAAAGCAAAGTTTACGGATTCAGAGCCCCCAGCTTTGCCCTTGACGACAAGGTACTTCAGTCCATTGCCCAGGCCGGGTATCGCTATGATTCAAGCTATAATTCTTTTTCAGCCCATGGCCGATATGGAAAAATTGATCTTTCCAGTGCAAAACATAGCAACGCATTATATCAGATATCCAAAGATTTTTATGAACTGCCCGTCAGCAATCTGAAAATAAAAGATACTGTCATCCCCCTTGGCGGCGGAGGCTATTTCAGACTTTTCCCATTTTCCTTATTCAAATTCGGAATAGCATCCGTCCTGAAAAAGGATAAAGCCTTTGTTTTCTATGCCCATCCCTGGGAATTCGACCCGTCACAACCCAGGGTTGACCAGGCCTCCCGTGGATCTAAATTCAGGCATTACATCAATCTGCAACGCACGGAAAAAAAACTCAGGGCCTTAATATCTGCTTTTGATGATCATGAATTTATCACCTGCGCGGATTATATCGACAGACAAATATATCTGGAAATGTAATGACCCGGCAGGATATCCGCTGGCAGCAGCGGTTTCAGAATTATAAAAAAGCCCTGGTGCAACTGCAGGAAGCAGTCACCCTTCATCATGAAAGAACCTTGTCCAATATAGAACGGCAGGGCTTTGTAAAAGCCTTTGAATTTACCCATGAACTGGCCTGGAATGTCATGAAAGACTAGAGACCTTTGAACAACTCACATGGTTGAAGCCCGACTTTTTACAAAGATGTAAATATTGGACCAAACAACAGATCATATTTTTATACAACAAATTAAAATAATTGAATATTTAATTCATTTATGGTATTAAAAACCTATCAAGCAACCATAAATGGAGCACCTCAAATGGGATTCAAATCCAAACAGAAAAACAAAACCTTCTCCGACCTTGAGAAATCTTCCGATAGGAAGAATAAAGCCCTCATCACGTTAATGGAACTGGATAAAACCGTTTCATGAGATAAAATAGAAGCAGCCCTTCTGAGGGATTACCCGGTAGGGCAGAAAAAAGAAGGCAACAAGGCCTATTCTCCGTTATTTTTGTTTAAATGCCTGTTACTTCAGAAGTGGTACCAGATCAAATCAGACCCCGAACTTGAAAGTCAGATCAATGACCATGAATCTTTCCAGACTTTCCTTAAACTCTCATCTCAGGAAAAATCTCCGGACCATTCCACCTTTTCAATCTTTAGAAAGAGACTGACAAGAGAAAAGTTTGATATCATCGTAGGAGACCTTTGCAAGAGACACAAATTTTCCGGATTATAGATTTTGCCAATTTTTTTTTAAAACTCAGGGCTCAGGCGAGCCCGTTACAACTCAGGGCACGGCGGATTTGGAAGAAATCTGCCGGGGCATCAGCCCGGCTTTGCCTCCGGTTGAGGCCCTCTTACCCGGATTTTGGTGTCCAGGCGCACCTATCCAATCAAACAGGGAGATATTCAAGAATTTTGGCTCCCTTTCGTAAATTAAAGGCAAATTGCCTGAACATGAGATCAATGATATTTTTCATCAGTTTCGGGAACCTGGCCCTGTTTCCATTGTCATGCAGATGGCTGACGCCGAAATACTGTTCGACAATGTACCGGAATTTTGAAATGGCCTTATTTCTTGTGATTTCAGTTTCAGTCAATCTGGCATTAATATTGTCTTTACGCATAATACCATCATGAATATGATTCAGAGCGAGGAACCCACGATTCGGAGCGCCGGCATATCCTTTGTCGGCATAGGCTGTCCGGATTTTGTCTTTTGTGTGCATGCTGTAAAGAACAGCATAGGAAAAATACTTGGAATCATTGTGAGAAGAAGGTGTCAGGGTTGTAGAAAGGATGAACCCATTGTCTGTATCAACAGAGGCATGTTCTTTAAGCCCATAATGAGGCTTGTCATTTTGATGGTCCAGTCCGAATCAAGATCTCTGGTGTATTTTTTGACCTGACCATTTTTATCCAGTTTGCCTTCAGGGGTGTTCGCTTTTTGCTTGAGCGTGTCCAGTTGTTCATTGGAAACAGGCCTGCTTGCAGATTTGACCAGCCTGGCATCGACAGCAAGGCCCTCATTAATGGACAAACCCAGCTTATGAAATTGATTCAGAAGTTCGCTGTTGGCTTTAATCATGGCTTCCTTGGAAAGGCGTTTTCTGAAGCGTGAGAATGTAGAATGATCAGGGGAAGGACAATCCATAGGGAGACTAAGAAAAGACTTGAAAGAAATCCGGTCATTGATCTGGCTTTCAAGGTCGGGATCGGATTTGATTTGAAACCACTTTTGAAGAAGCAGGCATTTAAACAGGAGCAAGGGGGAATAGGCTCTTTCACCTTCCTTTGTCTTGCCTGTTTCATAGAATTTCATAAGAAGTGCTTGAACAGGCTCCCAGTTTATGGTCTTATTTATCTCACGTAAAAATAATAAGGATCGGTTTTTATCAGCATTACATTGGATAGCGATGTCAGCAAAGGAAAAATTGTTTTCGATAGTTTTGTAAGCCATGATGCCTCCCTGAGGTTGATTTTATGGCAGCATAATAGCAAAAAATACAAATTAATTCAATAAGATATATGATTTTTGATCAAGAAAATGATAAAATTTGACAAGAAAATTGAAACCGGGGCTGACCCTGCTCAAAAAATTTGGGGTGGTCGTGCAAAGGTCTCCAATGGTCATCGGGTGGAGCTGAAATCTATCTATCGGCAACTCACAAAATGCAGTGGCCGGGCAAAAATTCTGGCAAGTGCCGTGATAACACTAAAGGGAGGATTGCCTGCCAAGCTTGTCTTTGTGCGGGATAGCGCAAAAAAGACTGGCTGGCATTGATATCCACAAGCCTTTCGCTGTCCAATGAAGATATTGTCCGAATCTACGGAAAGCGCTGGGACATAGAGGTGTTTTTCAAAATGGCCAAACAGCATCTCAAGCTGGCAAAAGAAATCCAATGCCGTGACTATGATGCTCTGGTGGCTCACACCAGCATTGTTTTCATGAGATATATGTTTCTGGCCAATCAAAATCGAATAAAGACAGATAATAGAACCTTTGGTGAGTTGTTTTATGCCTGCTGCGATGAAGTCTCTGATATTTCTTTTGTTGAGTCGCTTTACAGAATAATGACTCTGGCCGGCAACCGATTAAAAACTCTTGGCAGTTACTGTGAGAAAACCGTAGGGGCTTTTTTCGATGTGATTATCGAAACCGCCCTGCAATGTGCTGGTTTGTTAGAAAAACCAAAGTTAGCCAGTAATTTTTAAACCCGAAAGTTGAGTTATCAATATTAAAATTACAAGATTATCGGATTATTCAAAGATCTTCAACCAGACAGTGGGTGATTGTAGCATCTATTCCTGCCGAAGCATTCAAATTTTCGAGAAAGAATGAAATTCAAGTAAAGAATACAAAAGATAGATTACTCTTTAAGGTTGATGAATTCGACATTATAAACAATTGAGCTACAAAAAAAGGGAAGATAATGAAACCTCTGAATCAGATTATGGAAAATGTCTATTTCAGGCAATTCAGCCAACTCATAGCATCTGCTATCCCCGTGTCAAGGAGGGAGCGAGTCATTGCCTTTTTGATATTTGTCATTTTCGCAGTGGCATTTTGCAATTATCAAATTGTGACCGCATTGCTTCACCATCTCGATTCTGCTTTCTTGATGGAAGTCCTAACATCAATTAAGAAGACTGGTGTTCCAACCACTCATCTGATCCCGTCCGTTCTCGATGCCTATACTGCAGGCGCATTCACTAATAGTGCCGACGTCCTCTGCAAAGCAGACCTGATTACAACCGTTCGAGGGATAAGCCAACTGGAGAATCATGCTTATTTCATTCTTTATCCGTTGGCCGCATTCGCATGGGTATTTCCCCCTCATGTCATTCTTGCGGTTGCCAATGGGATTGGTTTTGTTTCGATAATTTTCATTTTATATCTGGTCATCAGAGGGCAAGGTGTTCCAATTCTTGGGGCAATTGTCTTTTGTTCGCTTGTAATGGCTCACCCTGCCTGGGCTCATGCCTCGATAGGGGATTTTTATGCGGACAGGTTTTTTATGCCATTGGGGTTACTGTATGTTTTCCTGCTGTATAGCTCAACCACACAGCAAAGCAGTGTTAGCCGGATCTATTTGTTTCTGACTCTTGCCGTTGGGTTGCTTGCCTCAAGTACCACAGAGAGAGGTGCTATTATGGTTGTTTCATTTAACATCGCCTTTCTCTTCTTTTATAGAAAAATGATTGCTGACCGTGGAGCAAAAATTGTTATACTTTTTTTCAGTATGGCACTTTTGGCGTATATTTTCTTATACTTGAAATTGATATATATTAGTCACGCTGGCAATATGAGCCTGAGTGCATTTCTTCCACAGGTGTTTAATTGTTTTGAAATGTTTCAAGCGCCAGAATATGCTGCTAAGGCTAAGGAGTTTATTATCATTAATGTGTTGCTGTTCGGCATATTTGCTCTTTTCAATTGGCGGCTTGCACTAATCGCTTTCGCAGCACTGTTGCCTAATCTCTTGACGACCATTGGAGGAGCAGAGAAAAATGGCTGGGCGACACATTATCACAGCATGTATTTCCCTTTTCTCGCTTTTGTCTCTGCTATGGGATATAGCAAATTATGGAATTTGCTAAGGTATGCCAGATATCGGATGTTGCTGATAGGGGTGTTGCTATTCCTAATTCCTGCCATATCGTACTATTCGCCTGGTTATGGTGGAACGAGTGGCGCTGTCAAACGTGTTTATGCTTATTATGTCAATAGAGAACAATCTTATGAAAAACAGCAGTCGATTAAATTCAAGCAAATTATGGCAGCAGTGCCGGTCGGCACTAATGTCACTACCATAGAAGGGTTTATGCCGACGTTGTATCGTGGCAGAAACATTTACTTTTATCCTATGGGAATAGATACTGCTGATTATACTGTATTGAACAAAGTAATTCAGCCGGATGGATCTTTTTACTATGCGGGTGCCGTTAGCTATATTCCCGGGGAATCTCAAAAAATTGATATTTGTCTTACGGAAAGGCTCCGAAAAGTTGGTTTTAACGTGGATCATCCTAAGCTATTAGTTGGCAATATGGTTGTTTTAGAACATAATAAAAAATGACCTTCATGGGGGATATTGCCATTCAATTTTTGGAGATATTTATGAATCTGCCGTCCTGAAATGACATGGGGCATTAAGATTTTTCATCGATTCTTGATTTTACTTTCCGAGCTGGGCTGCCAACATATATACCATATTCTTCGGTGGACTTTGTTACAACAGAATTAGCACCAACTACAGTTCCTTTCTTTAAAGTAATCCCAGGCATAATGACCACTCCGGCCCCAAGCCATACATCATCTTCAATATTGATACTCAAGGGCTCTGAGGGTCTGACAAAATAGGAGGAAATTTTCCTATTATTTCATGTTTGCCAGAAGAGATTGTCACATTGGAACCAATTAAAACATGATTCCCAAATTTAATTCCACCAAGGCCGTTAATATATGTCCCGCTATTAACAGCAATATTCGCTCCAAACGCTATCCTGTCAGCATTTACTATATTTACTTCGGGCTGGATTGACACCATTCCTTTTTTAGATTTAGAGAATATTTTAAGAAGTAAATTCCGTATAAAAAAACCGAGTATTCCAGGAATGTTTTTGAAGGGCCAAAACGAAAGTGATTCTATCTCATTATAAGCTATCCTTTTAAAAGACGAATCTTGAAATTTAATTTTTATAAATTCAAATAATGTCTGATTTTCAAATTTTTCTTGGGGGGCCATTTTTAATCCTTTTTTATATATTTAAACACTATTGTCCAAAAGCGGATTTTAGATAAAAAAATGTTGTAGGAATTCTCCCTGCCGGGTTATGGTTTTGCGACCAAACAAAGAACCGAACCCAAAACAAAGGAGAATTCCGAAATTATGGTACGACATGCGAGCCTGTTCAGTCAACTGATAGCGTTTTTTGATCGAAATAAATTTAAGAAGCTGGTCATGAAACATCAAGCAGAAAGATATTCTAAGGGGTTTCAAAGCTGGGGCCAGTTTGTTTCCATGCTTTTCTGCCAGGTTGCCCAAGCCAAAAGCTTAAGAGAAATCAGCGGCGGACTTGCCTGCTGCATGGGTAAACTTCGCCATCTTGGGATTTCAGAAGCCCCGAGCAAATCCACGCTGTCATATGCCAATAAAAAGCGTCCCTGGCAAATGTTTCAGGATTTGTTTTATGAAACTCTGGATTTTTGCCGGAAAGCCTCACCCGGAAGGCATAAATTCCGGTTTAAAAATAAACTTCTGTCTTTGGACAGCACCACCATTTCATTATGCCTGAGTCTTTTTCCCTGGGCTGAGTTCAGGAGAACAAAAGGGGCTGTAAAACTTCATCTGCTCTTGGATCATGATGGATATCTGCCTTCATATGCCTATATTTCAAACGGCAGAAAGCATGACGCCACCTATGCGAAAAGGTTCCCTCTTGCTCCGGGTTCCATTGTGACCATGGATCGGGGATACAATGATTACAAGCTGTTTGCATATTGGACAGCACAAAAGATCTTTTTTGTCACCCGGCTAAAAGAGAATGCGGATTATGATGTGGTTTCCAAGCGGCCGGTTCCGCAAAAAGGGAATATTACAACCGATGAAACCATCCGGTTCAAGGGCCATTATGCGCAAAAGAATTGTTCTCACCATTTACGCCGGGTTGCGGTTTGGGATTCTGAAAATCAAAGGGAAATTGTTCTTTTGACCAATCATCATGGTTTTGGGACAACCACCATCTCCGCGATTTATAAAGATCGATGGCAGATAGAGCTGTTTTTTAAGGCCATCAAGCAGAACCTCCGGATTAAGACTTTTGTGGGAACAAGCGAGAATGCCCTTTATATCCAGATTTGGACAGCATTAATTGCCATGCTCCTGATCAAATTTCTCCAGCTCAAATCCACTTTTTCATGGTCTTTGTCTAACCTGGTCGCCTTTTTAAGATGGAATCTGTTTTCATATAAAGACCTCTGGGAGTGGATCAACAAGCCCTTTGAGGTTTTGCCTGAAACCCCACTGCCATTGCAAATGGAATTGCCTTTCAAAGGGTTCTCAAAGTGAAGCAAAGAGAAAATATAACCTGATTTTTGAAAATGGAGTCGGCCACTTAATTCATGCGGCTTTAAGCCGCTCAAATAGAAATTTTGTATTTATTTTGGACAGTAGTGATATTCAGCAATAGTTGCCGGAGTTTGGAAAGAAACTGATCCTCCCCCGATATTGTACATCTGAAGTTAAGCCTTATTTTTGATATTCCTTCAAAAACCGGAGACAGCATTAAACTATGCCAATCATCTTATCCGTTAGCAGTTTTTAAATTATTTCATCATGTTATCTATAATTCTCTCGGTTCTACAAGAAGCTTCAGGCCCTCAAGAATTTCATTTATTCTTTTTTCTGATACCTGACCGATTTTCTCGATCAATTCGTTTTTGCTTACCGTGTAAATTTGTGAAATATTAACAACACTTTTCTTTGGCAAGTTTGCTTCTCCTTTGTCAAGGGCAACATTTCCAGGGGCCTTAGCTCTGATTAAGTTCGTAGTTAACGAGCAGACAACAACGGTATTTATTTTACTTGAATTGAATATATTGTTTTGAATCACAATATGAGGATGCTTGTAGCCAGGCTCAGATCCATCTGGTTCTCCCAAGTCTACCCAATAAATTTCACCTTGTTTTATTGCCATGATTCTTGCTCCACAATTTGTTGCTGTTTTCTATGCATTGCTTTTGAAATACTCTTTTCTTCCTCACTTGGCGGATCACTGTAAGCGGCATTAAGCTGAGCAAGTAATTTGATGCCGGCTTGTTTTTTTAAAAAATCTTTAACGGCAAGGGTGAACAATTTGCTGCGAGACACATGCATGTCATTGGCTAATTGACTGATTTGATTAAATAAATTTTCTTCTAAGGATATTGCAGTTTTAACACCAGGCATTTGACACCTCCACGAATAGTATTGGTATGAGCGCTACAAAGAAGATCCAACATATTCATACTTTTGTCAATACCATTAATCATAATATTTACCGAACTAAAGTTCGAAAAGGCCCATACAAGATAAAAGACAATGCGTTTACTGTTGATGTGGGTAAGGCGATCAATGGTATTCCGGGGCCGGAGAATTCTCATTTTTTAAGTCCGATGACAGATCCTCCCGCAACAATAAACATTTCTAAAATTTCCCTTACCCTTATCTTCCATTTTTTGTGCTGCTGCCAACTGAATAGAGAATTTGGAAAGGCTTCCAAATATTGTATAATTATGCTACTGATAAAAATGATAAGTCGGTTGAGGAATGTTTATTAATAGAATGGACAAAAATGGAAATGAGAACAAAAGAAGACTAAGCCCACCGACAGATGACGC
>JAAUSZ010000024.1 GCA_012031875.1 Desulfobacula sp.
CGGCCGGGGCCCCCATCACCCCCTGCGGGATTCAAAGTCCCTGAAAACGGTCTGGGAAACCCGGGCCCCCTTTGTGGGAAACCTTTTTAACGGATTTGTGGCCATCCGGGTACCGGTCATCCGGGAGGACCGGATGCTGTATACCCTTGTCGCGCCCACAGATCCTGATTTTTTCAGAATTCCGCTCCAGGCATCCGAGAAAACCGGCAGTTGGGACTTCATAGTGGTGGGAAGTGACGGAATCGTTATCTCCGCCTCCAGCCGGGCCCCGTCGTCCCAGGGAAAACCTTTGGATCAACGCTTCCTTCAAGGGCGAGAAGGCGTCTTGTCCTTGGCCGGGATGCTGTATTCCGCACCGGTGTCCATAGATTCCTGTGGGTGGCGGGTGGTGGTTTTCGGTCCGGAAAAATTTGTCCAGGCCCCCTTTATCAAAAAACGGGCGATTGTATACCTGGGCGCGGGATTTTCAGTGATCCTGGCCGCGGTCATGACCCTCATCTTCAGCTCCGCCTGGGTCGCGGGGCAGAAAGCCCTTGCCTTAAGAAAACAAATGGAAGAAATGCAGGAGGCCCAGCTCCGGCAGAAGGAAATGATCAAGGCTTCCAAGGTCGGCCTCTGGGACTGGGACCTGACCACGGGCCTGATCCGGTATTCCGAGGAGTGGAAGAACCAGATCGGCTATGAGAACCGTGAAATTGAAAATGATTTTAAGGAATTTGAAAAACGGGTTCACCCCGATGATTTGGAATCCATCCTTGAGAAGGTCCGGCTCAGCATTGCCGAGGTCAGGCAGGACCACCGGACCGAATTCAGGTTCCGCCACAAGGACGGCTCCTACCTCTGGATCCTGGCCCAGGCCTCCATTCTTCCCGATGCATCGGGCCGGGCCGCCCGGATGATCGGCTCCCACCTGGACATCACCCAACGCAAAGAGGCCGAGGAGGCCCTGATGGACAGCCGGTCCCTGCTCGGCACCCTGATCCGGACCCTTCCGGACCTGGTCTGGCTCAAAGATCCGGAAGGCGTGTACCTCACCTGCAATGACCGCTTTGAACGGTTTTTCGGTGCAAAGGAAGCGGAGATTGTCGGAAAAACAGACTATGATTTCATGGACAAGGAACCGGCTGATTTTTTCAGGCGGTATGACCGGGAAGCTGTGGAAAAGGGCGGGCCCAATACCAACGAGGAGGAGGTGGTTTTTGCCGATGACGGGCACCATGAGATCCTTGAAACCATTAAAACGCCCATGTACACGGATACCGGCAGGCTCATCGGTGTATTGGGGATCGGCCGGAACATCACGGACCGCAAACGGTCCGAACAGGAACGGGAAAAACTGCAAGCCCAACTGATCCGGGCCCAGAGGATGGAATCCGTCGGGAGGCTGGCCGGGGGCGTGGCCCATGATTTCAACAATATGCTCAGCATCATCATCGGCAATGCGGAAATGGCTCTGGACGGGATGACCACCCCGTCCGGCTCCTTTTTTGATCATCTTCAGGAGATCCTCCAGGCCGCGGAGCGTTCCGCGGGTCTGACCCGGCAATTGCTGGCCTTTGCCCGCAAACAGACCATTGACCCGAAGATCCTGGACATCAATAAGGTGTTGGCGGATATGCTGAAAATGCTTCAGCGACTTCTGGGTGAAGATATTACCCTGGCCTGGCTACCTGCAAAAGAGTTGTGGAAGGTCAAGGTGGACCCCACGCAGATGGACCAGGTCTTTGCCAACCTGTGCATCAATGCCAGGGACGCCATCCAAGGGGTGGGGAAGATCACCATTGAGACGGCCAATATTTCTTTTGACGAGGCCTATTGCCGGGAGCATGCCGGGTTCAACCCCGGCAACTATGTTATGGCGGCCGTCAGCGACAATGGTTCGGGCATGGACAAAGACACCCTGGAAAATCTTTTCGAACCTTTTTTCACCACAAAGGAAATCGGGAAGGGAAGCGGTCTCGGGCTGGCCACGGTTTACGGCATCGTGAGCCAGAATAAAGGTTTTATCAATGTTTACAGCGAGCCGGGCAAGGGCAGCACATTTAAAATTTATCTTCCCGGGCAGGTAGAGGCTCTGGCGCCGGACCCGGAAACGCGTTTAAGAGGGCGCTGCCGGCAGGGTCTGAAACCATCCTGCTCGTGGAGGATGAGGAAGCCATTTTGCGGATGACGCGGCTGATGCTGGAGCGGATGGGCTATACCGTATTGACGGCCCATACGCCCGGGGAAGCCCTCAGCATAGTTAAAGAGGCAAAGGCCGAGGTGATCCACCTGCTCATGACCGATGTGGTCATGCCGGAAATGAACGGCCGGGACCTGTCTGAAAAAATTCTCGCCCTGCATCCCGGCCTCAGATGCCTGTTCATGTCCGGGTATACGGCCAATGTCATCGCCCACCACGGGGTCCTGGACAAGGACGTGCAGTTTATCAACAAGCCCTTTTCCATGCAGGACCTGGCCGTGAAGTTACGGGAGGTGCTGGGCAAGGGGCCTGTTCATGAGAAATAAGCCTTTCTTAAGGCCAATGGCCGCTATCCCAGGATAAACAACTCACCATAGGCGGGTTTGATCTGAAACAGGTCCCGGAGGGGAAGATTGAGCATATGGCAGAGGATCACCCGGATGACGCCGGCATGGGTGACAAGCAGGACCCTTCCTTTTTTCGAGGCGGTGATGTCATTGAAAAACGGGAGAACCCGGTCCGAGAGATCCTGAAAACTTTCACCCCCCCGTGGGCGGTAAAAGGGAAGGGTTTCCCCTCTTTTGATGAATTCTTCGGGATAAAGGGCCTTGATCTCCGAGAAGGTTCTGCCGTCCCAGTCTCCCATGTGGATTTCATTCAGGGCGGGACTATGGATGACCGGGATGGTCCCGGCGATCCGGCGGGCGGTCTTGTCACAGCGCTGCAGAAGGCTGGAATAGACCCTGTCCGGGGGGAAGTCGGAAAAGGCCGCCTGCCAGTAAAGCGCCTGGCGGACGCCTTCATCATCCAGATCCGTGTCTATTGCGCCCAGGAACCGTTTTTCTTCATACCCCTGGATCCGGCCGTGTCTTAACAGGAAAATCAGGGAATCATTCCGAGAGTATGTCTTGAACGGATTTCCCAGCGGCGGATTCGATTCCGGCTTGTATGAGTTGAGTATTTTCATATCTTTGGGTAATGCCGGCCGCGGCCCAGGGGGATTTTCTCAGGCTGCCCTCAAACCGCTTGCGGTAATTTAAGTCAATGCCCCGGCCGTTGCAGATTTTATCGGCAAAATAGACAATCTCCTTTTCCCGGACCGGGGATCCCGGATCAATGTTAATGTCCATATGTTCAGCCACTATTTTTGAGACCTCGCTGAACCCTAAGTCTTCCAGCAGTTTTGCCCCGGCCTTGGCATGGTCTTTTTCCTTTCGCTTGATATCATGGAGCAGCCCTGCGGCCGCCACCAGATCCGGGTCAACTTTGCCCGGAAGGGCCCGGGCGATTTTAAGGGCCGTAAGGGACACATTGTCCAGATGGGCCCGGATGCCGCTGCAATCCGGCAGGAGATCCTTGATAAGGGCCAGGCATTCCTCCCTGTCCGGGATATGAAGGCTTGAAAATTTCCGAAGGACTTTTTCATATCCCTCCGGGTCGTCGGCATCCATCAGGGCTCCCCGGTCATACACCCTGACCGGCATTGTCCGGTCCCCCTGGGACAAAAGCAGATCCCTTAAAGTTGCGCCTCCGGAAAGGCTCAGGATATCGGGCTTCAGCCGGGAGGGAATCAGGGGCGGGTGTCCGGGAAAATCATTGAAAAAGGGGATGAGAATCCGGTCCGGGGCCGTGCTGAATTTTTGAATCAAAAGATCCAGGGTGGAGGGCCGGATGGCCGGGATATCCACGGGAAGAAGAAAAAACCGGTATTTTCAGGGCAAATGGCGCGAGTCCCTGTTTGAATGGAGGACAGCATCCCGGACTGGAAATCCGGATTGAATGCCGGCAGGGCCCCGGCCTTTTTAACAACGGGTTCAAGGGCCTCTCGGTGATGGCCCGTCACCACAACGATATCCTTTATTCCCCGGGCCTTGAACAGTCCGATGACCCTTTCAATGATGGTTCCTTCTCCCAGGGGCAAGAGGGGCTTAAAGGCCTTCATCCTGGAGGACAGTCCCGCGGCGGGAATCACGGCCGAAAGGGTGTTATGAAGGCCGGAACTCATTTTCCTTTTGCTTATTTCCCGAAACTGCAGGACGGAAACCGGCAGGTGCCGCAACTGGAGCAGAACCCCCCCGTGGCCCATGCGGATAATATCCGCCTTGGTCACGGTTTCCCCGGCCAGGAGCCTTGGCACCACCAGGTCGAAGATGGAGGCCCGGTGGTACATGACACAGCCGGGAAGGCCGATGACGGGGATCTCATGGATATAGGCCAGCATAAACATGGCTCCCGGCAGCACCGGGGCCCCGTAGGACACAATATTTCCTCCCGCGGCCCGGATGGCGGCAGGGGTGAGATCGTCCGGGTCCACGGACATGCCGCCGGTCACGGCAATCATTCCCGCACCCTCATCCAGCAGGGTTTTGATGGCGGAAACGGTCATGGTCAGATCATCGGACACAATGATTTTTCTCAGGATGCGGCTTCCCAGGGCCTGGAATTTTTTTTCAACTACAGGCCCGAATCCGTCTTTGATCCGGCCGTGGTAAACCTCGGAGCCCGTCACCACAAGGCCCACGTCCAGCTTGGCAAAGGGCCGGATATCGATGAGAGGAAAATACCGCGCGCAAATGTCCTCGGCCTCAATGATCCGGTTTTCATCAATGGTCAGGGGGATGACCCGGGTGCCGGCCAGTTCCTGGCCCTTTTCCACCATCCGGCCGGTATGGAGGGAGGCAAAGATCACATCCGGCACGGAATTCAATTGCTCAAGGCCATCGACATTGATTTTCAGCAGGCCCTGTTCCAGGGCTTTAAATCCTACCTTGCCTTCCTTGGGGTCGCTGAGGGAAATCCCGTTTCCAAGGGCCGCGCTTGCGATTCTCAGGGCCGCCTCATTTTCATGGATTTCCCCGTTGAGGCCGGCCACATAAATATGCCGTTTCCCCAAATCCAGGAGGGCTTCCACATCGGCCTCCGTAATGATATGGCCCTTTTTGAACCGGGGGCCTTTGAAAAGATCGGGCAGGATCTGGGTAATGTCGTGGAGCAAGATCTTGCCGACGGCTTCCTGAACCGGTACGGCCTTGACCTGATCTTTTTCATAATATTTCATTTCCGCGTGCTTCCTTTTTAATTAATCTCTATCCGCCCAGGTTAGGGTTGATAAATTCAATGATATCATTTTCAAAACCGGGTGGCTGTCATAGGCAGAAGGATAAATGTATTTTCCGTTTTGTTCAACAATAAGATGAGGGTCTCCTTCTTTTGCCCATTCGATGAGCGCTTTGATAGTCAATTCCTCGGGGATGGTTTCCTTGATTCCGTTCAACTGAATTTTCATGATTCAAAGCCTTTTATCAGGGTTGCAAATTTGCCCGCATGCCTTGCATTGGGGATTTGAACTAAGGTTAACGCAATGAATTCTCATGTCAAGGCCTGATATGCGGATCAGCCTGTTTTCAAGGGGTTTTCCGATTCCCAGGATGAGTTTAAGGGTTTCCATGGCCTGGAAGGAGGCGGCCATTCCCGTGGCCGGTCCGACAATGCCGGGAACCCTGACCGGCGGTGCGTTTTGTCCGGTAACGATGCATTCAAAGCAGGCGGTTTTCCCCGGTATAAAACTGGATACCATGGCGTCAAAGCCCCGGACTCCGGCGTAGACAAAGGGCAGCCCGTGCCTGAGGGAGGCCCGGTTCAGCACCTGCCGGGTCTCATAATTATCCGAGCCGTCCACAATGATGTCTACCCGGTCCAGAAGAGCGTCGATATTGGCGGAGGTGATCCGGGTCTGCACCGGTGTGACCCGGATCATAGAATTTAAGGCCTTCATGCGGCCGGCCGCGGAGATGACCTTGGGTTGGCCTAAAAAGGCTTCGGAATGGATGATCTGGCGATTCAGGTTGCTGGGCTCCAGGCTGTCGTGGTCGGCTATTTTGATATGGCCGATGCCCGCCGCCGCCAGGTAAAGGGCGGTGACTGACCCCAGCCCGCCGGCCCCGGCGATCAGGACGCCTGCACGGGCAAGCTGTTCCTGACCTTCGGGGCCGATTTCGGGAAGGGTGGTCTGCCGGATATATCTTTCATCCGTTCCTGTCATACCTATTTGATCTTGTTCTTTTCCTTGTATTCCTGGATGGCGGTGTATACCCGTTCCGGGGTCAGGGGCAGCTCATAGAGCCGTACCCCGGCCGCGTCATAGACCGCATTCAAGATGGCCGGAATGGTGGGCATGATGGCGCCTTCGCCCACTTCCTTGGCCCCGTAGGGTCCGTTGGGTTCGTCGCTTTCCACCACAATGGCTTCCACCTTGGGCATATCCATGGAAGTCACGATCTTGTATTCGGCCAGATCATGGTTCAGCACCCGGCCCTGTTTGTCGAAGATGACTTCTTCATGCATGGCTTCGCCGATCCCCATGGACACGGACCCCTGCATCTGGCCTTCCACCGAGGTCAGGTTGATGGCCTTGCCGCAGTCGTGGGCATCGGTGATTTTATCAATGGTGACCTGGCCGGTTTCCATGTCCACGGTGACTTCCGCCACCTGGGCCGAACATCCGTAGGCCGGGGAGGTCCCCACGGCTGCGCCCTTGAATTTGCCGCCCAGATCATGGGGCTTGTATTTTCCGGTTCCCACGATGGAGCCCCGTTCCAGAAAGGCGATCCTGGAGGCTTCCTTAAAGGTCAGTTTTTCCGAAGCGGGATTATCGATCCAGCCCCTGTGTTCCTTGATATACCGGGTCCTCAGTCCTGAAAAATCCGGGGCCGCACCCTTGAATTCGATAAATCCGTTGCGGATGTCCATATTCTCCACCGGCACCTTCAATTGTTCGGCAAGGACTTCCAGGACCTGCCTTTTGGCGTGCTCGGCTGCATCCTTGGTGGCATGGCCCGTCATGAGGGTCTGGCGGCTGGAGTAAGCCCCCAGATCCACGCCCATGTCGGTATCGCCCGAGGCCAGCCTGACGTTTTCAAGGGGAATCCCAAGGGTTTCCGCGGCAATCATGGCAAAGGCCGTATCCGATCCCTGGCCGATTTCGGCGGAAGCCGTATACACCAGGGCCGTTCCCCCGTCTTCCGTCAGTTTGACGATGACGGTGCCGTGCCAGGTATCGGACCGGTAAATGGGATAGCCCGCACCGGAGACAAAGAACCCGCAGGCCATGCCGATGCCTTTGCCCTTGGGCATCTTGCCCTTTTTCTGATCCCAGCCCGAGCCTTTGCGGACGGCTTCAATGCATTCGGACATGCCGAAGGAACTCATGTTCAGGTCGTTGCAGGTGGTGTCCCCGGTTTCCATCATGTTTTTAATGCGCAGTTCCAGGGGGTCCATGCCGATTTTTTCCGCGATCATGTCCAGTTGCTGTTCAAAGGCAGCCCTTGCAATGACGGCCCCGTGGCCCCGCTGGGCCCCGCAGGCCGGCTTGTTGTTGTATACCCGGTAGCCGTCATAGCTCATATTGTCCAGTTTGTAAGGCCCGCCCAAAAGAGAACCGGTATAATAGACCGTGGCAATGCCGAAACTGGTATAGGCCCCGCCGTCCAGCCAGCATTCATGCTTGATGGCCATGAGGGTCCCGTCTTTTTTGGCGCCGGTGGTAATGGTATGGGAAAACTGGTGTCTGGCCCTGGCCAGCATGAAGACCTGGTCCCGGGTATAATTCATTTTTACGGGTTTTTTGGTTTTCCGGGCAAGGATGCAGCAGGCCAGTTCCATGGGGTTGGCCGCGGCCTTGATGCCGAAGCCCGCACCCACATAGGGTTTGATGACCCGGACCTTGCCGACGTCCATGCCCAGGACCATGGCCACGGTGCGCTGGACATAGTGGGGCACCTGGGTGGAGCTGGTCAGGGTCAGGACCCCGAGGTTGTCAAATTCGGCAATACATCCCTGCGTTTCGATGAAAGCCCCGTCCTGGCGTTTGTTTTTCATCTTGGTGGTGATGATGATGTCACTGTTTTTCAGGCCCTCTTCCACATTCCCGAATTCCTGGTGGACTTCGGCGCAGAGATTTTTGGGGGAGCCTTCGTGTAAGAGCGGGGCATCATCCTCATGGCCTCTTCAATGGTCAGCACCGCGGGCAGGATTTCGTATTCCACCTTGATCAATTCCACGGCAGCCAAGGCGATATCCAGGGATTCGGCTGCCACGGCCGCAATTTCATCCCCGACATAACGGACCTTGTCAATGGCGAAGACGGTTTCATCGTACCGGGCCGGGCTGACCCCGTATTTAATGCTGCCCGCGTCCTTTGACGTGATCACGGCCTTGACCCCTTTGAGTTTCTCAGCCTTTGACGTATCAATGGAAAGTATTTTGGCGTGGGCGTGGGGACTTTGCAGCAGGGCCCCGTACAACATACCGGGTCTTGAAATATCATCTACAAATACAGCTCTTCCGGTGGCCTTGTCCGGCGTATCAATGCGGTTTGCCCGGGTGCTGATAATATCAAATTCTTTCATGGATCCTCCTTGGATGCGCAATCTGTTATGATCTTAGGGATTCGATGGCTTCGAAAATTTTCGTATATCCCGTACACCGGCACAGGTTCCCGGAAATGCCTTCCCGGATCTCCTGTTCACTGGGGTTGGGATTTTTATCCAGAAGGCTTTTGGTGGACATGATCATGCCGGGGGTGCAATACCCGCATTGAATGGCTCCTTTTTCCACAAAGGCCTTTTGAATGGGATGAATACCCGTATCCGTGCTCAATCCCTCAACGGTCTCGATCCGGCAGCCATTGGCCTGGACAGCCAGCACAAGGCAGGAGTTCACCGGATCTCCATTCATAATAACGGTGCAGGCCCCGCAGTCACCGGTATCACAGCCTTTTTTGGTGCCGGTCAGCTTCAGGTCGTAGCGGAGCAGGTCTGCAAGGGTTTTATTGGGTTCAACGGCAATTTCATGGTCCAGTTCATTGATGGTCAGATGGATTATCTTTTTCATATATGTCTCCTGTTCTTTTACCTTCCGGCAAGTTCAAACGCGGTTGTGAGGGTGCGTTTGGTCAGAACGCCCACCATGGCCCGCCGGTACGCGGCGCTGCCCCTGAAATCGTCAATGGGTTTGCAGTCTTCAAACCGGGCTTTTTCACCGGCTTCATAGAATGAGGCTTCTTCTGCAATCTTGCCCTTGAGGATGGATTCGGCGTTTAACGACCGGATAGGCGTGGCGGCAACAGAGCCTAGCGCGATTCTGGCCGTGAGGATAGTTTTGGTTTTCGGATCAAATTCAAGAAAGGAAGCTACGTTCACGACATTGATTTCAGAGGATTTCCGTTTTCCCAGTTGGATATAATGGGCGCCGCTGTGGGCCGGCGGAGTCGGCAGCCTGAAGCCTGTGAGGATTTCACCGGCCTTCATATCGGTTTTGCCGGGGCCCTTGAAAAACTCTTCAATGGGGACTTCCCGCTTTCCATCCAGACTTTCCAGAAGGACCAGGGCCTTATAGATGAGCAGAGCAGGCAGGGAATCTCCGGCCGGGCTTGCATTGCATACATTCCCGCCCAGGGTGGCCCGGTTGCGGATGAGATGGGTGCCGATATTGTCCACCCCGGATTTTAAGGCTGAAAACTTCGCCTGGATCACCGGGGTTCCGGAGATCGCGGCCATGGTGGCGCAGGCCCCGATTTCCACAAAATCCGGTTTTGCCGTGATCCGGGCCAGGGGTTCGATTCTCTGGAGGCTGATAATATGGTCAGCAGTGATGATTTTCTTTTTCAGGTGAACCAGAAGATCGGTTCCCCCGGCCAGAAGCCTGGCGGTTGAACCCCATTTTTTCTTGAGTTCCAAGGCCTCTTTAAGGGTCTCGGGTTCGTGAAATTCAAACTTGGGTAAAAGCATAGTTTCCTCTCCTAATTGGGTCAATGCATTGATACGATAAGCCCTTTGCTACCATTGAAAAAAGGCTATGTCAACACAAACATAACGCTTAGGATCATATTTAAAATGTGAAAAATTCACATTCTGAATACCATTAAATGGGTGACTTAAAATTAAAAATAGGATAGGATCGCAGATGCCATGGAGAAACAGAATTTAAAGGTCCGCATGAGGATCTGGCTTGAGTACGAAGCAGGGGAAACCCTGTTCGGCGAAGGCCAGATCACCATCCTGGAAGCCATTGAAAAGCAAGGCTCCATCAATGCCGCTGCGAAATCCTTGGGCATGGGTTACCGGTCCATGTGGGGGAGGCTTAAAAAAATTGAGCAGAGAATGGGCTTGCACCTTCTAATCCGCCGGAAGGGAGGGGTTTCCGGGGGAGAGTCCGTTCTCACGCCTGAAGCCAAACTCATGATTGAAAAATTCAGAGCGCTTCAGCAGGATCTTAACCGGGCCGCAGAAAAAATTTACGACCGGATTTATTCCTAGCACGGTTTTTGCTCTTCTTCAGTTCAGAAAGAAAATCTGAACCCCTGAAGGGAGGCAAAGGCCATGAACAAATCGGATTGTATCATCCTTAAAATGCTTGGAGTTCTTCTTGCCGTAATGCTTCAGACCCCGTTGGCATGGGCGGGTGGTCCGGTCAATGAAACCGGTGAAACCTCCCTGAACGGCGAAATTTTGACGGTGGCCGCCAATATGATCCTTGAAGGGATACCCGGCTCGCCCGCTTTTATGGATGCATTGGATTCAGGATCGAAAGCGGGTAAAAAAGGATTTTACGCCGGCATCGAAAACTCCGTCGAGCGAATATCCGCCTATTTTTTCAGATATTTTTCCGTTAACGATCATTCCTCAGAGATTCAGGGAAGCCTGCCCCGGTTAAAAAACAGGACCCGGTCCTTTGCGGAAGATCCCCGGGATTTTGAACTGAACCTGTGTCTTGATCTCGGGTATCACAGCGCCGACGACCTGAATATTGATGCGGTCCGGATAGAGTCTTTTCTTCACCATACCTTTGTCACCACGATTTATCATTATGAAAAAAAGGAAATTGAACTGGGCCTGAGCAATGTCATGATCAACAAGCTTCTTTTGGACGGCATGAAGCTGGAAATCCAGACCGATTCATATATGAATTCGGGGGCCGTGCTTTTTACCATGACCCTTTAGATCTAAGTATAAAGGCCCCATTAAATTAAATCAATCTAATGGGGGCCTTGTGTTTTCAACCGCTCTTAAAAAAAATCTGATCAGGATCATTACAAATGATCAAATTGTTTGGCGCCGTTAAGCCGTATGTTGTTCAAGAGCCGTTGCCTGTTTCTTTACCGTTGACAGGCGAAGCGCAGCCGCTCTTTTTTTCTCAATGCTGACATCACCGCCATCCGTGTACTCAATGGCCTTCATATCACAGAATCTGGCGCACTGGGGGTCTCCGTCACAAAGATCACATTTGGCGACCTTTCTGTCGATGGCATTGTAGTGCATGGCGCCGAAAGGACAGACCGACACACAGGTCCGGCAGCCGATGCAGAGGTCGTAATCCACTTCGACCCGGTTCAGCTCTTCATTGCGGGATATGGCGCTGACAGGGCAGCCGTTCAGGCAGGGCGCGTCCTGGCATTGTTGACAGGAGACAGGTACGTAAAGCCCCTCCATCTCCCATTTCATCACGCGAATGCGGCTCCGGCTCGGGTTGGATGCGCCGTGGTGCCTTACCGCACAAACCTGTTCACAAAGCCTGCATCCGGTGCATTTTTCATGATTTATCAATAAAACCTTGCTATTTGATTGCATTGTGTTCTCCTTTTCTATCCGGACTGCCCGTTACAGCAGATGTGAGGGTTCGTTTTCCAGGCCAAGTTCTTTGAGTGTACTCTTTTTGGGAATACCGTTTTTGTCCAGCCCTTTGTGTTCATAGAATTCATCGACCATTTTATCGAATTTCTCTTTGATGATATATCTTCCGATAACGTCGATGGCTCCCCTCTTACAAGGCTCATCATGATAGCGATGATTCAGCACGTCCCCTTTTTCCGGATCATTACGGGTTGCCCCCTCCCTGAGATTGAACAGACGTTCCAACATGTTGTTTCTTCTTGAGACCTGCCAGATCTCCTCGGGTGTCATCTCAATGCCGGTGTTCAGGTAAAGCACCTTGGGCCAGTTTTCAAAATTGGGCAGGGTGGCGCCAAGGAACGTGGTGTGGTATTTGCAGATACCCAGACTGTCCACGGCCATATAGCAGTTTTCCTGCCAGAAGACCTGCCAGGGTTTGCCTACATATTCGGTATGCTCAGAGCTTAAGGGGCCGTCATAGGGAATCGGTGTGCTGTAGATTTTGCGCAGCACCTTTTCCGGCAGATGATAGAGGTCGATGGCCGGCCGGCTTCTCAGGTGGTCGGACCCCCTGGATGAGGTGGCGATATTGAGTGCCAGTGCGGGGGTGGCCCTTTCGTCAGAGTGCAGGTTGTTCATCCCCTTGACCTGGATGAGATAGTCAAAGGAGTTTTTCCCTATATCCTTAGAGGCCGGGATGCCGCCCTTTGCCAGAACGTCGCCCAGCCATCCCTTGCGGTAGCAGATGCGCTCGATCATTTCCAGGACGGCTTCATCATTGCCAAAGCGCAGATCAATGCCGTCGGTCTGGTCTTTGGTGATCAGGCCTTCTTCAAAACATTCCATGGCCCATGAAATGATGCTGCCGGTTTCAAGGTTGTCCATGCCGAACTGATCCACAAGATGGTTGCCCGCCAGAACCGTTTCCGCGCTCCGGCACCCGACTTCTGCGCCAAACGCACCCTGGGAGGTGTATTCCGGACCCTCGTCGTATTTGCCCTTGTATTTGCCCGACGGGATTTTATACTGGGCCCGGCAGTGAACCTGGCAGCCGAAGCAGCCGGCCATATGGTAGGGTCCCATGGTTTCAGTGGCGATTTCATCAATCCGTTCCGGCTCGATATCATCGGCATATTCCAACTGGTTGTACCTGAAATTTTCCGTCCTGACACCGCCCCAGGAATTGGTGGCGCCCCAGATAAAGGGGGTGCCCAAAGTGCCCTGGGTCTGGCTGACTTTTGCACCGGTGATCTGCTCGATGAATTTTTTATTGTATTCCAGTGCTTCCACAGGATGGGCGATCTTGACGTCCATGGTGCCGCGGCAGGCCACAGCCTTCAAATTTTTGGAGCCCATGACGGCTCCCATACCGGTTCTGCCGCCGGCATTTTTGACACCGGTCATCACGTTGGCAAAGGCCACGAGATTTTCACCGGCAGGTCCGATGACAAGGCTTTTCACTTCTTTGTCATTCAATTCATCATGGATGGCCCACTGGGTGTCGGTAACGGTTTTTCCCCAGATGCCGGCCGCATCCCTGATTTCGATTTTACCATTGTTGATATAAATATAGCTTGGTTTTTTGGCTTTACCTTTGATGACCAGGTGGTGGAATCCGGCCCAGGCCATTTCAGGTGCAAAAAAACCACCCATGTTGCAGCTTCCCAGAAGCCCGGTGAGGGGCGATTTTGCCATTACATGGGTTCTGGCGGTGGCGGATGCGCATGTGGCCGTCAGAATTCCGCCGCTGATGATCAGCGCGTTGTCGGGTCCAAGCGGATCACATCCCTTTTTCGTATGGTTGTAAAGCAGGTAGGCGTCAAGGCCCCTGCCGCCCAGAAATTTTTTCCTGACTTCCATTGGTATGGGCTTTATCTCAATGTCGCCTGTGGTCAGATTGATATAGGCGATCTTTCTGTCTAATGCCATGTTATTTGCCCCCCTTTTTTTCAGTCTTGGATTTAGCCTCAGTTACTTCTTTGAAGCGGTCCTGTGCGATCTTTCTGTTTACGTCCCAGACCGGTCCTCTGATTCTCGGTAGTTTGGGATTGACCCAGAAAATACGAAACTCCATACCGCAGGTTGCACATTTGGCATGGTCTGCACCTGGTTCAGGAACGATACGTTCCATACAACTTGGGTTGTGGCACCTGACTTTGCCGAATGTCCTGGTTTGCTGCAGACTTTCCGCTCCGGTTAATTGGTTCTCTTCCCTTGCCATTGCTACCCATCTCCTTTTTGAGTTTTAGAAAAAGTTCATCATAGTGTCTTTTTGCTTCATGGACTTGTTCGCTATAATGAATCTTTTTCCGGTTCTAGACCCTATTTTTTTTATCAAAAAAATCAAATAATTAAACCCTTCCGGCCAATTATTGATGTTTTTTCTTGACATCTCTGGCGGCTATTTGATAATTTGCTTTTCAATATAGCGAACAGAATTCGATTTTGTCAAGTTTAAAAATTCAGATGGCTTGACACTTATTTAAAAATGCTTTCCGTGATAAATGAGGAGGAAAGGATATGACGACGGACCGAAGAATTGCACTGGTGGACCTTGGCCGGTGTGAGGTGGAAACCTTTCCGGTATCAATGGATCTTGAACAAAGATTCCTTGGCGGCTCTGGTGTTGCCACCTACCTTTTTGCAAGCATGCGCCCAAAATGGTCGACCCGGGTTCCGCCGATAATATATGCATCGTCAGTGCGGGATATCTGAGCGGGACGTTGAGTGCGCCCCTTGGGGCGGCGATTTTGACAAGCAAGTCCGCTGCCACGGGGCTTCTGGCCAGAGTGTGTGTAGGCGGTCCTTTTGCGGCGCAAATGCGCCAGGCCGGCTTTGACCACCTGGTGTTGAAAGGACGGGCTGAAAATGAAACCTTCCTGCTGGTCCGGGACGGCCGCATTGAATTTAAAGAGGGGCATGATTTAAAGGATAAAAGTTTATCTGACCAGTGTGCCATACTCCGCAAAGACGTCCTGGCGGAAAAAAATGTCGCGGCCATGGCCTGCAGCGGCACAGTCGCACTGGAAATAAAAGACCCCGAAGGCATCATTGCCTATGAGAAAAATTTTTAAATGATATTGGTGAACCGCCGGCCCAAAACCCCCCGGATCAGGACGGTCGGATCCGGAACTCATGGAAGGTCCGGCAGGACCTGTTGATCTGGCTCAAATTAAACAGACCCTTGTGCAGTGCCTCGGGCTGCCGTCAGGAGCAGAGAAAGGGAAGGGCGACAGGGAATTCCATTTTCAAACGGCTGCCGACAGGATTCTGCTCAATACCGGACTTGCCCTGGATGAAAATGAATTAAAACAGATCGCCTACCGCTGTATCGCCATGGAGCGCATCTATAATATAAGGGAGGGGATTCCCTCAAACCAGGGGAAGCAGGCCGACGATTACCGGGAAAACGGATGGACCCGGCAGGCTGTGGTAAAAAAGACAAAGGTGTTTGACCCGCTTCGGATTGATGATCTGTGGAGCCGGTTAAAATAGGAATCATTATAGCTTACTATATATAAATGATGAGAATGACCATGAAAATACTGATATCCGATCCAAATAAATGCAACGGTTGCAGGATGTGCCGGACGGCCTGCGCCATCCGGAAAGCCGGGGTCTGCAACCCGGAAAACTCCCGTATTCGCGTGATTCAGATGGATGATTGCGACCGGTATCTGCCCCTGGTCTGCCAGAACTGCGAAGACGCACCCTGCATTGCGGCATGTCCCAAAGAGGCCATCAGCAGGATGGATGACCCCGTGGTGCGGACCGTCATTGATTACAATAAATGTGTGGGCTGTAAGATGTGTCTTAACGCGTGCAGTTTCGGCGCCATCGGGTTTGATGAGGGTCGGGGGCGGCCGTTTAAATGTGATCTTTGCGGGGGAGACCCCCTGTGTGTTCACTTTTGTGAGCCGGGGGCCTTAACATTAAAGGATTCCGCCATGATTCAATACGACCAGGCCAGGGTATCCGCCTTGAGACGCACCGCTGGTATGAAGGGATGAATCCAATAGATGAATCAGGGAGAAATAACACCAGAACACACGGAGTCAAACGTCATGCGCTATTTTCAAGTAAACGATCAGTGTAACGGGTGCCTGGCCTGTGTCCAGAACTGCCCGGCAAATGCATTGCGCGCGGAGGATGGAAATGCAAACCGCGTACTTTCCCATAATATGGCACGCTGTGCGCGCTGCGGCAACTGCTGGCGTATCTGTCCCCAGAAGGCCATCGAATTTCAATTTATGCTCGAGAACGGCTGGGATGAGGTAAAATCCCTTGAACTGATCTTTTGCAGCGTTTGCGGCGTCCCTATATACACAGCGGATTACAGGCGGACATTATCTGAGAAACTGGGCAAGGAAAGTGAGCCCACCTGTTCCAAACATCGGGATGAGGTGACCCGGGCTGCAAAGGCCCATTTTCAGAAAAGGAAATCCCCGGATGTAAGATCAGACATAAGACCGGACATGAGAGGCGGTGCAGTATGATTGTCGGCAATCTTAAACCATTGGAAGAAATTATCGAAAGCCTTGGGGAGTATAAAAATATTTTTGTCCTGGGCTGCGGCGGCTGCGTTTCCGTCTGTCTCACCGGAGGAGACAGACAGGCCCATCAGTTGGCAGCGGAGCTGGATCATATCCGGCATTACAAAACCGGGAAGCCTAAATTTACCGTACATACCATTGAGCGCCAATGTGAACCGGACTGGCTGAAAGAGTATTTAACTATTCCTGAAAACACGGATGCCGTGCTGACCCTGGCCTGCGGCGCCGGGGTGCAGACCATGGCCTTCTTTTTCGATTCCCTGCCCGTTATTCCGGCCGTCAATACCACGTTCATGGGCTCCAATGTGGAACCGGGTGTCTGGCAGGAGATGTGCCAGGGCTGCGGGGACTGTCTGCTGGGTCATACAGGGGGGATATGTCCCGTGGCAAGATGTGCGAAAACCCTTTTTAACGGACCCTGCGGCGGTTCCAGCAACGGAAGCTGCGAGGTGGATAAAAAATACAGTCTGTGCCTGGGCCATGATTTATTACAAGCTTAAAAAAGACGGGTCAGCTTCACCGTCTGATGAAAGTCAGGGAACCGAAAAACTGGCAGCCGGCCGGAGGCGCAGGACCCAGAAAACTGGTCCGGCCTTTCAATAAACCGCTTTAAGGATGTGTCCATGGAAATTAATGAGATAGAACTGCTCAGTGTCGGGATTGATGTGGGATCATCCACAAGCCATCTGGCTTTTTCAAACCTGCTGCTTAAAAGAGACGAAACATCCCCCACCCGGCGGTTCCATGTGGTTGACCGCAAGGTCGTTTATGAGGGAGAGATTATCGATACGCCCTTAAAAGACCATCAGACCATAGATGTCGAGCAATTGACCCGGTTTTTCAAAGAAGAGTACATCCGTGCGGGTATCCAACAGAATGATGTTAAAACCGGGGCTGTGATCATCACCGGGGAAACAGCCAAAAAGCAGAATGCGGAAGCCATTGCGGCGGCCCTGTCCAGCGAGGCAGGTAAATTTGTCGCCGCAACTGCAGGCCCCAATTTTGAGAGCCTGATTGCGGCCATGGGTTCAGGTGCTGTCGACCGCTCGAAAAGAACCGCTAAAACCATACTTTCCTGCGATATCGGCGGCGGCACTTCCAATATGGCCATCTCCTGCAAGGGGCAGATCGTATCCACCAGCAGTATTTCGGTGGGCGGGCGGCTCCTGGCCGTGAACGCCAAAAGAAAAATCCTGCGAACCAGTGAGCCTGCTAAAAAGGTCATGACCCGCCTGGGAATACACTATGATGTGGGAGATGTGATCCCTGAAGAATCGCTGAAAAAAATTGCCGCCTTACTGGCCCAAACCCTTTTAGAGGTCATGAATGGCCCGGCGGTTTCAGCTCTTGCCAAAGATCTGATGATCACCGACGATCTGGACTTTTCCAGAAAAATCGAGGAATACACCTTTTCAGGCGGTGTCTCTGAATTGCTCTACGGGTGTAACGGGTTTCATCACAATGATATCGGTTCCCACCTGGCCGCTGAAATCAAGGCGCTGTTCCCGAAGCTTCCCGGGCCGGTCTTTGAACCTGAAAACAAGATCAGGGCGACGGTCATCGGCGCCGGCGCCCATACCTTATCCATATCGGGGTCCTCGGGATTCATGGATGACCAGCTTCAGTTCCCCATGTGGAATGTGCCGGTGCTCAGGGTGGATGTGAAACAGGATCAATTAAGCCATGACCATATCACATCTGAGATTGAAAGGTCTTTTAAGCGGTTTGATCTGACCGAGGGGACCGAGACCGTGGCGCTTTATTTTAAGGATCTCACCCACAATTCCTACCAGAAGCTGGTCATATTCGGCAAAGCCATTGAGTCGGCGCTGGTGAATTCAATCGGGAAACACATCCCCGTTATTCTTATTTTTCTGGCCGATATTGCCTGTGGCGCGGGTAATGTCATCCGCCGGGAAACAGGCCTTAAAACCAACCTGCTCACCCTGGATGAACTGGATCTTAAGGATGGCGACTGGATCGATATTGGTGAGCCGCTGGTGAAAAACCAGGTGTTTCCGGTGACCGTAAAATCGCTGATTTTCCATGGCACCCGGAAAGTTTGAAACAGCCCGTGTATCCGGAGATCATCCTTGTAATGAGCCGGATACCGACCGGATATCGACCAGATATCGAATAGACAAATAAGAAGGAAAAACGATCGATGAAAGAGCTTAAATCAGGCAGTAATCTGGAAAAGGTGCTGAATGCGGGCCATTTTGCTTTTACCGGAGAATGTGGTCCCCCCAAAGGCGCCAATATCGACCATTTGAATGAAAAACTAAGTCACCTGGTGGGGGTTGTGGATGCCGTGAATATGACGGACAACCAGACCGCCGTGGTCCGGATGTCCTCCATCGCCGGGTCGGTTCTGATGATGAAAAAGGGGCTTGAACCCAATTTCCAGATGGTCTGCCGGGACAGGAACCGCCTGGCCATGATGAGTGATATTCTAGGGGCCTATGCCATGGGTATCCGGAATATGCTGTGTCTGTCCGGCGATCACACGTCTTTCGGGAATCATCCCGAGGCCAAAGGGGTCCATGATATCGATTCCATGCAGTTGATTGCCATGGTGAAGAAAATGCGGGACGAGGGCAAATTCCTGAATGGCGAGGCCATTGACGGGCCGCCGAAACTCTTTATCGGGGCCGCATCCAATCCCTTTGGCGACCCTTTTGAATACCGTGTGTTCAGGCTGGCCAAAAAAATACAGGCCGGTGTGGATTTTGTCCAGACCCAATGTATTTTTAATATGGAAAAATTCCGTGAATTCATGAAACAGGCCGTGGATATGGGGCTGCATGAAAAATGCCATATCCTGGCCGGTGTCACCCCCATGAAAAGCGCCGGGATGGCCAATTTCATGTCCAAGTTTGTTCCGGGTATGGATATCCCCGAATCTTTGATCAAGCGCCTTAAAGGCGTAACCAAAACAGACCAGGCAGAGGAGGGGATCAAATTTGCCCTGGAACAGATCGAGGAATTCAAAGAGATGGAAGGTGTGGCCGGTGTCCATCTGATGGCCATTGAATGGGAGCACAGAGTACCTGAAATTGCAGAACGGGCGAAACTGCTGCCCCGGCCGGTTGTTGATTAGGACCATGCGCGCGCGGATTATTATGAAACCCTCCATGTCAGCCGCAATGCAACGGAGGAACAGATCAAAAAGGCTTTTCGCAAACTGGCCAGGCAGTTTCATCCGGATGTAAACAGCGACGAAGGGGCTGAAGCCCGGTTCAAATTAATCGGGGAAGCCTATGCGGTTTTAAGTGATGAGGGCAAACGGCGGATCTATGATATGACCGGATTTAACCGGTTCGGCAGTTGGGCCGCCTCCGGGGCTTCAGGCCAAAGCGGAATGCATCACTGTTCCGGAGGTATGAACGGCGGCAAATGCAGCGCTTTCGAAGCGCTTTTCAGAAGGCGTCCCAAAACCGGTCCCAATGCATTTCTCAAGGTTGACGGACCGGGAAAATGAATTCAAAAAAGAAATTCGTCATCCTCACCGGGTATTTCAAAGGGGAGTCCTACGGCCTTTTGGGCCCCCAGATGGCAGCCACCATTATATCCGAAAACAGTGAATATGATGCCATCGTCGTTGCTATGACCAATGAAGATGACAAAACGGATCTAAAAGCAGCCCTGGAAAACCATTTTAGGGGAACCCGGATGGTCATCGGTTTTTCAACCCTTGGCGGAAGACCGGATCTGTTCGGTCTGGCAGGAGAGCTGAAAGATAAGGGGGCCGCCACCATCCTGGCCGGACCCCAGGCCAACGTCGATTTTAAAGGGGAAAAGGGTCACGACCGGTTTGACCATCGCTTTCAGGGCATGTCGGACCGGTTTAGCTTTGCCCTGCAGGGACCGGCCCAGCAGATCCTGCCCATTCTGGAAAGCGGACTCGATGGTGATATTTCAGAATTTGACGGTGTCCTGTCCAAAAATAAAGACGGGCAGATACGGGAGAATCGTCAAGCCCCATGGGAGGACCAATGGCTGTCCCGGGTGGACTGGACCAATATTTTCCGGCTCAAGGGAAGATCCTTTGCCCGGATGCCGGTTACCTCCTGCCAGGTGCTTCAGCAGATCGGATGCCCCCATGCGGCAAAAGAAAGAAAAATACAGATCGATTATCCTGCGGATCTTGCAGACGGGACAGATTCAAAACCCGTGACCATCACCCAGAAGGGATGCAGCTTCTGTGATGTGGCCCAGGACAAAGGATTCATGGGAACGGTGGGTGAAAAAGCCGTCAAATCCCAGATGGCTTGTCTGCCCAAGCAGGCCGACGGCAGCAGGGTCGCATTTGAACTGATCAATGAAAACCCCTTGCCCGGGCTTGATCGGATCATGGAACTGGCTGAAGAGGGCAGCCTTGAGCTGTCCCAGATCAATCTGACCCTGCGGGCGGATTATTTTCTGAAGGGGCAAAAAAATCTGAAGAACATCCTTGAAAGCGCCCAAAGGAAAAACATCCGGATCCTTTTAGCCTCCATCGGATTTGAATCTTTTGACGATACCATCCTGAAAAATCTGAACAAAGGGGTCACCCGTCAAATGAACCTGGATACCATTAAAGCGATCCGGGAGCTGAAGCCGGAATTCCCCTTTCACTTCGGATATCTTAAAGAAGAGGGGGCCCATCACGGATTTATTCACCCGACCCCCTGGGACACGCCGGATATCGCAAGGGAGCTTGACCGCACCATTGCCATGTACCAGTTGGCCATGGATATTCTTCCCCCTCACAGCACCCCGCTGATTATCCACCATGCCTCCGGTCTTGCCGACTGGATACGCCAGATCGAAAAACAGGAAAACATCCGGTTTGAAAGGCTCGGCACCACCATCGCCTGGTGGCAGCATACAGGTCTGACGTGACAGCGGATGTGCTGATAAGGATAATTCCGGCTTTTTATTATCCCCCTGGCAGGCGGGAGGTTTGTTTTAATGGTTGCCTTTTTTTATAATTCATAATAATGAACTGGTTCATATTAAAATATGGATGTAATTGGAATGTCAGGCTAATTTTTAGCTATATTGTAGAATAAAAATTCATCATGGTGAACAATGATTAAAAAATATCAAGCCCCCATTGTCAAGAAAGCCTTTGACATTCTGGAGGCTGTTTCAAAAAGCTCCCAGGGGCTCAGAATCAGTGAGATTTCCGCCCTCCTGGGCATCAGCAAGAGTACGGTGCATGGTATCACGGCGGCCCTAGAGGAGACCGGCGCCATTATCCGGGATTCGGTTTCCAAGCGCTATGTTATCGGCGTCACCCTCCTGGAACTGGGAAAGGCGGCTTACGAGCGCATTGATTTTAAAAAGATCGCTCGGCCGGTCATGGAAGAATTGATGGAGCAGTGCAAAGAATCCGTATTTCTGGGCGTCCGGAATGGGGACACCGTTACCGTTATTGATATTGTGGAGTCCAGAAAGGATTTTAAGATTACCTCTCCCGTGGGAACCTCCATTCCGCTTCAGGCGGGAGCCATCGGAAAACTTTTTTTATCCCAGATGACATCCAAGGATCTGCAAAAATATCTGCATGAAAACCCCCTGGTCCGATATACATCCAATACCATTGTTGATACGGACCAATATCTCTCGGAGCTGGAAATTGTCCGGAAAAACGGGTTTGCCGCCGATGACGAGGAATATATTTCAGGGGTCCGGGCCGTGGCCGTGACCGTCAAGAGATATGGAGGTTATGCGCCCGCCGTCTGGGTGGTGGGATTCAAGGCCTCCATGTCCGATGAGAAGCTCTTGCCCATTATCCAGCAGACCAAGGCGGCGGCCGACAAGATCAGCAGGAAATTATCGCTCCAGCTATAATGTTATCCCGGGTTTTCGGCGGCGGGCTCCGGTCAAAGGACCGGGCAAAGATCAGCCGCCGGCCAGAAAGGTGATAATCTGGATCTCATCCCCGTCTTTGACCGGTTTTTCAGTTCCCCCGGAAAGGCGCTGACATTGTTCAGGTAAATTTCAATATAATGGCGCAGTTCCCCTTTTTTATCGAACAGCTCCTTTTTCATTCCCGGATATTGGGCAGTCAGATGGATCAATGCTTCGCCGATGGTTTTCCCCTCGGCCTCCACGGTTTTCACTCCGTTGGTATACTGGCGGTGGGTCAGGTGGATATGTAAATTAACGCTCATTTGCTTAGTCCCGAATCAATTTTTATTTTTACCGGTTTTTTTATGCTTTACCAGAATTTTACCATGTTTTTAACTAAAGCATTTTAATCCCGAACACAATGCTTTTTGTTAAAAAAGGGAGTGGAAATGAAATTTTATGGTCAATATAGTTCATTATGATGAACGTTTGCAAGCCATCTCCCCGTGCATGGACAGCCCTCCCACGGCCGATATTTTAAATGCTAACGGCCAAGTTTGAAATATTAAGTTGACTCAACGGAAAATTAAAGCTATATGTTAAAACTGTAAAATTCAGTATGATGAATTATTCTCGTTGAGAATGGATGATAAGGTGGTTCACTATGGAAATACGGCGCGAACAATTGAAGATAGACCCGGAAAAATGTACTGCATGCCACCGGTGCACATTGGCATGCGCCATGAAACACCACGGAAGGATCGACCCCCGGCTTTCCAGAATCAAAATCCTTGAATTCCGGGATCAGGGCCTGAATATGCCTGTGGTCTGTATGGCCTGTGAAGACGCCCCCTGTATGAACGTCTGCCCCATGAACGCCCGGAAAAGAGCGGCCAACGGATCTGTTGTAACGGACGACAAGGTTTGTATCGGGTGCAGGGCCTGTGTGTATATCTGCCCCGTGGCCAGTCCTGCGGAAAATCCCCATACGGGCCGGACCATGACCTGTGATATGTGTGAGGATGATGAGTCCGGGCCGTGGTGTGTCAAAGCTTGTGGATCACAGGGGGCGTTGACCGTTTGCCGGAACGATACCCAGGTGACGGAGGCGGCAAGGCGGCAGGCCCTTTGGCTTAAACGGGTGTGTTTCTGACAGGATCCGGGCTGGCTTTGCCGGGACGGATAACAACCCACTAGCAAATAAGCAGGTGCTATGAAAATTGTGATTATCGGGAATGGAATCGCGGGCAATCAGGTGGCCTTTACCCTGAGAGAGCAACGCCCGGACCTTCATATATGCATTATCTCCGCCGAGGGCGTGCCGGAATATGATCCGTGCTCGCTTCCCTATTTCCTTGGCGGAGAAGCGGAAAAAAAAGACATTTTCAGAAAGACGCCGGAAGATTATATCCGGCATAATATCGAGCTGGTTCTGAACAACCGGGTGGTCTCCATTGATCCCGAAGCCGGGACGGTCACGACGGACAAGGGGCTGGTGATCGGCTATGACAAGCTGGTGCTGGCCCACGGCGGCAGCCTGTTCATTCCGCCTATAGAGGGAATCAACAATCCCGGGGTGTTCAGTTGCAAGCAATTGCCCGAGGCTGAAAAGCTCCATGCGCATCAAGGGACCCGGGCCGTGGTGATCGGGTCCGGCGCCATCGGCATCGAGGTGGCGGAAGCCTTGAAGAAAAAAGGATACGAGGTCTATGTCATCGAAGTCCTCAACTGGATACTGCCGGCTTTGTTTGATGAGCCCACGGGCCAACGGCTGGGTGAGGCCCTCCGAGAATACGGAATCCATGTCTGCACCGGTGAAAAGGTTCTCCGGATCAAAGGCACGCAAGGGGTCACCGGAGTGACCACCGATAAACGGGAGATCGACTGCGACACCGTGGTGGTGGCCACCGGAGTGGTTCCCGGCACGGCGCTGGCCAAGACCGCCGGCATTGAGACCAGCCGCGGCATCCAGGTGAACCTGAAGATGGAAACCAGTGCTCCCGGCATATATGCCTGCGGTGACTGTGTGGAAACCATTGATGCCTGTACGGGCGAGACCGCCATGTTTCAGTTGAAACACAATGCCATTGAACAGGGGCGGATCGTCGCGGAAAATATCCTGGGAAAAGATAAAAATTACCAGGGCGCCCACGCCTTTGCCCGGGCCCATTTTTTTCAACCCATGCCGCCACCTTTGGAAAACCATCCGGGGAACCGAATGCCTCCTGGGAAAAACAGAGGTCATTGAAAAAGAAAGCGGAAAGGATTATCTGAGGGTGATCCTCCTGGACGGAAGGGTCATCGGCGGGCAGGCCATCGGCAAATATGCCAATTTCATAGGGCTGTTGATGTCAGCCATGTGGAAAAAAGAAGATATCAACCTGATGAAGCAGAATTGGCAAACCCTTTCCCGGACGAAAAACCCCGGCAAATTCCCCCTGATCCGGCTGGGGCATATTTTCGGATTCGGGGTGTGAGGGGCCGGAAGCCCGTTTGTTTATTTTTTTCAGGCAGCCCTAAATAAAAATTGACCCATTAGCAGATTTTTGTTGCTTTTTTTCATCAGGTATGAAAAACATGGGCTGTAGGTTAAAAAAGGGGCTAAAGAAATTTGAATAAGATAGACGAGTTTTTAAAACGGATTCTTGAGGCAACGGGGGTGGATTCCCAGTCAGAGCTTGCCCGGGAGCTGGAAATCAACCGGTCCGGAATCACCCATGCCCGGAACAACAATAAGATACCTGACAAATGGATAGTCAAGCTTTACCGAAAATACGGGCTCAATCCCAGGTGGGTGGAAACCGGAGCCGGTAATATTTTTGTGCATTCCGCCTCAGACCAGGAACCGGCCTTTAGAAATATTCCCAAGGTGGCGGCAAGGCTTTCGGCCGGAACCGGGTCCTTTGAGTGCGAAGACAGCATCACCCAATATCTGTCTTTCCAGGCCGGCTGGCTTTCCCGCAAAGGATCGGCCGAATGTATGGTGGCCATGGAGGTTTTCGGGCAAAGCATGGAACCGGTTATCAGGGAAGGGGATACGGTATTGATTGACCAGTCCCAGAAAAATATTATCGCCGGGGCCATCTATGCCGTGGGGGTGGAAGACACGATTCTGATCAAAAGGCTGGAAAAACACCCCAACAAGCTGGTGCTTTGCAGCGATAACAAGGCCTATGAACCGATCTTCCTTGAAAGGGAAGATACGGACAAGGTCAGAATTATCGGTAAGGTGATCTGGAGCTGCCGGGAATACCGGTAGTTTTTTTTATCCGGAGTGTTTAGTTTTTTCAACACATGATGAAATAATCTAAATAAAAGGAAGGTATAATGCAACAGACCCCGATTAAACGAAATGAAAAAATGCGGATGGGAGTTAAGGGTTTCTTTTGGACGGCCGGACTGCTTATGGCAGGCAGCGACGGCAATTATATGCCCTGGGTGAACGGAATGGGCCTTCTGGTATTTGCAGCCTCCAGTATTTTACTGGCCCGGCAGAGCCTTGGCATGGCATCAACACCAGAGACAAAAGAATATCCGGGTTTTGACGAAAAATCCGCTTCAGGGAAGAAACAGGTCTATCCCTTTGTTCTTCCGGTTACAGGCCTTTGATTCCCACAGGCTGTTTCACAACGGTCAGGAGCATTTTAAACCGGGTGGAAGCGGTGACCGAATGGGGGACATTGGCCGGCATGACAACGGCTTGTCCCTTTGCAGCTTTGATCTTTTCACCATTGATATTGATCAGCGCCTCCCCGTCCAGGACCTGGACCATGGCATCTCCCGGTGATGTGTGCGCGCTGATTTCCTCGTCCTTGTCAAAGGCAAATAGGGTGATATTGACATGGGGCTTGGCGCAAAGGGTCCGGCTTACCACCCGGCCCTCCTCATAGTCCACCAGTTCGATCATGTTTACGGGCTTGGAAAAGGAAATGTTTTTGATGAGCGGGTCTTTTTTTTCTTCCATGGTTTTCTCCTTGTTTGTCTGCCTGGGTATCGGATCCCTGTTGTTAGTAAACCGATGGTCCTAGGGTAAGAACTTCCAACGGATTTTCAAGCCCCGAAGCGGTTATTCGTGACAGGGCTTCCCCTGTTTGTTTCTTTCCGGCACCGGATACTGTTTTTAAAATTCAATTGTTTTACGCAAGGAGATGATGTAGAGTCAAGGATCATTTAAGTGATCGCATGCTCTTAATCGTGAAAATACCATTATGGGTTCATAACCATCAGTAAGGGGGAAAATCATGATCAGTTTCAAGGACATCGGGCTTGTCAATACCCGTGACATGCTCAAGAAAGCGGCAACAGGCGGTTATGCGGTTCCTGCATATAATTTCAATAATATGGAACAGCTTCAGGCCATCATCCAGGCCTGCGTGGAAACCCGGTCGCCGGTGATTCTCCAGGTGTCTTCAGGTGCGCGAAAATATGCCAATCAGACCCTTTTGCGATATATGGCCCAGGGCGCGGTGGCCTATGCCAGGGAACTGGGCTGTGAAATCCCCATCGCGCTTCACCTGGATCACGGCGACACCTTTGAACTCTGCCAGAATTGTATTGACATGGGATTTTCTTCGGTTATGATTGACGGTTCCCATCATTCCTATGAGCAGAATATTGAACTGACGGCCAGGGTGGTTGAATTCGCTCACCGGCATGATATCACGGTGGAAGGGGAGCTGGGGGTTTTGGCCGGGGTTGAAGATGAGGTCAGTTCGGAAACATCCAGCTATACCAATCCGGCCGAGGTAGAGGATTTCGTCAAACGGACAAAGGTGGATTCCCTGGCCATATCCATCGGCACCTCCCACGGGGCCAATAAATTCACGCTCAAACAGTGCAAAAACAATGAAAAAGGGGTATGGGTGCCGCCTCCGCTGCGGTTTGATATCCTGGCAGAGGTTGAAAAGCGTTTGAAAGGGTTTCCCATTGTCCTCCACGGATCTTCTTCCGTTCCCGAGGAAGAGGTGAAAACCATTAACAGATACGGCGGGAAGCTTGAAAATGCCATCGGCATTCCCGAAGATCAACTCAGAAAAGCGGCGGCTCTTTCCGTGAGCAAAATCAATATCGATTCCGACGGAAGGCTGGCCATGACCGCGGCCATCAGAAAAGTCTTTTCCGAGTCTCCGGAGGAATTTGACCCCCGGAAATACCTGGGGCCGGCCAGGGATAGCCTGAAAAGGCTTTACATGCACAAAGTCAACCATGTTCTGGGTTCGGCAGGCAAGGCATAACCTAGCGGGAGGATCCTATGGTGAATCAAGACCCCATCCCCGGTGAAACCGGTGACGGTTCAGAATCCAGGGTTGAAGCCCTGAAACAGGAAATTTTTTATAATATCCGGTTTAATCTCGGGCTTGATCCTGAAGAGATGAACCGGTATACCTGCTATATGGGACTCGCCTTCAGCCTTAAAAACCGGCTGATCAATCGCTGGATCAAAACCCAGAAAGCCTGCAGGGACAACCTGTCCAAGCGGATTTTTTATCTTTCCCTTGAATTTTTACCGGGCCGGTTCCTGAAAAATTATATTGTTTCCCTGGATATGGAAGAGGTCGCCCGGAAGGCCCTGTCGGATCTTGGATTCGATCTGGACGCCATTGAAGAAGAGGAATGGGACCCGGGGCTCGGCAACGGCGGCCTGGGCCGCCTGGCCTCCTGCTATATGGATTCCGTTGCCCGGCTGAGGCTGCCCGGATACGGGTATGGAATCCGCTATGATTTCGGCATTTTTTACCAGGTATTGAAAGACGGATTCCAGCAGGAAAAAAGCGATAACTGGATGCGCCGGGGCAACCCCTGGGAAATCATGCGCTTTGAAAACATTTACAAGGTCGGGTTCTACGGCCGGTCCGAGGCCTATACCGATATCCTGGGAAACCAGCGGTTCCGCCTGGTGGATACCCAGGAGGTCATGGCCCTGGCCTGCGATATGATGATTCCGGGGGTCGGGGATGAGTTTGTCACCAATATGCGCCTTTGGACGGCCACCTCCAGCCGGGAATTCGACCTGGATTTTTTTAACCGGGGGGATTATATCCGGGCTGCCGAAGACAAGGTCCTGAGCGAGTCCATTTCCAAGGTGCTTTACCCCAGTGATGAAAGCGAGAAGGGAAAGGAACTGAGGCTCAAACAGCAGTATTTTTTTGTTTCGGCCACCCTCCAAGACATTATTTTCCAGTACAGGAAGGAATACCAGTCCTTTGACGCGTTTCCCGACTGGGCCGCCATCCAGTTGAACGATACCCATCCCACCATTGCCGTTCCCGAACTCATGCGTCTTTTGATGGATGACTACGGACTTTCCTGGTATGAGGCCTGGTCCATCTGCGGGAAAACCTTTGCCTATACCAATCATACCGTCCTGCCCGAGGCCCTTGAAACCTGGCCGGTATCCTTACTGGGAAGGCTTTTGCCGCGTCATATGGAAATCATTTATGAGATCAACCAAAGATTTCTGGATGATCTGAAAAAGACCTATCCGGATGACCCGGACCTGTCCGGAAGGCTGTCCATTATCCAGGAAGGTCATACCAAGAGGATACGGATGGCCCACCTGGCCATTATCGGCAGCCATTCCGTCAACGGGGTGGCTGCCCTGCATTCCCATATCCTGAAAACCAGCCTTTTTAAAGAGTTTAACCGGATTTATCCGGGAAAGATCAGGAACGTCACCAACGGAATCACCCCGAGGCGATGGCTGCACCAGTCCAACCCCGGGCTTTCCGGCCTTATCACCTCGGTCATCGGCCCGGGCTGGGTGTCGGATCTGTCTCTTCTGAAAAACCTCATCCCCTATGCAGATGATTCCCGGTTCCAGTCCCAATGGCAGAAGGTGAAATTTGAGAATAAAAAAAGGCTGGCCCGGTATACCCTGAGAAAAACCGGGAAGGGCGTGAACCCCAATTCCCTGTTCGACATCCATGCCAAGCGCATGCATGAATACAAGCGCCAACTGCTCAATATTCTTCATGTGATCCATCTCTATGCAAAAATCCGGGAAAACAGGGCCGACATCCCTGTGGCCCGCAGTTTTTTCTTTGCCGGCAAGGCCGCGCCGGCCTATTTGCAGGCCAAACTCATCATCAAGCTCATCACCTCCGTCTCGGAAACCATAAACCGGGATCCCCTGGTCCGGGGAAGACTGAGCGTGATTTTCCTGCCCAATTACTGTATTTCCCAGGCGGAGAAACTCATCCCGGCCGCGGATATTTCCGAGCAGATCTCTACGGCCGGACTGGAGGCCTCGGGAACAGGCAATATGAAATTCGCCTTGAACGGGGCCCTGACCATCGGCACCCTGGATGGGGCCAATGTGGAAATCATGGAAGAGGTGGGCAAGGAGAACATATTTATTTTCGGGCTGACGGCCGATGAGGTGGTTCAAAAAAAACAGGCCGGTTATAACCCGGTTCGGTATTATGAAGACAACCCGGAAATTATAAAAATTCTGGATATGATCGGTTCCGGATATTTTTCACCGGAGAATCCCCGGCTGTTTGATCCCATTGTCCATTCCCTTTTGGCGGGCGGGGACTATTATCTGGTGCTTGCGGATTTTGAAAATTATGCCGCGACCCAGGAAACGGTTGCAAAAACCTATATGGATCAAAGCCTTTGGACGCGGATGTCGATTTTGAATACAGCCAATATGGGAAAATTTTCCAGTGACCGGGCGGTTCAGGAATATGCAGACCATATCTGGGCGGCGACACCGCTTCCTTAAACGGGCCAAATTTTAGCGGAGGAAGAATGAACAGCGAAAAGGGCGAGATCCGGCAGAGTCCGGTAACATTTGCAAGGCTTCCCATATTTGACGGCAAAAAAAATCTCTGGGGCTATGAACTGGTTTACCTGTCTGCCGGCGAAGACAAACCCATCAGCCCGGAAATAGGGGACGGCCTCACACCGGATCTCATGTCCGGGACCTCCCTGGCCCTGGACCAGATCATGGACCGGGAAAAAAAGATCATGATCGGTTTTTCAAAAAGAAATATCATGAAAAATCTTCCCTATGCCCTTCCTCCAGGCCGGACCGTGGTCATGCTGTCAAGCCCGGAGGGGCTCCCTGAGCCCTTTATCGCCATCCTGGCCAAACTGAAAAAAGACGGCTATCAGGTGACGGTTCCCTGGGTCAAAAAACCACAAGGCCTGCAAGGCGGTGTATGACCTTGCCGATATGATCTCCCTGGATATTTCAGCCATGGTCCTGCCCGAGCTTTTGGCTGTCTGCCGGGATGCCGCGCCTTACAAAGCCGGGATTCTTGCGGCCCGGGTCAACAACCAGGCCGTCTTTGACGTCTGCTGCAAGGCCGGGTTCACGTATTTCAAGGGCTCGTTTTTCAAAAAGCAGGAAGATGTCTCCGTTAAAAAAGTGTTGTCCGGAACGGTTTCCCGGTTTGAACTCATGAAGGCCATTGAAAAAAGGACCCTGATTTTTCCGAGCTTGCCACGGCCATCCAGGCCGATGTGGCCGTCAGTTTCCGGCTGCTGGCCTATTTGAATTCCGCCTCCTTCGGGTTCAGACGGAAAATCGATTCCATCAAGGATGCCGTTACCCTCATGGGTTGGAATAATCTGAAGAACTGGCTCAGGGTCGTTCTCTTGTCCGGGGTGTCGGAAAACCGGAATGCCAATGAATTGGTGTTTCTTTCCGCGCAGAGGGGAAAATTCCTGGAGCAGGTGGTCCGGTCCCATGATTTCTGGGGGTTTGAACCGGATTCGCTCTTTCTTTTGGGCATGTTCTCCCTTCTGGATGCCCTGCTGAACCAGCCCATGGCCGAGATTTTAAAATACCTTCCCCTGGCGGACAAACTCAAGGGGGCCCTGCTCATGCAGGCCAATAATGAATATGTCCCGCTTTTAAAACTGGCCCGGTATCTGGAGGAAGCCGCCTTTGAGCAAACAGAGGCCATGGTCGCCCAGCTTGGCCTGGATACGGCAAAGGTAAAGGAAGCATATTGCGAGGCCCTGGACTGGGCCAACAAACTGAGTGAAATGCAGTTGAAAAAATGAAGGCAGACCCTTTGACCCCTGATAAAGTAAAGAACGGATGGTTTTCAGAGACTTCGGACATATGGCCCGGCATAGCGCTGACCATTGAAATAGAAAGACTTCTTATTTCGAAAAAAAAGCCGATTTCAGCAGATTGACCTGTATGAAACCAAGCATCACGGAAAGATGCTGGTCCTGGACGGCAT
>JAAUSZ010000192.1 GCA_012031875.1 Desulfobacula sp.
TCATACTAGTTTTATAAGGGAAATTGAGAAAAAATTCTAGGCCATCAAGAATCTTTTATAACTGTTTATAAAGCCTTAACACTTTCCTGACATAGTTTTGGGTTTCTTCAAAGGGGGGGAATTTCCCGGTATTGGTCCACAGCCTCGGGGCCTGCATTATATGCGGCCAGAACCAGGGGCAGTTTATTCTCGTACCGCCTCAGCAGTTCCTGGAGATATTTCACTCCCCCCATGATGTTCTGGGCCGGATTAAAGGGGTCCTGCACGGCAAGGGACCGAAAATTGCCCGGCATGATCTGCATCAGCCCCTTTGCCCCCTTTTTTGAAACCGCTTCCGGATCAAAATTGGACTCCGCCTGGATGACGGCCTTAATCAGGGAAAAATCCACATCATATGTCTCTTCCGCTCTCCTGATGATATGATCGTATTCAGCAGTGTTGGAACTCCTTTTTACCCTTGCAGGCAGCTCCTTTACAAATAGTTTATACTTATCTGATGTGGGAACATTGGTAAAATAGAACCACCCCGCTTTTATCCACATACATATAAATATCAGCCCAAGCGGTATGAACAAAGGCAAGGCACAAAAAAAACGCCAGAAAATGGAAAAAGGGTTTCATTCTCTTTTTATTTTATCCTGTTCTTGTATTCCTTTAAGGCAAATTTTCCGGGGAATCCCGGTTTTGCCACATATTGCCCCAGATTTTTAATATAGGTTTCAACCATATGGGTAAACACCGCATCTTTCTCATGGTTCAGGATGAAATTGCGCTCCATCCTGTACTCGTAGACTGTTTTATCTCCCAGAATCCTCAGGATATCCTGAAATTTGAAATCCGACAAGGGGCTATCTAAAAACAGCTCTTTTATAATTTCGATCTCCATGCTCGCCTTCATCACCACAACATAGGCATCTTCACTGATCTTCCGGGAAAGATCCGATAGTACAAGGGTATGGCCGTTTTCAAGCTGAATGGTCTTCACTATCCGTTGTTCCATTTGTATCCTGACGTATTATGTTCTCGGGTTATCCGGCTTCAGAACAATTCCAGTTGTTCAGGTTGCTCAGGCTTCTTTGGCTCCGGCATTCGGGCCGCAGTCTTTTCCAGCCGGGTCAGCCTTTTTTCAATATCCTCAATAAATAAAGAGCGTTGCCGATTAAAACGCCTGCCATATATGCGTCTTTTTTGGGCATAAGTCAAACAAAGAATATCCATGGCCCGTGTCATGGCCACATAGAACAGACGGCGTTCCTCCTCCAAATCCTCAATATGTTCCCCGTCCCCGGCAAAGGGAATCAGCCCCTGTTCGCATCCTGCCACAAACACCACCGGGAACTCAAGTCCCTTGGCCGCATGGAGGGTCAATAGGGATACCTTTTCCACATCATAGGCCAGGGTATCGGCATCCTGGTCAAGGTCAAGGGCATCCAGAAAACTTTTCAGATCAGGGTGGGGCCCTGCCAGGGACACAAGCCTTTCAAAGGCCTCTTTGGCTGCGCCATTTTTCTTCATGATCTCATCCAGGCCCGTCTTTTCACTTAAAAGCCTTAATCCGGCTCCATTGTCAAGAAATTGGATCTCATTTCTCAGGGATTGCATGTCTTTAACACTGAGCCCTGCCTGCAAAGGGATTGCCCCGATGTTACCCCCTTTTTGGGTCAAGCTCCGGCAAAGGGAAATCAATGGGGAAATCCCTTCCGGTTTCAGGATTCGGGCCTTGTCGGCGGCCTGGAAGGGAATCCCCGCCTTTTCAAACGCAGAGACAAAGGCTTCGCTTTGTTTTCGGGTGCGGAAGAGGACGGCGAAATCGGAAAACGAATATTCTTTGGGATTGTCAAACTCCTGCTTTCTTGAATCCATGGAAAAAACGACGTCCCGCCCACCAGGGTTTCAATCATTTTCCCGATGGCTGCGGCTTCCGCCTCTTCCGACGCCGTCTCCTTGATGATGAGCTTCTTTGGGGTCCCGATATCGGAAAAGATCCGGATTTTCTCATCCTTTTCAGATGATTTGCAAATCACCTGGAAGGATGCATCCAGGATGGCCTGGGCCGACCTGTAATTTTGGGTCAGGATGATTTTTTCGCACCCTGGAAAATCGGATTCAAACCGCTTGAAATAGACATTGTCCGATCCCCTGAACCCGTAAATGGACTGATCCGGATCACCGATGACCACAATATGGCTATGCTTTGATAAAAGCTTTACCAGCTCATACTGCCCGAAATTCAAATCCTGATATTCATCGATAAAAAGATAAAGATACCGGCTGCGGACCGCGGACAGGATCTTCTCATCCGTGGCCAGCATTTCCATGGTCCAAAAAATGAGATCCTCAAAATCCGCCGTATTCCGTTCTTTGCAAAGGGAAAGATAAGCCTTGTAAACCGGTCTCAAGCGTCCTGCCCCGCCTTCGCCCGCCACCTTTCCAAGATCGTCCTCCGGCCCCAGGAGGTTCTGTTTGCAAAGGCCAATGAACTGGTCCGCCTCGCGGACCTCCCCCCTTTTGCCCTTTCCGCCCATGGCTTCCCGGACCAGGGAAATCCGCAGGTCATCATGGCCAGGATCGCGTCAAAGCCCTGGTATTCCTTCAAAAGTTTGAGGCAAAAGGCATGAAAGGTAAGGGCCGTGACAGGCGTCCGTGAACCGGGCTGATATTTTTGAATCCGTTTTTCCAGCTCCTTGGCCGCCTTGTTGGTAAAGGTCAGGGCAAGGATCGCACCCGGATCGACCCTCTTTTCTGATATGAGATAGGCAATTCTCGCGGTTAAGGTCCGGGTTTTGCCGGTGCCGGGACCGGCCTGGATGATAAGGGCCCGGGCCTCTGATTCAACGGCCCGCTGCTGGTCCGGGTTCAGGCCTTCCAATACATCGGCATTCCGGTTCTTGGGCACCGGTTCCAGGGATTTCTTGCTTTTTCGCTCAAAGGCCGGTTTTTTCTCAGCCACGGACTTTGCCCGGGTTTCCGGCAGATCATCAGAACGGGCAAAGGCGAAGGTTTTCTCGCCTTTAAGCTTTTGTTTTTCCTGTCTTGAAAAAATATTGACCTTGCCGAACTCCCCGTCATAGCCGGGTTCGATGAGGATTTTTCCTTCCCTCATCCGCTTCACCGCCTCGGCCAGCAAAGGGATATTTGCCCCCTGGATCTGTTCAATGGACCGTTCCGTCAGGATCCGGAGTTCGGGTCCCAGGAATTCCGTGGCCCGTTTATAAGCTTCCAGCACTTTTTTGTTTTGGGTCCCACATCAAAAATCTCCGAGAGGATATCCGGCAGGGGGATAATGCTCGTAAATCCGTGACGGTTTTCCGGTGCATAGCCTTCCGGCCGTAGGGCCAGCTCCTCCACCCGGTTCAGCACCCCCAGGGTCAAGGGCCGCCCGCAGCCCGGGCAGATGCCTCCCATGCGTATCGTTTCCGCAGGGTTCAGGCTGATATTGCATTTGCGGTGACCGTCATAATGGTATTTCCCCTGGTGGGGGTACATATCCAGGGTGCCCCCGAAGGCGGCGGGGTCATTTGTTTCAAGGGCCCGGCGGATATGGAAATAATCCAATTCCGTATGAAAAACATTGGCGTTCCGACCCAGGTATCCGGGGGAATGGGCATCGGAATTGGAAATGAGCCTGACGGGGTCAAGATCCGGAATGCGCCAATTCATGGGCGGGTCCGAAGACAGCCCGGTTTCAACGGCAAAGATATGGGAGGTCAAATCCCCGAAGCATTCTTCCATGGAATCAAACCCGGATTTGGATCCGAAAAGGGAAAACCAGGGGGTCCAGATATGGGCCGGCACAAAAAAACCCTTATCATTGATATCCAGCATGATGGACAAGAGATTCCGGGCATCCAAGCCCAGGATGGGGCGGCCGTCGGATTTGATATTCCCGATGGCATCCAGCCGGGCATTGAATTTTTTGACACTGTTGATATCCGGGAAATAGACCAGGTTATGATTTTTCCGGACCCTTCCCCCTTTCTTGTAAATATTGCTGATCTCCGTCTGGAGGATGAACCGGACCGGGCCCCTTAAATTTTCAGGAAGGGTTTTGTCGATCTTATCCGCAATTTCTTTTTTCAGGGAAAAGAGCCCGGGTTCTGTTTCCTCAAGCTTGGTTTCGATTTCTTCAATCCAGGCCGGATAGGTAAAATCCCCGGTGCCGACCAGGGTGATCCCCTTGATCTGGGCCGTCTGGTAAAGGTGTTCAAAATCAAGGTCCTTGGCGGTGGCCCGGGAATATCGGGAATGGATGTGAAGATCGGCAATGAATTTCATGTTTTTGTCCGGTTCAGGGCTCCTCTTTTATGACAGGTTTAATAATTTACATGATTTCCTCTTAATTTTAAAGCAGGATTCTGATAAAGGATATCTATCCGAATCATATAGATGAAAGGGGTTGACATGAAAACGGCAAAAGACAAGCTTCTCCTCCTGGCCGGGGCAGACACGAAAAACGCCCTCACCGACGCGCTCAAGGGATTTTTCGACCTTGAAATTCTTGAAGCCGATACGGAAAAAAAGGCCTTTGAGCTGATTTATACCCATTTTTTTTATCCTGGTTCTGGCGGATGAAACCCATCCCCATACGGACCTGTATAAAATCGGGGCCATGCTCATGAGCCACCGTCAGACCTATAATACGCCCCTGCTCATCCTCACCGATACCGGACCGAAAAAACAATTCCTTGCCGATTTTACGCCGCTTAAAATCGACTATATGGTGAAACCCCTTGAGGCGCAATTGGTCCGGGCAAAAATCAATATTTTCTACGAACTCTTTAAACAAAAAAAAGCCGTGGACCAGAGCCTCAATGAACTGGATAAAATCTATAAAAAACTGCCTCCCAATATGACCTGGCCGTTCAGGAAGAATTCCTGAAAAAAGAGCTGACCGGACGGTCCGTGACGGCCGCCAACCAATTGCAGCAACCCTTGAGACTCCTCCAGGGGAGCATGAACCAACTGCTCCAGGATAAAAACGCCGGCCCCAGGGTCAAATCCGGTCTGGCCTCCATCAAAACGGCCGTTGACCGGATTGCCCTGATCGCCAAAAAACTGTCCGCCCCACCGGTGAAATCAAAACATATCCCCTTGCCCGAGGGTCAGGCCCCCCAGCCGGCCCAGGGGTACCAGATCCTCTATATTGAAGATTCCAATGAGGATTTCAGGATCTTCAGCCATTTTATCCGGGGGGTGATCACCTGTTCGGTATCCCAGGCAAAAACCCTTGAAAAAGCCATGGAATTGATTTCCGAAAATAGAATCGACCTGATTTTCATCAATGATATCCTGCCCGACGGAAACGGCTTTGACCTGCTTTTGAAATTAAACCAGGTCCGCTCGAAAATCCCCGTCATTTTCACCCTGGAAAAGCACAGCCTTCATAAGGGCCCGGAGGCCATGGCCAAGGGCGCTTTTGCCTATTTTGCAAAGGAAGAAATCTCGGCTGAACATATTTTTTCCATCATTCACGGCACCCTTAAAAAAGCCGGGATCGCCAGGGAGGCGGAAGACGCCCGGAACAGGATCATCATGATCTCGAGAAAGGATTTTCTCACCAAACTGTATAACCGCCAGTGCTTTGAACAGGAACTGGAATCCGAAATTTCCACCTCAAAACGGTATGACACCCCCCTGTCCGTTCTTCTCGTGGACTTTGATCATTTTAAGGCCGTCAATCTGGCCCACGGCTATGACACCGGTGACGCCATCCTCACCGCCGCCGCCGTCCTGATTCAAAGCATGGTCAGGAGCCATGACCTGGTCTGCCGGTACGGGGGGGAAGAATTCGGCCTTGTCCTGCCCAACACGGCCTTAAACGGCGCCAGGATGCTGGCTGAACGAATCCGGGAGAAAATCGCCGGTTTCCGTTTTGAAGCCGGAACAACAGAACTGAACCTCACTGTCAGCATCGGGATAGCCTCCTACGACCACAAACCCGGCACCGCTGTTCATGATCTTACCAAAAATGCCCTCCAGGCCCTCGCCCTGGCCATGGACCAGGGCGGCAACAAGGTCCGGGCCTTCATCCAATAAGGAGCCTTCCCACGCCATGACGCTTTTTGATCCCGAATCCCAAGCAAAAATAAAGACCTTTACCCAAACCAGGCCCATCAGGACCCGGATTCAACGGATTTCCACGGGCCATGCCGAAGACCCTTCCTTTGCCTCGATGGCCGGTGCGCTGTCCACCCTGATTCCGGATCTGGTCATTGAAGAGGAAAAAACCGATACCGGCCTGCCCGGATTCCGGCTCAAGGACAATATCACCTATTCGGCCCTTCCCCTGAATAAGGAGCTGGGACCTTTTCTGGAGGCCCTGGCCGGTCTCACCGGCCAGGGATCGCCCCTTTCCGGGGAGATCGTAAACACCCTTGACGGCATTGATATCCCGGTCCGGTTGACCCTGTATATCGCCCTTCAATGCCCTTTCTGCCCCGCCGTGGTCGGAACGTTTTCCCCCTGGCCCTTCACTGCCCCCGAATCCGTCTCCATATCATAGACGGGAGCCTGTTCCCGGAAACCGCGGCCAAAGACGGGGTCGTGTCCGCCCCCTGCCTCATCCTGGATGACGGTTTCAGGTGGACCGGAGCTGTGACGGCCCATGAGATCCTCCACATGGCCCTCCACCGGGACCCGGCCCAACTCAGCGCCGAATCCCTGCAAACCCTCCTGGAACAGGGGGATGCCTCCTGGATCACCCGGCAACTGGTTGAAAAAAATCAGATCTTTGACAATTTCACCGCCCTTTTGCTTCACGACACCTGGTCCGTCCGGCTGGGGGCCATGGTCATTGTGGAAGACCTCTGCGAATCGGCCCCGGAGCTGGCGGCCCGCCTCTGCCCCATCCTCATGGCGAGCTTTGATGAAAAGGACATCCCGGTCAAGGGAGACATCCTGTATGTCCTGGGGCTGGCCGGTGATGAAGACGCCGGGGAATGGATAAGGGCGAGACTTCCCTCCTTGGACCACCGGGATCTGGCCGATGCGGCCCAGGACGCCCTGGAAACCCTGGCGTCAAAAAAATCTTAGCCCGGCCGCAAACGGAAATTTATTAAAGAATCCGCTATCCGGGGCCGATACTATTGAACAATATTGTGAATTTTTAAATTTTGAATTATAATCGCCTCGCAAAGGTAATGGTATTTTAGGGAGGAAAAAATGCATTGGCTTGAAAAAAGAATACTGGCTGTTTTGATCATTCCTGCTGTTTTAATGGCAACCGCCCTTGGGTATGCTGCAACGGTGAATGTCCCGGCCACGGCCACGGTGACGGCGGCCACCCTGACCCTGACCAAGGTGACGGACATTGATTTTGGAAGCATTGTTTCAAGTACAGCGGCCAGCACCATCACTATAGGTGCCCATACCGGAAGTGCAACTCCGGTAGTCACCGGCACGGCCAGCGTTTCCGGGGGAATAAGCGGCCTGGTTACCGTGGGCACCAATATCAATGCCACTGTGACCATCAGCTTTGCCATCACCAGTGCAAATACCCCCACCCAAGCTGAAGCCATAGGAATTGCGGGCACAGCACCCACTGCGGCAACCTATATGACTGTTACCGACGCGAGTATTGCAACCAATTCAACAGGTCCTTCCTTACTAGTTTCAGTTGCTCCCGCCATCAACAATATCCATATCGGCGGCGTGCTGACGGTGGGAGCCAACCAGGCCGCCGGGACCTATACCGGAACCTGCGTGTGTACCGTCAATTATTAACCGGGCAGGGCCGTTTTCCAAAAACTGGTGACAAGGATGTATCCCATTGACATATCATGGCTTTCCGGTTACACCACATGACATGCACAGGGTATCTTTCAAATATAAAATCCTCATACTGTCCGTTTCCATCTTCTTCCTTTTCAAGGCTGCGGCCTTTCCGCCGGCGTCAGCCTGATCCGGCCCCTAAGCTTCGGGAATATCATTGCCAGCCCCTTCGGGGAAATCATCGAGATCAACGCCAAGACCGGCCCGGCTGTGCCCATAGTTTTCACCGCGGGCAATTCACAGATTGACGGCGGGTTCAGCGGTATCATCCGGGTATCTTCCGATATCCCCGGCCAGATGATCAATGTGGTATATCCCGTTTCCGTTTTGCTCCAGGCGGCCGGGGCTGCGGATATGGTCCTGGACGGCATTGACGCCCGATCCAAAATCTTTGCCGCAAGCACGGCGGTGGAGGAAATTGATTTTGATGTGGGAGGGCTTCTTCATATCAACAGCGGGCAAAAAAGCCGGAATTACACGGCCACCCTCATCGTGACCGTGGATATTATCAATCCTTAAATCAGAGATCGAACCCTATGACGCCAATAAAAAACCCACTGATCAAAAGCTTCACCCTCTTTCTTTTTCCGGCATGGATGCTGTTCTCCTGCCTTTTGCCGGTATCCCCGGTTTTCGGGCAGGATGCCGCGGTCCTCATGGCCCCGACCCGGGTGGTGTTTGAAGGCAGGACCAGGGCGACAACCGTAAAACTGATCAACCCCAACAAAACCCCGCAAACTTACCAAATCAGCCTGATTTCCATCCGCATGGATGAATACGGGACCCGGACCGAGGTCCTTGAGCCCAATGAGGCGGAACTCTTTGCCCAAAGCATGATCCAGTTTTCACCCAAACGGGCCACCCTGGCTCCCCAGGGCTGGCAGACCGTCCGGGTGATGGTAAGAAAACCCGCAGACCTGCCCGAGGGCGAATACCGGGCCCAGTTAAAGGTCTCTCCCGTTCCCGGAGAAAAAACTCCCGGCTCCCGGGAAAATACGGAAAATATTGCCATCAATATCGACATTGTCTTTCATGTATCCATTCCCATCATTATCCGGCACGGCAAGGTGGATGCCACGGTGGCGCCCCTGGCCCCCCGGCTGGTCACCCGGGACCAGGGCCATTTCCTTGAGACAAGGATTGAAAGAAGCGGGGCCGCCTCTGTTTTTGCAGACGTTAAAGCCTTTTTCACCCCTTTGGACCGGCCCGGACAAAGGATTCCCGTGGGTGAGGTCAAAGGCATATCCATTTACGCCCAGAACCCGGATCAGACAATTTATCTGCCCGTAAAGGACAAAGAGGCCCTGACCCGGGGCAAGGTGGACATTGAAATTACAAACCGTGAGAAAAAAGATGGGCCGGTGATGGCCTTAAAAAGCTTTGATTTCAACTGAAGGACTACCGGGACAACCGTGTGATCTCGGCATAGAGATGCTTCCCCTTTAAGGCCTGCTTTAAGGCCAGGGCCGAGTTTTTATCCTTAAACCGCCCGGCGAAAATCCTGTACCAGACCCCTTTTTTATCCCCCAGATCCACCCGCCGGATGGAAAAATCCTCATCCCTGATCAAGGGCTCCAATTGCTTCCGGAGCTGCTTTAACTCCCTGGATGCGTTTTCAACTGTTTTATAGGATGCCAGGTGGATGCCGAACTCATTTTGTTTTTTCAATCTCCACAGCCTTGCCATAGGGGGCGGCCATTTTGATTTTTTCG